>CAZQEW010000001.1:0-88058 GCA_964591495.1 uncultured Klebsiella sp.
ACAAGGAATACCAGATCATGCGCGACCAGAGCTTCGCCGTGATCCGCGCCGTGGGCGTCGAGACCGGCGGTTCGAACATCCAGTTCGGCTGCGATCCCCAGACGGGGCGCATGGTCATCATCGAGATGAACCCGCGCGTCAGCCGGAGCTCCGCTCTGGCCTCCAAGGCGACGGGTTTCCCCATTGCCAAGATCGCCGCCAAACTCGCCGTCGGCTACCTGCTCGACGAACTCAAGAACGACATCACGCGCGAAACCCCCGCGAGCTTCGAGCCCAGCATTGATTACGTCGTCACCAAGATTCCGCGCTTTGCCTTCGAGAAATTCCCGCAAGCCGACCCCACGCTCACCACGCAGATGAAAAGCGTGGGCGAAGCCATGGCCATCGGGCGCACGTTCAAGGAAAGCCTGCAAAAATGTCTGCGCTCGCTGGAGATCGGCCGCAGCGGTTTGGGCGGCGACGGCAAACCCTGGCGCATCGGCACCGAAGTCTATGGCGACCGCGACATCCTCCCGCGCGACGTCATCAGCCGCAAACTGAGCGTGCCCAACGCCGAACGCATCTTCTTCATCCGCCACGCCCTGCGCGCCGGCTTTACCGTCGACGAAATTTTCAACCTCACGAAGATTGACCGCTGGTTCCTGGTGCAGATCAAGGAGATCGTGGATTTTGAAGAGGAACTGGCGACGGTGAAGAATTGAGGATCTAAGATGTCACTCACTTCGCTTTGGAAATCTCAGCAGACCGAACTCTCGGCGAAGCACATCCAAGCGATGGTCGGGTTGGCCGGAGACGGCAAACTTCGCGATGGCGGTAACGCTTCTAAGGAATTTCGCGAATTCCTGTCGCACGTTCCCTCAGAGCTACTCGCGCGATATGCGAATGAGTGTCTCGGAGCCGAAAAATTCTCTGAAGCGAGCTCTGCGCTACAGGACGTGATCAACGAAGTGGGCCGCCGTCTCGGATTCGAAGCGGAGAATGGGCTCTATCGCGGCAAAGTTAATGACATCGGACACGATGGCCTTTGGCGCTCCGATGATGACTCTGCCATAATCTTGGAAGTTAAGACAACCGACGCCTACACAATCGATCTCGATACCCTTGCCGACTACCGCAAGGCACTCGGCGCAGCTAAGAAGATCGATTTTGATAAGTCTTCAATTCTCATCGTGGTCGGTCGCAGCGACACCGGAAGTTGGGAAGCCCAAGTTCGAGGCTCTCGCCACGCTTGGGACATTCGGATGATCAGTGTCGATGCACTACTCCGATTGGTTACTGTCAAAGAAGAGCTCGAAGACCCGCAGGTGGTCCGCAAGATTCGTCATATTCTTCGCCCAAAAGAATACACGAAGGTCGATGAGATCATCGACTTGGTTTTCTCAGCAGCTGAGGATGTAAAGAAAGAAGACGGCCTCCAGCAGGCGGTTCAGTCCGACGACGGAGAGAAGAAGTTCACACCCGTGAACTTTCGGGAGGAATGCATCGCGCGAGTCCAAACCAAATTGAAGACCCTCCTAATCAAGAGATCTTCCGCGCTTTACTCGTCGGTGGATGACAAGATCGCAGTATTCTGTTTAAACTCACGAGAGTATGGCTCAGCAAGCCAACCAAGATATTGGTTCGCTTTCCATCCTCACCAAAAAGATGCACTGTCCAAGTATCCGAACGCGTATGTCGCTTTTGGATGCGGTAGTTCCCAACGAGTGATCCTGATTCCCGCCGGCGACTTCGTGCCTTGGCTCAAGCGATTCCATGTCACCGATCTAGGAGAACGGATGTATTGGCATGTGCGCATCAACTGCGACGCAGACCAGATTACTCTCGTGACCAAAGCGGGAGAGACTCACCCTGATATCACGAAGTTCTTGATGAAGTAATTGGCGGGGCTACGAGCTCCGACTGGTCCTGCGGACACAGTCGCCCTCCGTCCTCAAATCCCAACGAGATTCCGGCCAACTCAAAGCGCGCAGATGCTGGTTGAGATTTCGCTCTCGCAGCAAAAGGCTTCGTGGACACACTTTGAGCGATATGACTTCCGTCGCCGTTCCTCCAACCGCGCCGCGTTCGCTCCTCGATCTCACGTTTGCGGAGCTGGAACGGGAGTTGGCCGCGTCCGGAGTGTCGCCGCTGCATGCGCGGGCGTTGTGGCGGTCGTTGCATCACGGGCTGAGCCGGGTTTTTTCGGATGCGCCGGATTTCCTCCCGCCGTTACGGCGATGGGTGACGGAGCACGTGGGCGAGGGAAGGCGGTTTTTTGTCGAGGTGCCGTTCGAGACGGCGGATACCGCCAGCAGCGATGGGTTGACGCGCAAGTTTCTGCTCCGGCTCGCCGATGGGCAGACCATCGAGACGGTGCTGATGGGTTTTAAGGGTCGCCACACCGCGTGCCTGAGCACGCAGGCGGGCTGCGCGATGGGCTGCGTTTTTTGCGCGACGGGGCAGATGGGTTTCGTGCGGCATCTGCGCCCGGGCGAAATCGTCGCGCAGGTGCGGCATGCGCAGCTCGCGTTGCGCGCCGCGGGTGGCGTAGGGTTGCGCAATCTGGTGCTCATGGGGATGGGCGAGCCGTTGCACAATTACGATGCGGTGATGACGGCGCTGGAGATCATCACGGACCGGCGCGGGCTGAACCTCGGCCCGAGCAATATCACGATCAGCACGGTGGGCGTGGTGCCGGGCATCCTGCGGCTCGCGGAGGAGCGGCGGCCGTATCACCTCGCCGTCAGCCTGCACGGCGCGACCGAGGCGGAGCGCGCGGCGTTGGTGCCGGCGAGCCAGCGCTGGCCGCTGGGGGAGTTGATGGCGGCGTGCCGGACTTACTTCGCGCAGACGGGCCGGCGCATTTTCTTCGAGTGGACGCTGATCGCGGGGGCGAATGATTCGCCGGCGCAGGCGGGGCGGCTGGCCACGTTGCTCGCCGGCTTGGCGGCGCACGTGAATCTGATTCCGCTCAACCCGACCGAGGGGTTTGCCGGAGCGGCCACGCAGGCCGGAGCGGCGAAGGCGTTTCAACGGGTGCTGCAAGAGGCGGGCATTCCGAGCACGGTCCGCCAGCGCCGGGGCATTGATGTGGCGGCGGGTTGCGGGCAGTTGCGGGCGGCGCGAACGAGGCCCGGGCGCCGCGATGGTTAAGCGCGCCGCGGCGCGATCCTCACCGTGCGGCGTAAGCTTGCAGGGTTTCCAGCGGAACGAACTCGAGCGCGTGCAAATGCGTGGCTTCGAGGACGACGAGCGGGGCTTGGCCGGCGTTGAACGCCTCAACCCAGCGCGTGACGCAGAGGCACCAGCGGTCGCCGGGTTTCAAGCCGGGGAAATCATGTTCCGGCACGGGCGTGGAGAGGTCGTTCCCGCGCGCACGGGTGAAGGCGAGAAACTCCGCAGTCATCACGGCGCAAACGGTGTGCAGGCCGCGATCCTCCGGGCCGGTGCGGCAGTAGCCGTCGCGATAAAAGCCGGTGCGCGGTGCGGTGCAGCAGCACTGCAGGGGTTGGCCGAGGACGTTGCTGGGCATGTTCGTGACAATGGTTCGTGGCGAAACGGTCGCGCAGCAATTGAGCCCATTTGCGCCGGACTGCAAGCCGGAGTTGCGGTGACATCCCGCTCGTTGTGCGAAGGACGTTGGTTCGCTACGCTGGGCGGCATCAGAGCTTTCCTGGTCATCCTGGTTCTCCTCCGAGCCATCAGCGGGGCGGTTTCCGCCGCGCCGCCAACGGTGGCTTCCCGTTACGTGGAGGAGTATCCGGTCGCGGCTTCGAAGAAGGGCTTGCAGGTGGAGTTGACCGAGGATGCGCTGGCGCTGGGAGTGAAGCACGCGGCGCTGAATTTCAACTTGTCCCAGTTGATTGATCCCCGGGGTGGCACCGGGGCGCCGGGCTGGGATTTTGCCGGGCGGCGTTATACTTTCCGGCCCGGGTATCTGGAGGCGATGGACCGGCGTATCAAGGCGCTGTCCGACGGGGGCGCGGTTGTGACACTCATCGTGCTGACGTATCAATCGGGTGATCCGGAAGTTAACCGTCTGCTGATCCATCCGCGCTGCGTGACCAATGCCCCGAACCGGCTCGGGAATTTCAACACGGTGACGGAGGAAGGCCGCGACTGGCTGGCCGCCACGCTCGAGTTCTGCGCGGAACGCTGGTCGCGGCCGGACCGGAAACATGGGCGCGTGAGCGGCTACGTCATGGGCAACGAGGTCAACTCGCACTGGTGGTGGGCGAACATGGGCCGGGTGAGCCTGGAGGCGTTTACGGACGACTACCTGCGCACGGTCCGCCTCGCCCACTCGGCCATCCGGCGGCAGTCCAGCGCGGCACGCGTGTATCTTTCACTGGAACACCATTGGAACATCCGTTACGCGGCGGGCGATGAACAGCAGGCCTTTCCCGCGCGGCCGTTTCTGGACTACTTCGCGCAGCAAGCCCGGAAAGGTGGCGATTTCGACTGGCACGTGGCGTTTCATCCCTACCCGGAAAACCTGTTTGAGCCGCGGTTTTGGAACGACCAGTCAGCCACGACCAATGGGCTGACCACGCCGCGCATCACGTTCAAGAATCTCGAACTGTTGCCGGCGTATCTGCGCCGGCCGGAGCTGCTCTTCCGCGGGCAACCGCGCCGGATCATTCTGAGCGAGCAGGGATTCCAGACGCCGCCGGGGCCAGACGGGGAACTGGTGCAGGCCGCCGCGTATTGCTATGCCTACAAAAAGGTCGAGCGGATGGAAGGAATCGATGCCTTCATCCTGCACCGGCACGTGGATCACCCGCATGAGGGCGGGTTGCTGCTGGGATTGCGCGGCATGAAGCCGAAGGCCGGCGATGCGCGGCCGCCCAAGCGCAGCTACGAATGCTTCCGGGCCGCCGACACGCCGGAGTGGGAGCGGGTTTTCGAGTTCGCGCTGCCCATCATCGGGCTGAAGAGCTGGGATTCACTCGGTGGAGCGCCCGCGCGGCCCGCGAACTAATCAAACACGCTCAGCTCGCGGTTGGCCTTGCGCAGCTTTGCGGAGAGCCCCCGGGCAAGATTGCGCAACAGGACGGTTTGGATCCTTGGATGGGTTTCGCCGAGGCGATCGAACGCCTCAAGCATCAGAACGTCACACACGACTGCGGTATCGGCGATTACGGAAGCCGAGCGCGGCGCGCGGTCGAGCATGGCCATTTCGCCGAAATTCATCCCGGGTGAGAAAGTGGCGAGGCGTCGGTGCCCGCCGCTGGAGAGCGGCACGGTCACACTGGCACGCCCACGCGAGACGAAGAAGAGTTCGCCTGCGGGCGCGCCTTGGCCGACGATCGTCTCCCCGGGGCGGAACTGACGGCGCTGGAGCTGCGCGGTGAGAATAGTCATCTCCTCCGGCCGCAGATCGGCGAACAGCTCGTAATCCATCGGCGATGCGGATGGCTCGGCAAGCTGCGTGGGGAGGTGAGCCTCGAGCAGGCGATTTTCCCACCATTCGATTGCGCTGTCGTTGTCAGGAAAACTGAGGAAGAGAGAGTCAAATCGATCCTTCAGCTTTTGTTTCAGATAGCGACGGAATTGGGGCAGGTGGGCGGTGCTCGTGAACAGGATTTGCCTGCCTTGGGCATGGACCTTTAGCAGCAGATCATGAAATAGCCGGGCGGCCGTCTCGTTGATGCTCAACACGTGTTTTAGGTCAAAGGCCACTGCGTCCACCCCGGCCATGCCTGAGAACAGGTCGTGCAGGAAAACCTCGGCCGTGGACAGCACGAGATTTCCCTGCAGTTGATAAAGGTGAAAACGGTCTCCGTGGGCGGTGAGGACCCGCTTCTCCGCGGGCGTTCGGAGTCTGTTCGAACTGACGGCGGCGGCCGTGAACTTCAGGCGGATTACGGAGTTGCTGGCGTGCGGGTTGTTGAACAGGTGCAGGTCAAAAAAACGGGAAAGGTCATCACACACGCGCAGCCCGCGGACGCTGTTACCCCGGCTGTCCAAACGCGGCGAAAAGACTCCTATGCCAAGCTGGCCGGGGAGCACCGCAATCACTCCGCCGGCCACGCCGCTTTTGGCCGGCATGCCGACGCGATACAACCATTCGCCAGCGTAGTCATACATGCCACAAGAACCCATCACGCTCAGAACGCTTTCGACGTATTCGCCGCGAATCGCCTGCTTGCCTGTGACAGGGTTGACGCCGCGGTTGGCCAGGGTGGCAGCCATGACCGCAAGGTGGCGGCAATTGACCGAAACGGAGCACTGCTTGAAATAGAGATCCACCACCGGTTCCGGTGGCTCGGTCAGGATGTCGAAGTTCCGGAGCAGGTGGCCAATGGCGCGGTTGCGATGGCCGGTTTCACTCTCCGAGCGATAGACCTCCTCATCCAAGGCCAAAGCCTCCCCGGCGTAGAGCGCGAACATGTCCAACATCCGCCGGAGCCGCACGGTGGGCTGCTTCCCGGCGATCAAACCGGCGGCGGCAATCGCCCCGGCGTTGATCATCGGGTTTCTGGGCCGACCCGTTCCGGGCTCGAGGCTGATGGCGTTGAACGCATCTCCCGTGGGTTCCACTCCAACTTTTTTCAACACTTCCGCCCGCGTGTTGTCCTCCAGCGCCAACCCATATACGAACGGTTTGGAGATGGACTGGATGGTAAAGCTTTGCCGTGAGTCCCCCACCTCGTAGACATGGCCGCCGGTGGTCGCGAGGCAGATGCCAAACCAGTCCGGGTTGGCCTTCGCCAGTTCAGGAATGTAAGTGGCTACTTGGCCCTCCTTCAGCTCCGCATGCCGGTGGTGAATCTCCTTAAGATAATCATTAATGGGTGAGGTCTGAGCCGGTTCTTGAATCATCATGCGAGCAAAATAGGAATTGGCTGCCCGGTAACCGAAGCAGCGTCCATGCCGACAACGGATCATCGACTAAATCCATTACAAAACTTCGTGGTTCACCGCCGGAAAAGTAAATCGCCCTGATGATCCGGCTTCTTTTAATGCAGGTTGGGTAAAAAACGACACCGATGCGGCGCTTCCCAAGCCGGCGGCAAGCGTAGGTTGATTGGTCACAAAATGTCCTGGCTCACATTTTGAATTTCCACTGTCACTTGGCTCTCGCCTTTCTCGGCCGGCCATCCTGCGTCACTTTTGGGCCTGGCTGTCCCGCGTTGTTGGCAATGATCGCCCGGTATCCCAAAATGACTTGCCCGGTTTGAACGCCTCCTGCTTGCTCTTGAATCTGCTCTTACTCTTAATCCACGCCGCGTGAAGAAACGCCGCCAATCCATTCTCCCCAAACTCCGCCGCGTCCTGGCGCCCGATGAACTTTGCCTGGACGAAGCGACCCGCACCGCCCACGCGGGCGACAAGTGGTTCGCCACGCATCTGCCGGACATCGTCGCGCTGCCGAAGACGCCCGCGGCCGTCGCCGCCGTGCTGCGGCTCGCGCACGAGCACCGCATTCCCGTCACGCCGCGCGGAGCCGGCTACGGTTACGTGGGGGGCTGCGTGCCGGTGCGCGGCGGCATCGCGCTCTCGGTTGCGCGGATGAACCGCATCAAGGAAATCAACCCGCGCGACTTCGTGGCCGTGGTCGAGCCGGGCGTCCTCACAGCGACGCTGCAGGCCGCCGCCGAAAAGCGCGGCCTGTATTATCCGCCCGACCCCGCCAGTCGCGCCGACTGCTCACTCGGCGGCAACATTGCCACCAACGCGGGCGGCCCGCGCTGCCTCAAATACGGCGTCACCCGTGACTACGTGCTCGGCCTCGAGGTTGCGCTGGCCGACGGGCGGCTCGTGCGCCTCGGCAGCCGCTGCCACAAGAACAAGACCGGCTTCGACCTGCACCGTGTCTTCGTCGGCTCGGAGGGGCTGCTCGGCGTCGTGACCGAGGCCACCTTGAAGCTGCTGCCCCGGCCACCTTACCGAGCCCTGCTTGGGGTTGGCTTCGACACCGCGCACGGCGCGGCGCGTTCGCTGGCCGCCATCTTCAAGGCCGGCTTCCTTCCCTGCGCGTTGGAAATCGCCGACGAGTTCACCCTGGCTGCCGCTTACAAGCGCACGAAGAGCGAGCAGCTGGCCGGCTGCCGGGCGATGCTGTTTGTGGAGCTGGATGGTCAGGAGCGTTCCGTGCGCTCGGAGTTGAAGGCGGTCGAGCGGCTCGTCGCCGCGCACCGGCCGGCGTTCGTGAATCGTGCCTTTGGTGCCCTGGCGGTCGAGGCGCTTTGGGGTTTGCGGCGGGAGTTCAGTTACAGCCTCCGTGACACCGGGCTCACGAAGCTCAACGAGGACATCACGGTTCCGCGCGGCCGGCTGGAGGATCTGTTCAAGTTCGCCGCGCGGCTGCAGAAAAAGCACGGCCTGCCCGTTGCCTGCTTCGGCCACGCCGGCGACGGCAACATCCACGTGAACGTCATGGTGGATTATGCCCAGCCCGGCAACCGCGCCCGGGCGGATGCCGCGCTGGATGATCTTTTCCGCCAGATCATCGGGTGGGGCGGCGTCATCACGGGCGAGCACGGCATCGGCCTCGCGAAAAAGCCGTGGTGGCCGCTCGCGGCGAATGAAGACGTGCGCGCGCTCCACCGTTCGCTGAAGCGGGCACTCGACCCGCGCGGCATCCTGAATCCCGGCAAGTTCGTCTGAACCGACCGCCACGCTGTTTCGCCCCGAACTTTTTCCTCCCGTCCGCCGTCCAACGCCCTCACAATCCAACCATGCACACGTCGCCCGCCCTCAACCGCCGTCAGTTCGCCCTCGCCACCACCGCGTTCGTCATCGGCGCGGGTTCCGGCCTTGCCGCCGAGAAAAAGGGCTTCACCACGGAGAAGTCCGCCGCCGGCCTCGTGGTGAAATACAACGGCCAGCTCTTCACCGAATACGTCACGCTCTCCGAAAACAAGCCGATCCTCTGGCCCATCATCGGACCGACCGGCAAGGAAATGTCCCGCCGCTACCCGATGGACAAGGTGGAGGGCGAGCAGCATGACCATCCCCACCACCGTTCGTTTTACTTCGGTCACCAGAACATTGGCGGGCTGGAGTTCTGGCATGACGCTTCCTCGTTCGAATCGCTCAAGGCCAAGCCGGATGCCTACAAGGCGAAGCTCGCCAACCTCGGCGTCACCAAGCATCGCGAGTTCACGGAGGTCACGGCCAGTGCGGACAAGGCCGTCATTGCCGTGGCCAACGACTACGTCGCCTTCGAGGGCGGCCGGAAGATCATGGAGGACACGCGCCGTTTCACGTTCCGCGCTGATGCCGACTCCCGCACGGTCGACGTCGAAATCGTTTTCCACAACAGCACCAAGGAGCCGGTGGTCTTTGCCGACATGAAGGACGCGGGCTTCAGCGTGCGGCTGCCCACCTCGATGGCCCTGACCTCCAAGCAGGGCGGCAAAATCATCAACAGCGAGGGCATCACCGACAAGGACACCTGGTCCAAGCGCGCCAAATGGGTGGACTACCACGGCCCTGTCGGCGGCGAGCACCTGGGCGTCGCGTTCATGGATCACCCGACGAGCTTCCGCCATCCGACGCCCTGGCATGTGCGCGACTACGGCCTGTTCACCGCGAATGCCTTTGGCAGCAAGAGCCTGGACAAGAACCTGCCCGACGCCGCCCACACGCTCAAACCCGGGGAGAAACTCAAGCTCCGGTTCCGCGTCATCTTCCACAAGGGTGATGAAAAGGCGGCACGGATCGCCGAACGCTACGCGCAGTTTGCGAAGGAGCCCTAGGCGGCACCGCTCACCGGCCCGCTGCAGGTTTCCCCATGCTCCCGGCGGGCAGCAGCAGCACCTTGTCCACGCGATGGCCGTCCATGTCGATGACCTCGACGTGATAGCCATGCAGCTGGAACGCCGCGCCCTCCTCGGGCACGCGGCCCAGATGCTTGAGCACAAAACCGCCAAAAGTCTGGTAGTCCCGCTCCGGCGCGGCATGCAGCTTGAAATCCGGCACCGCGCGTTCGAACTCCGCCGCGTCAATCATCCCGTCCACCAGCCATGAGCCGTCCTCGCGCCGCACGGCGCGCGGACGGGCCCGTTCGTCTGGCGTAGGCAGTTCGCCGATGATCGCCTCCATGATGTCGTGCAGCGACACGAGGCCGATGATGCCGCCGAACTCGTCCGCCACCAGCGCGACGTGTTTGCCGCACTGCTTGAACTTCTCCAGCAGCCCGCTGGCCGACTGCGTGGCGGGCACGACGAGCGGCGGAACCATCAGGTCACGCACATGGGCCGGAGCGCCGGCGGCGAGGTTCGCATAAATCGCCTTCACCGACACCACGCCGAGCACGTGGTCGCGGTTGCCCTCATACACGGGAAACGTCGTGTGTCCGCTCACGACGATCTTGTGCCAGACGGATTCGTGCGGGTCGTTGACGTTGATCCAGATGATCTTCGCGCGCGGGGTCATCAGCTCGCGCACCGGCAGGCGGTCCAATGCCAGCACGCTGTCCACCATCTCGGACTCGTGCTGGTAGAACACGCCCGCACGCATCCCTTCACGCACCAGCAGCCGCACCTCCTCCTCCGTCACGCCGGCCTCGGGCGCGGGCTTGATGCGGAGCAATCCCAGCAGCGCGTCCGTGGACCAGCTCAACAGCGTGACCAAGGGCGAGACCAGGTTGGACAGCCAGCGCATTGGTCCCGCCAGCGCACACGCGATGCCCTCTGGGTTGCCTAGGCCCAGGCGCTTGGGCACAAGTTCGCCGATTACCAGCGTGAAATAGGTGAGGCCGGTGACGACGAGGGCGAATGCCACTTTGTCCGCCGAGCCCGCGAGCCAGGAGATTTCCTTCAGCGGTCCCGCCAGTTTCTCCGTCAGCGTCGCGCCGCTGAAGGCCGCCGCCAGGACGCCCACCAGCGTGATGCCCACCTGCACCGTGGAGAGGAACGTGTTGGGAGACTCCGCCAGCTCCAGCGCGGTGCGAGCGTTGGCGTCGCCGTTGTCCGCCCGCTGGCGCAACCGGCCCTTCCGGGCGGAGACCACGGCCAGTTCGGCCATCGAGAAGACGCCGTTGGCCACCAGCAGGACGAAGATGACCGTCAGTTCGAACGCCACTGAGTTCATGAACGAACCCTAACCGCCCAGCGGCCCGCCGTCACGGCTGCGAAACCGTGCCGGTGCTTTTAACCGGCTCGGTTCACCAGTTGCCCCACCTGCTGCAGGGGCAGCGGCATTGGTCCCTACCGCTTCGCTTTGAGGGTTGCGATCAGGTAGTCCTCGACCTTGGCGTGCTTCACGGCCGGCGCCCCGGGATAGACCAGTTCGCAGGGGACGCCGATGGCTTTGCACTTTTCCTGCAGCTTCACCCCATAGTTGGCCGTGTGCGTGGGATCTTTTTGCTCCTGTCCCAGGGCCGGGGCAGAGGAATAGACCATCCAGATGGGCGGATCGTCGGCGGTGACGTGTTCGATGGGGGAATACTTTTTGATCCACGGCAGGACGGATTCGCGGGCGGCGAGGAAGGCGGCGAACTGCGTGTCGCGGGTCTTGTTGTCCTTCGAGTCCGGCATGAAGCCGAAGGCGTGGCCGCCGTAGCGGCTGTTGGGCGTCCATTCCTTGAGCTCTTTTGGGTCCAGGGAAGTTTGCGCGCCAATGACGGCGGCGCACCACAGCCGGGTGGATTCGCGGGCGACCGGGTCAGTGCTCTTCGGGTCGGCGAGATCGGCGTGGAAGGCGAGCCACAGCGAGGAGCATGCGCCCGCGCTGCCGCCGGTCGCACCGATGCGCTGCTTGTCCAGGTTCCACTCCTTGGCCTTGCTGCGGACGAATTGGAGCGCGCGCGCGGCATCGGCGATCGGCCATTCGACCGGCGGCTTCACCCCCGCGAGCTGCGCCTGCGTGCTGTAGCGGTAGTTGATGGAGACGACGGAGATGCCTGCGGCCAAATACTTCTCCAGTGCGGCGACGGATTTTTTGTCGCCTGCCACCCAGCCACCGCCGTGGATGTGGAAGACGACGGGCGTGGGCGTGGCGGAGTCGGCCCGGTAGAAGTCCAGCACCTGCCGCTCGTGCGCGCCGTAGGCGACGTTGGCGTGCGTGGGCGCGCGCTGTGGGTCGGCGGGCTTGGCGGCGGGTTTGGCCGCTGGGTCGGTTTTCTTCGGTGCGTCAGCCGCGAAGGGCTGGCCGCATAGAACCCCTAAGATTAAGAGGGAGAGGCAGGCTGGTTTCATGGTGGGGGGTTGGACGCGGGTTGGTTACTGCTTCTTGCCTTTTTTCTCGCCCTTCGCGCCGGGCTGGTCGGCGGGCAGCCGGCCAGTCTGGCGGATCTTTTCCAACTGAGCGGCCAGCTCGGCCGCGCGCTGATGTTGCTCGGTGACGAGGTTCTTCGTCTCGCCCGGATCGGCAGCCAGATCGTAAAGCTGGCCGGCGGGATCGTTGCCCATCTCGGTGTTGGTGTTGGCGTTACGCTTTGGGCCTTGGCCGGGGCTGATGTATTTCCAATTCCCGGCGCGCAGCGACAGCACGCTGGCGCTGGCGACGTGCGATTCGCGGCCCTTGGCCGAGTCACCGAGGAGCGCGGGCAGAATGTTCTGGCTGTCGCGCAGGTCGGCGGGTTTTGCGCCTGCGAGCGCGGCGAAGGAGGCGTGGAAATCGAGCTGCGAGACGAGTGCGTCCGAGACCCCGGGCTTCACGCGGCCCGGCCAGCGCACGATGAAGGGCACGCGCGTGCCCGCCTCGAAGTTGCTGTATTTGCCGCCGCGCCATGGTCCGGCGGCCTTGTGCGCGCCGAGCTTCGTGACCGCGTCGTCCTTGTAGCCGTCGTCGATCACGGGGCCGTTGTCGCTGCTGAAGACGACCATCGTTTTCTCCGAGAGCTTGAGGCGGTCGAGCGCGGCGAGCAGTTCGCCCACGCACCAGTCCATCTGCACGATGGCGTCGCCGCGCGGCCCCATGCCGGACTTGCCGACGAAGCGCGGGTGCGGCACGCGCGGCACATGGATGTCCTGCGTGCCGAAATAGAGGAAGAACGGCTGGTCCTTGCTCGCTTCGATGAAACTGATGGCCTGCCGCGTGAAAATGTCCGCCATGTCCTCGTCCTTCCACAGGGCGGCGGAGCCACCCTTCATGTAGCCGATGCGGCTGATGCCGTTGATGAGCGCCATGTCGTGGCCGTGGCTGGGGTGCATCTTGAGCAGCTCGGGATTGGCCTTGCCGGTGGGCAGGCCGGGAAACGGCTTCTGGTAACTCACTTCGATCGGGTCTTTCGGATCAAGGCCCGCCACGCGGCCGTTGTGGACGTAGACGCAAGGCACGCGATCGCCGGTGGCGGCCATGATGAAGCTGAAGTCGAAGCCCGCCTCGCGCGCGCCCGGTTTGATCTCGCCGCTCCAGTCCGGCCCGCCCTGCGGCCCTAGGCCGAGATGCCACTTGCCCACCGCGCCCGTCGTGTAGCCTGCGCCGCGCAAGGTCAGCGGCAGCGTGCCGCGCTCCGGTTCAAGCACGAGCCCGGCGTCGCCGGGCAGCACGCCGGTGCCGCGCTTTCGCCACGGATATTCGCCGGTGAACATCGCATAACGCGAGGGCGTGCAGGTGGCGGAGGTGCAATGACCATCCATGAAGCGGAGACCTTCACGCGCCAGTCGGTCCACGTTGGGCGTCTTCACGGCGGTTGCGCCATAGCACCCCGTGTCACCCCAGCCGAGGTCGTCAATGTAGATGAGCAGGATGTTCGGCTTCGCTGGCGCGGCAGAAGAACGGCTGCCAAGGGGCGTCAGGAACGCAAGGAGAACGAAGCAGACAATCTGCGGTAAACGCATGGTGTGGAGCATACTTCGGGGCAGACGCACGGAACCAGCCCGAAGGTAACGCGGTGCGCACTTGCCGCCTGCGCGCTTCGCCCTACCCTGTGCGCCCATGAGCATTGCAACCAGGACAGGCGACAACGGCACGACCGGCCTGATGTATAATCGGCGCGTGTCGAAGTGCCACCCGCGCGTGGAGGCCTACGGCACGGTGGACGAGTTGAACGCCGCGCTCGGCCTGGCGCGCGCGTCCGCACAGCAGGCCTTCGTGGCGGACAACCTGCTTGTCATCCAGAAGGACCTCGTGACCCTCATGGGCGAACTCGCGACAGGGACGGACGATCTGCCGCGTTATGCGAAGGACGGATTCACCCTCGTGAGCGCCGAGTTGACGGCTAAACTGAACAAACTGGTCGCTGAGATCGAGGCGCAGAGCGTGACGTTCAAGGGCTGGGCCACCCCGGGAGCGACGCTGAACAGCGCCGCGCTCGATGTCGCGCGCACGGTATGCCGCCGGGCCGAGCGGCGCGTTTGTGCGCTGCACGAGGTCGGACAGCTCCATAACCCGGAAATCATCATCTATCTGAATCGCCTGGCTGACCTGCTCTGGCTCTTCGCCCGCTGGGTGGAGACCAAGGCGGGATTGCAGTAAGCAGTTTTCAGCTGGGCTGGGGCTGTGATTAGAATTGACCCATGCCATCCGTAACCATTGCTGGTCCGGCCGGTTCCCTGGAAGGCCGGTTTCATCGCGCGGCCTTGCCGCACGCACCCATCGCGCTGGTGCTGCATCCGAATCCCAAGTTCGGGGGCACGATGAACACGCTGGTGGTGTATTCGCTGTTCACCACCTTTCAGGACGCGGGCTTCAGCGTGTTGCGGTTCAACTTCCGCGGCGTCGGCCGCAGCGCGGGCGAATTCTCCGGCGGGGCAGGGGAGCTGGCGGATGCCGAGGCGGCCTGGGCGTGGCTGTGCGCGGAGTGTCCCCAAGCGAAGGCGAAGTGGGTGGCGGGGTTTTCCTTCGGTTCCTGGATTGGGCTGCAACTGCTGGCCAAGGCCGGCGGCTTCGATGGCTTCGTGGTAGTGGCGCCACCGGCAAACAACCTCGACTTCGGCTGCGTGAAGGAATGGCGGACGCCAGGCCTCATCGTGCACGGCTCGGCGGATGCGCTGGTGCCCGAGGTGGTGGTGAAGGAACTGGCGGCCCGGCCCTGTGCGCCGGGTGTGGTGGTGGATTACGCGCCCGTGGCGGGTGCGAGCCATTTCTTCGACACGGGGCAGGAAGAGTTGGTGCGCGTGGTGCGCAAACGCATCACGCGCGGCGGCTGAAGACGCAGAACAGTTCATCGCCTACGCGCCGGGTGCTGGCGAGCCGCAGTTGAAAGGCGTCGGCCAGATTGGCAAAGCCGGGTCCGTCCGCGATGGTGGGCGCCCTCCGCCCGCCAATGAGGCGCGGGCACAGAGTGAGATGCAGCTCATCCACGAGGCCCGCCCGGAAGAGCGCTTCATTAAGCTCGCCGCCGCCCTCGCACAGCAGGCGCTTCACGTTCCACTCGCGGCGGAGCCAGCGCAGCGCGTTGGCGAAGTCCACTTCCTCGTCGCCGGTCACTTTGACCGCGTCGGACACGGCACGGAGTTTGGTCAAGGCAGCGGCGGGCGCGCGTTTGCTTGTCAGCAGGAGGATGGGGGAGAAGCGGTGCTGGAAGATTTCCGCGTGTGGGTTGACTGAGCCGGACCCGGATACGATGACCCGCAGGTTCTGCTCCGCGAGCCCGCGCTTGAGCCGCAGCTTGCGGAAGCGCTCCGCGCCGGGGCCGAGCGTGTAGTTGTTCAGGTCCACGGTGCGCGCGCCGCTCATCACGGCGTCGGCCGTGGCGCGGAGTTCGTAGAGGTGATCGTGGTCGCGGCGGCTGCTGAAGGTGGCGACGGCGCGGTTGGCCGAGGCGATCTTGCCGTCGGCAGACATCGCCATGTTCACGAGAACAAAGGGAAGTAAGCCCGTTCCGGTCCTGGAGTTGCGAGATTCGAGCTGGCTGCGGGTGCGCATGGGCGGGTGAACAGATAGCGCGAATCGCCGCGCGCGAAACTCAAATGATGAGCGTCGCATCCCCGTAGCTGAAGAAGCGGTAGCGTTCGCGCACGGCTTCGGCGTAGGCGGCGAGGATGAATTCACGCCCGCGCAGTTCACCGGGCGCGGCGAAGGCGCTCACGAGCATGAGCAGCGTGGATTGGGGCAGGTGGAAATTGGTGAGCAGACCATCGATGACGCGGAACCGGTAGGGAGGGTAAATGAAGATGCGGGTGCGGCCCTGCAACGCCGTGAGCTGCGACTCGCAGCCGGGAAGCTGCGCGGCGCTCTCGAGCACACGCACCGTGGTGGTGCCGACGGCGATGACGCGCCGGCCCTCGCGTTTCGCAGCGTTGATGGCGTCTGCGGTGGCTGCGGGCAATTCGAAGCGTTCTTCATGCATCGGGTGATCCGCAATGTTCTCCGCCTTGACCGGGGCGAAGGTGCCGAGCCCGACGTGCAGGGTGACAAAGTGAACTTGCACGCCGCGTGCGCGGACTTGGTCGAGCAGTTCGGGCGTGAAGTGGAGGCCTGCCGTCGGGGCGGCGACGGATCCGTCTGCCTGCGCATACACGGTCTGATATCGCGCGTCATCGGCGGCTCCGGCTGCGCGCTCAATGTAGGGCGGCAGCGGAATTTCACCGAGCGAGTCCAGCTCGTCCAAGATCTGCGGGGTGCCGGTGAACCGGACTTGGCAGTGACCTTCGGGGTTTTTTGCCAGAATTACAGCCCGGATGGCCGATGGTGCGCCGGTGTTGGTGCGCAGGTTAATCTCCGTGCCGGGGCGGACGCGTTTGCCGGGTCGCAGCAGCGTCCACCACTCATTTCGGGCGGTTTCTTCGACAAGCAGGAGTTCCACCTCCCCGCCGGTCGTCGGTTTGAGGCCGCGTAACCGCGCCCTGAGCACGCGGGAATTGTTCAACACGAGCAAATCACCAGCTCGGAGCAGGTCCGGCACCTCGCGGAAGGACCGGTGCGCCAGGCGATGGTCTGCCCGATGCATCACCATCAGGCGCGAGCCATCCCGAGCCGCAGTTGGGGTTTGGGCGATCAGCTCCGGGGGTAGCGTAAAGTCGAAATCAGCCGTGCGCACGGGACCAGTGGGGCAAGAGTGGTAAAGGATTCAGGAGAAAGTCAGGCCGAAATGCGTGGTCTCTCGGTTTGGTAAGATAAAACGACACAAGGTATTCGTTAAAGTTCCCTCTTGGCATCGTTGGGAAACGCCAATAATTCGTTCAGAAAAGTTTGCGCCCGGGATTATCTGCATTCGCAGGGATAGTGTAACCACTTGATTATCAAATGTTAATACGATTTTAAAATAAAAGTGGGTTCCTTGTTGACCCGTGTGGGGTGAAAGGAATACAAAGTGGGGCGCAGTGGGTTGCTGTGGGTTAATGTTGTTTGGGTGGCCCATTGGCATGGCAAATGTCTGCAATAACCGAAACTGGGCGTGTCACCTTCAAGGGTGAATACGACTTCGGCTTGGATGACAAGCGGCGGGTGCAAATCCCCGCCAAATGGCGTCCAGCCGAGGGCACGGTCCTTTCGGTGCATGTCTGGAAAGCCGAGGGCCAGCAGCATCCCTGTTTGCTGGTCTTGCCGCCCGCTACGGCGCGGAAGCTGGAGGAAAAACTAGAAGGCATGTCCTTCAGTGACCCAAAGGCCGAGGCACTCCGGCGCCTGCTGGGCGCGGATTGTGACGATCTGACATTGGACTCGGTCGGGCGCATTTGCCTCCCGGAGAAGCTGGCGAACAAGGCCCAGCTTGGCAAGAAGGCCATTCTGGTCGGCCTGTTCGACCGGTTTCAAATCTGGAATCCCGAGCACTACCGCGACACGAACGTGAGCGATGAGGTGGTGCGCCCGGATGCCATCAAACTGATTTAACCATGGGCCTCCTCAAACTGCTCAACACCGGCAAAAGCCTCGTGGGCTTAAAGGACAAGCTCATCACGAAAGTGCCGCTCGGCGAGGTGGTTCCGAATTTCAACACCCGGCCTGGGGCGATGAGCCGCATGGCCTCGGCGGTGCGGGGGCGACGACGGGGCGGCGACTCGTTCGCTGACGAGGCCCGTCCGGCAGCACGCCCTGGTGGGCCCAAGATCCGCAGCACGGTCGCTCCCGATCCAACGCTGCCCAAGAACCCCTTTGCGCGCCCCGTCCCCAAGCGGCGTCAGCCGAAAACCGACGAGGCGTTGCTGGTCCGGGAGCAGGCTCCGTTTGCGACCCGTGTCGAATCGGCCTTCGTGCCGCCCTCTGCGGCGAAGAGCTGGGCTACGCGGCTGCGGCTGGTCCGGGACTCGGTCCGGCAACCGGTTACACGCAAGCTCAAAGTGCCCGCCCGTCTGGTGAAAGCATTCGGCGAGCAGGCGGCGGCGGTCCGGCGGCGGGTGCCGCGCGGCCCCCTTGCAGCCCGGCGGCAACTGGCGGCGGCGTGATCGGCGCATGAAACGTGACCAGCTTCATCCACAACCCGGTGATGGTGGAGGAAGTGTTGGCCGCGCTCCGGCCGGGGGCGGGCGGGACGTTCGCCGACGGGACACTGGGTTCGGGTGGGCACGCGGCAGCGGTGCTGCGGGCCAGCGCACCGACTGGATGGCTCTTTGGCTGCGATCGCGATGGCGACGCCCTTGAGGCGGCGCGCGCGCGGCTGGCGGCGGAGTTCGCGGGCCGGTTCGAGCTGCGGCGCGGGAACTTTGCGGAACTGTCGGGCTGGATCCCGGCGGGTGGGTGTGACGGGGTGCTGCTGGATCTCGGCGTGAGCTCCCCGCAGCTGGACCGGGCGGAACGCGGGTTCAGCTTCCAGCAGGACGGACCGCTGGACATGCGGATGGATGCGCGGCAGGCGCTGACGGCGGCGGAGCTGGTCAACTCCGCGAGCGCCGACGAATTGGCTAAGATTTTCCGGGACTACGGTGATGAGCCGGATGCGCGGCGGATGGCGCGGGCCATTGAGCGCGACCGGCAGGTGCGGCGGTTTGAGACCACGCGGCAGTTGGCGGAGCTGATGGAACGAATCTCGCCGCGGCACGGGCGCAAGGCGCATCCGGCCACGCGCGTGTTCCAGGCGTTGCGCATCGCGGTGAATGACGAGATCGGCTCGCTGCGGCGCGGGCTGGCAGGTGCGGTGCGGTTGCTCAAGCCCGGCGGGCGGCTCGCGGTGATCACGTTCCACTCGCTTGAAGACCGCGTGGTGAAGGAATTCGGGCGCGAGCTCGCGAGGGACTACGTGGTGCCCGGCGAAGTGGACGTGCCGGAGCTGCGGCAGCCGCGGGCGCCGGTGCTCCGGTTGGTGACGCGGAAGGCGATCTGCGCCGGCGACGCGGAAGTTGCGGCGAACCCGCGGGCGCGCAGCGCCCAACTGCGGGTGTTTGAGAAGATTTAGGGCGGCGGAATATGGCAAAAAATCGAAAAAACAGCGCAGGCGGCGGGGTCCGGTTCGGCCCGGCGGTGAAGGCCTTTTTCCTCTGCCTGGTCATCGGCTCGCTGGCGGTCTGCTACGTATGGCAGAAGCGGCAGATTTACTCCCTCGGAGTCAAGACGGAGCAGCTCGAAAAACGGCTCGCCCAGCTCAAGCGTGAAAACGAGATGCGCCGCCAGCAGATGGCGATGCTGCAATCTCTGCCCTACCTCGATGCGCGCGTGAAGGAGCTTAAGCTGGGCCTGGGCGTGCCCACGCCCGACCAGATTCTCACGCTGGTCGAGGGGCAGGTGGTGCGCACCGCCCCGCGTCAGGCCCCGGCCCCCGTCCTCACGGCGATGGCATTCCCGGCCGAGAAGACCTACCTCGCCTACGCCACGAAGCCGCTGCCGCCCCCCGCCCGTAAACGCTGACCGCTCCACCAATCCACTATGAACCTCACAGCCATCCGCCACGAAGACGACGAGTCCGACTTCGAAATGAGCTTTGCCGCCTGATGTCCGCCCGGGTGACAGACCAGGAAGTCACGCTCCAGCCGTTCCAAAACCGACGGCTGGTGCTGATGGTATTCCTGTTGTTTGTCGCCTTCTGCGGTCTCGGCTACCGGCTCGTGGACCTTCAGGTCCTCCAGCATGAGGCGTTGAAGGCCAAGGCGGTGGCTCAGGTCCGCCAAACCCGGATGCTGGAGCCCCGGCGTGGCGACATCCGGGACGCGCGCGGCACCCTCCTCGCCACCAGCCGCCCGGTAAAGACGGTCTTTGCTGATCCGGTCCTCATTGGGGACCATCAGGCGGTGATCGCCCGCGCGCTCGCGCCGATCTTCCAGGTTCCGGAGGCCGAGCTGCACAAGCGCCTGCTGCCGCAGATCAACATGCGCACGAATCCGGTCGCCTCGCTCGACGGCATGCTGCTCACGAATCGTCACATCGTCGTCGTGGACGGTTACGTTGCAGTGCCCCGCGGCGTGCTGCACACAAACCGCTTCATCGCGTTGCACAATGGTGCGGTCACGACCAACTACTACGCCGTCGCCACCAACTCGCCGCTCGTCCTCTCCAACAGCTACGTAGTCATCACCAACCAGCTTGTCGTCACGACGAACCGCCACGTCGTGCTTGCGCACAAGGTCCCGCTGGAGCAGTGGACGCAGATCACCGCCGCGATGGCCAAACTCGCTTTCGGCGTGGATGAGAAGAAGCTCCCGCGCAAGGAAAAGGCCTTCTACCGCGAGCTGCGCGCGAAGGCCATCAACTGCGACCCGGTGGATGACCAGATCCGCATTTACCCGAACCAATCCCTCGCTGCCCATGTGCTCGGCTTCATGGGCCCGGTCACCCGCACCAACGCGACCACCGGGGCCGTGTTCACCCAG
This sequence comes from uncultured Klebsiella sp., assembly GCA_964591495.1. Classification (GTDB taxonomy): domain Bacteria; phylum Verrucomicrobiota; class Verrucomicrobiia; order Limisphaerales; family SXTU01; genus SXTU01. The sequence goes on from CAZQEW010000001.1 coordinate 20,559, forward strand.
ACCGTCGGTCTCGACGGCCTGGAACGCACCCTCAACGACAAGCTCAGCGGCACGCGTGGATGGCTCGAAACCGAAGTCGGCGGCAACCGCGCCGAGCTTGTGATGAACCGCCAGCAGGAGGTGGAAGCCCAGGACGGTCTCAACGCGGTGCTCACGCTCGATGCCGCCATGCAGCACATCCTCGAAACGGAGCTGGGCGAGATCATGGCGAAGTTCAACCCCGTCAGCGCCACCGCCATCGTCTTGCGCCCGCGCACCGGCGAAATCCTCGCGATGGGTTCGCGGCCCACCTACGACCCCAATCAGCCGGGCAAGACCCCCGTCGCCGCGCTCAAAAACCGCATGATTGTGGACAGCTACGAGCCAGGCTCGACCGCCAAAATCATCTCCATCGGGGCCGCTTTGAACGAGGGCCTGGCGACGTTGGGGGAGCGGATCGATTGCGAGCGCGGCACCTGGTTCTACCGGGGCCGGCCGCTTCACGACCATGACCCGCTGGGCGTTTTGTCAGTCGAGGAAGTCATGATGAAGTCCTCCAACATCGGGTCCGCGAAAATCGGTCTGCGGCTCGGAGACGCCGGGTTGTTCCGCTATCTGACCGCGTTCGGCTTTGGCGAACGCACCGGAGTGCTGCTGCCGGGCGAGGCGCGCGGTCAGCTCATCCCGTTGAAAAGGTGGGATGGCATCACCGGCTCACGCGTGTCCATCGGCCACTCGGCGGCCGCGACACCGCTCCAGATGGCGATGGCGATGGCGGCCATCGCCAACGGCGGCAAGCTCATGCGCCCGCTGCTCTTGGACCGCCTCGAAGACGCCGATGGCAAGGTCGTCTTGAAGAACCAGCCGCAGGTCGTGCGACAAGTCTTCAAGCCGGAAATCTCGAAGCAAGTTGTCGAGACCCTCAAGCGCGTCGTGTCCACCGATGGCACCGCCGCCGGTGCGCGCCTCGGCTACTACACCGCCGCTGGCAAGACCGGCACGGCGCAGAAGCTGGTCAACGGCGAATACAGCCACGCCAAGTATTTCTCTTCCTTCATTGGCTTCTTCCCGGCGGACAACCCGGAACTGCTCATCTACGTAGCCGTGGATGAACCGGAGAAAGCCAAAGGATATTACGGCGGCATCGTGGCCGCGCCGGCATTCAAGAACATCGCCCTGCGCGCGGCGAACCACCTTAACATCCGGCCGGAGACGGCCGTGGGCGAACCCGTGACCGGCTTGGCGCAGGCGCCGCTGGCCAACAACCGGACCAATTGACTTGAACGCCATTGAAACAGACACACTGACAGCGACAGCACCCACCTTGGGAAGCCGCCGCGCGAGCGCCCTCCGTCGCGCGCCCGCCGGATCGCTGGTGCTGGCCCAGAGCTGGGTGCCGGTGTCTGTCTCCCGACCGCTGCACGCGGACCTGCGTCAGAGCACGCTGCGCGCCGCGCAAGCCTTCACCCTGTTGTCGAGCGAGCTGGCCACCCGACGTGGCGAGGCGAAACCACCCACCGCCTGACACCATGCTCTTGAAACAACTTGTCGAGGGCCTGCCGATGCTGCGTTCGGAAGGCCCACTGGAGCGAACGGTGGCGGGAGTTACCGCTGACTCCCGCCGCCTTTCGCCGGGCATGGTCTTCGTGGCCGTGCCGGGCGAAAACCACGACGGTCATGACTTCATCAGCACGGCGATTGACCGGGGGGCCGCCGCCGTCATCTGCGAGCGCAACGGCTTTTCCTCCGGGCGCGCGACGAAGGTCAAGGTTGCTGATGCGCGTGCCGCCTTGGCCATCGCCGCGGCGAATTTTCACGGGCATCCGAGCCGCAAACTCAAGGTCATCGGCGTCACCGGCACGAACGGCAAGACCACGGTGAGCTTCATGGTGAAGCACATCCTTGAGGCCGCCGGAATTCACGCCGGCTTGCTGGGCACCATCCGCTACGAGATTGGGGACCGCGTGCTGCCCGCCCAGCGCACCACGCCGGAGTCGTCCGAGATTCAGTCGTTCATGGCGCAGATGATTCGGGCGGGCTGCGAGGCCTGCGTGATGGAGGTCAGCTCGCACGCGCTCGCGCAGAAACGCGTGCACGGCGTTGACTTTGACCTCGGCATTTTCACAAACCTCACGCAGGACCATCTCGACTTCCACGGCGACATGGAGAGCTACTACGAGGCGAAGAAGCAGCTCTTCACCTCGATTCAGTCCGGCACCAAGCCCGGCGCGGCGGTGCTGAACATTGACGACTCCTTCGGCTCCCGGCTCGCGCGCGAGACGAGCGCCGAAGTGCAACTCACATATGGCCTCGACGAGGCGGCGAAGCTGCGGGCGACGGACTTCAAACTCGGCCATGGCGAGACCCGCTTCACCGCTGAGACCCCGGCGGGCCGGTTCCCCGTGACGATGCCGCTCATCGGGCGGCACAACATTTACAACGCGCTGGCTGCTATCGGCGCTGGCATCGCGCTGCGCTTGCCCATCGCAAGGATTCAGGCGGCGCTGCGCACCATGCCTCCCGTGCCGGGCCGGCTCGAACGCATTTCCGGCGGGCAGCCCTTCAGTGTGTTCGTGGACTACGCGCACACCGACGACGCGCTCCAGCACGTCCTCCGCACCGTGCGGGAGATCACCCCTGGCCGCGTGCTGCTCGCCTTCGGCTGCGGTGGGGCACGCGACACCGACAAGCGCGCGAAGATGGGCAAGGCCGCCGCGCTGCTCGCGGACTACACCATCATCACCAGTGACAACCCGCGCCGGGAATCGCCCGCTTCTATTGCTGCGCAGATCGAGTCTGGCTTTCGCACGGTTCGTCCCGATCAGTTCAGCGTGCAACTCGACCGCGCGCGGGCCATTCGCCAGTTGCTCCGCCTCGCCCAGCCCGGTGACACCGTGCTCATCGCCGGCAAGGGGCATGAGACCTACCAGGAATTCGAGGACACAGTCGTCCCGTTTGATGACCGCGTGCATGCGGAGGAAGCGCTGGAAGAACTTGGCTGGACTGAACACCCGTTGGCCAAAGCCGCTTAAACATGGCCCGCAACGCAAAAGAAGAAATGGCCTGGAAGCCGCGCCGAATGCGCACGGAGGATGTGCAGGCCCGGGTGGCGCATTTGCAGCGCAACCTGCCGCCGGTGGTGCAGGAAGTGTTCGGTGGCGAGGAACCCCGCGCGACAGGTCTCGTGAAGAAGGTTGAGCCGCAACCCAATCCCGTGACGCCAAAGAAAAAATCCAAGTTCGCCGTGCTGCTCTGGGAGCCGCGCGGTGACGGAGCCGGCCGCTAAATGGAAACTCGCCCACATCTGCTCGGAGTGGTGGCCGGCTTGGCCTTGGCCGCCGGTCTGGTCTTTGCCTCGCTCGTGGTGGCGCGCACCTGGCAGCGCATCGCCGAGTCGCAGGCGATCTCCGTCACCGGTTCAGCCCGGCGGCTCGTGAAGTCGGACCTGATCGTATGGACCGGAAGTTTTTCCACCGAAGCCAAAACATTGCTGGCTGCCCAGCAAGCGCTCAAGGCCGACCTGGTCAAGGTCGAGGCCTTCCTGAAAATGCAGGCGGTGACGAACTATCAGGTTGGCCCGATTGGAATTCAGGAACTGCGCCAGCGCGTGAACAGCGACGAAGGCGTGCGGATCGTTGGCTACAATCTAAGCCAGAACGTGACGGTGACCTCGCCCGAAGTGGAGCGCATCGCCGCGCTGGACCAGCAGACCGCGAAGCTGGTCGAACAAGGCGTGCAGTTCACCACCAGCGCCCCGCGTTACATCTACACCAAGGCGGGCGAGGCAAAGATCGAAATGCTCGCTGAGGCCACCAAGGACGCGCGGGCCCGGGCGGAGCAGATTGCCTCTCAAGGCGGGCGCACGGTGAAGGAACTCCGGGCGGCAAGGATGGGAGTCTTCCAGATTACGCCTCTTTACTCGACCCGCGGACATTCCAGCTGGGAGGGGGAGAACGACATGAGTTCCTTGGACAAGAGCATCATGGCGGTGGTGAACGCGACTTTCTCGATGAACTGAAGCCACAACACCATGAGCACCACCGGCACCCCCCAGCAGTCAGCCCGTCCGCTCCGCAACGTGGATCTTTGCCGTCAGGTCAGCGCGCTGCGCGCGGAGCCGCCCGTTGCTCCTCCCCCCGTTTTCCCCGATGCCGACCCGGGGCCAGCCGCGCTGAGCGCCAACGCCGCTCTGCGACAGCTGTTTCGCCGCCCGGTGACGGTGCCTTGGCTGGCCGGTTCCGGGGCTTATCGCTCGCTTGCCGAATAATGGACCCACGCACGCTCAAGTTTGTTGCCGAGGCCACGGCCGGAGAAATCCTCCGTGGCAGTGCGGACCTGCCGCTGCGGCGCGTGTGCACGGATTCGCGGCAGGCGCAGCCGGGTGACTTGTTCATCGCCATCGCCGGCGAGAAGTTTGATGGGCACGCATTCATCACCGAGGTCGCGGCGAAGGGCGTTGCGGCCGTCGTGGTCGAGCGCGCTCGTGCGGGCGAATTCCGGTTGCCGCCCATTGCCAACGACACTACGGACGGTGGCGGGAAGCCACCAGCACTGGTCGTCGTCGCCAACACTCGCGTGGCTTACGCCCAGCTCGCCGCGCGCTACCGGCAGGATTTCGACATGCCGGTCATCGCCGTTGGCGGGTCGAATGGCAAGACGACCACGAAGGAACTCATAGCGGCCGTGCTCCGCGAACGAGGCCCGGCGCTGTGGAGCGAGGCGAGCTTCAACAATGATATCGGCGTGCCGCACACCCTGCTGCGGTTGGAGCGACAGCACCGGGGCGCAGTGTTGGAGGTTGGCACGAACCATCCGGGTGAACTCGCGCCCCTCGTGAAGCTCATCCAGCCGCGCTACGGCGTCATCACGAGCATCGGCCGGGAGCACCTGGAATTCTTCGGCGATGTGAACGGCGTGGCGCAGGAGGAAGGCTGGCTGGCCGAGCTGTTGCCCGCGGACGGGGTGCTTTTCGTGAACGGGGACTGCGCCGAGATGGACGCCGTTGCGGCGCGGACGCGGGCGCGGGTGGTGCGCGTCGGGTTTGGGCCGCGCAACGACTGGCGCGCGGCCGAAGTCCGGCTCGATGAACGGGGCGTCGCCTTTCAGGTGAGCAGCCCGCACGCGGCCTTTAGCGGCGCGTATCGCATCGGGCTGCTGGGACGGCATCAGGTTTTGAATGCACTGCTGGCAGGGGCTGTAGGAGCCGAGGTCGGTCTGAGCAGTGATCAAGTCAGGCGGTCTTTGGCGGGATGCACCCCGCCAAAGATGCGCCTGCAACTTTGGGAGGTGAACGGCGTGCGGGTGCTCGACGACGCCTACAATGCGAACGCGGATTCGATGCTTGCGGCTTTGCAGACATTGCACGACCTGCCGTGCGCGGGCCGCCGCGTGGCGGTGCTGGGTGACATGGCGGAACTGGGGGGGCACAGTGTCGCAGCCCATGTTGAAGTGGGCCGGCGCACGGCTGAGTTGGGCGTCAACCGCCTGTTTGCCGTGGGCAAGATGGCCGGACACGTCGCGGGCGCGGCCAGGGCCGCTGGCTTGAGTGCGGTCACGGAAATTCCCGAGGTGGCCAGCGCGGGGGCAGCCGTTCTCCGCGAGCTGCGGTCGGGGGATCTGGTGCTGTTGAAGGCTTCCCGATCAACCCGGCTGGAACGGGTGGGCGAGGTCATCCGTGGCGGAATGACAGCCGCTGCCGGGTCGAATCCACCCGGAGCCCAACTCAACTGAGGACCATGAGCGTGAAAAACCACCGGGACCAGCAGCGCGCGGCCAGGAAGCTGGCACGGGAGCTGGCCAACAATGCACGCCGGCCGGGCTTCCTGGTGCGTCTGTGCCACTGGGAGGAACTGTGCTCCCGGCAAGGTTTCTTAACGCTGCGATACCGGCGCGATTAGCAGATGATCTATTACCTCGCCCAATGGCTGCAGGAGCAGGTGGCAGGCACCGCGTGGGCCGATGCCCTCTCGGCGCTGCGGGTGTTTCGTTACATCACCGTGCGCAGCGCCGGGGCGGCGATCTCGGCATTGCTATTGAGTCTGTGGCTCGGGCCGCTGGTCATCGCGTGGTTGAAGGAACTCAAGTTCGGTCAGGAGTATCTGGACAAAGCGCAGGAGGCAGGCACCACCACCAACCAGGTTTTCACCAAGAAGGGCGTGCCCGGCATGGGCGGCATCCTCATCGTGCTGGTCGTGGATCTGACCGCGTTGATCTGGGCGCAGTGGAATGAGTTCATCGTTCTGACACTGGTGTCGCTGCTGGTGCTCGCCGCCCTCGGGTTTTACGACGACTACAAGAAGCTGACCGAGCAGAAGAGCGCGGGTGCCGCGGAAAACGTGAAGCTCATCGTGCAGTTCGGGCTGGCGGGCTTCATCGCCTGGATGCTTTGGCTGATGCCGGAGACCAGGGCGCTGATCGCTGAAATACAGGTGCCCTTCTTCAAGCACGCGGTGCTGACCGATGCGGCCTGGATCGGGGCCGCCATCACGGTTTGTGCCATCGTCGGCAGCAGCAATGCGGTGAACATCACCGACGGACTCGACGGATTGGCCATCGGCTGCACGCTGATCGTGACAACGGTGTTCCTGATCTTCACCTACATCGCTGGCAACGCGATCATTGCCAAGTATCTCTTTGTGCCCCACGTGCCCGGGGCGGGGGAACTCACCGTTTTCTGCGCCGCGATGCTGGGGGCAAGTCTGGGATTTCTCTGGTTCAACTGTCATCCGGCGCAGGTTTTCATGGGCGATACCGGTTCGCTTGCGCTCGGTGGCGTGCTCGGGATCATGGCGGTGCTGATCCACCAGCCGTTTGTGCTGGTGATTGCGGGCGGGGTCTTTGTGGCGGAGATCGGCTCGGTGATGATTCAGCGTGGCTGGTTCAAATACACGCGGCGGCTCTACGGCAAGGGCAACGAGCGGCGCGTATTCCTGATGGCGCCTGTGCATCATCATTTTCAGAAGCTCGGCTGGTATGAATCCCAGGTTGTCACGCGCTTTTACATCCTATGCATCGTCTGCGCGGTGCTTGCGCTGGCGACGCTCAAGTTGCGTTAAATGTTCAGGCTTCAAGACAAAGCAGTGTTGGTGATCGGCCTCGGCCTCAGCGGCGCGGCGGCGGCCCGACTGCTGGTTTCGCGCGGGGCGCACGTCACGGCGATGGACAACTCCGACACGCCCGCACTGCGACGCGAGGCGGAGGAGTTGCGCGGCCTTGGCGTGCGGGTGGAGTTGGACCTGCGTCTCCCGCCGGCCGGGCCTTTTGACCTCGCGGTGGTCAGCCCGGGCGTGCCGCTGCATTCATCGCTCGTCAAGGACCTGCGCCAGCGTGAGGTTCCCGTCATCGGGGAGTTGGAACTCGGCTGGCAGCAGGCCGTCTGCCTCAACGTCTCCGTCACCGGCACGAACGGAAAAACCACGACGACCGAGCTCATCGAGCACGTCCTCACGCATTGCCACAAGCGCACGCTCGCGGCGGGCAACATCGGCAAGCCGCTGTGCTCCGTTGCCGAAGATTCAAAGCAGCTCGACTACCTCACGCTCGAAGTCAGCTCGTTTCAGCTCGAGACGATTCGCTTCTTCCGTCCGGCGGTCGCGGTGTTGCTGAACCTCACGCCCGACCACCTCGACCGGCATCACACCATGGCCGACTACGCGCGGGCCAAGGCGCGCCTCTTCGAGAACCAGCAACCGTTCGACTGGGCCATCGTGCAGACCGAGGCGCTTGCAATGCTCCGCTCGCTCGGCGTGAAGGTGCCGTCCAAGCTCATCACCTTCAGCGCACAGAACCGGCGCGCGGACATCCATCTCGACCGCTCGCTCATCATCAGCCGCATGGAAGATTGGGTGGGCCCTCTGATAGACATGGAGAAGACCCACTTGCGCGGTCCGCACAACGCCGAGAACGTGATGGCCGCGCTTGCCGTCGGGCGTGTATTGCGGCTGCCGTTGGACGAGATGGTCGCGGCCATAATGAGCTTCAAACCGGGAGCGCACCGTTGTGAACTCATCGCGGAAATCAACGGCATCAAGTTTGTCAACGACTCGAAAGCCACCAACCTGGATGCCGTGGCCAAGGCACTGCAGACCATTCCGGCCTCGCAACCCGGGGAAACGAACGTCCTGCTCATCGCGGGCGGGCGCGACAAGGGCCTCGACTACCATGACCTCGGACCACTGTTGGCGCAGCGCGTCAAGCATGCGATTCTGGTCGGCGAGGCACGGGAAAAACTGCGCGCCGCGTGGAGCCTCTTTACCCCTTGCACGCTCGCGGATTCATTGTTAGAAGCGGTCAACGAAGCCGTGAAAAATGCGGCCCCCGGGGACGTTGTTTTGCTGTCTCCGGCCTGTTCGAGCTTCGATTTGTTCCGTGACTATCGCCACCGGGGTGAAGTGTTTCGACAAGCGGTTGAGCAGTTGCAGCGCACAACTAATGGCGGTGTCGCGGATAATGCCCCTATGAGTGGGGGCGGCTGGGGCAGCCGGCAGCAGTGAACAGCGCGACAGCGGATCGAGCGTAAAAAATTTAACGAGACATAAGCAAAAAATTTCGCCGGGGAATGGCCAGCTCCGGGGATCAGACAACGCAGCCACCAAAGCACACACCACATGAGCACTCCCAATCCGATTAACCCCCAAGGCTCCCTGCTCGAGCAGAAAGCCAAGCGGAAGAACAACCTGCCCGTTATCGTCGCCATCTTCCTCGGCATCCACGCCGTGGTCCTCGGCGGCATCCTGATGGCCGGGTGCAAGCCTGAACCCAAAGTTGAGGCCAAGAAGCCCGCACCGGAACCCGCCCTCCCGCCCATCACCCCTCCGGCTGATCTAGGTTCACCGGTCGCGCCTGTGCCCGGCACTCCGCCTGGCGGGGTAGCCGCGCCAGGATCCTTGCCGCCCATCGGCAGCTCGCCGGCCGCCGGAATTGCCTCGCCCGCTCCGGGAGCACCAGGGCTGGCCCCGTTGCCCAGCACGCCGACCCCGCCGCCAGTCGCGCCCATCGTCCCACCGGTCGTTACGCCGCCGCCCGTCGTGCCTGAACCTGCGCCTGCCGCTCCCGCCGTGCCTGCCGGTGAGGCGAAGGTGCACGTCGTTGCCAAGAACGATTCCTTTTACTCCATGTCCAAAAAATACGGCGTGAGCATGAAGGCCATTGAGGCTGCCAACCCCGGAGTGGATTCCACCAAGCTGAAGCTCGGCCAGAAGGTGAACATTCCCCCGGCTGCCCCCAAGGCCGCCAAGAGCGGCGGCGCAGCCAGCGGTGCAGCCACACCATCGGATGCCGACGGCGTTTACACCGTTAAGTCAGGGGACGTGCTGGGCAGCATTGCCAAAAAGTTTGGCACTTCAGTCGCGAAGCTTCGCGAGGCGAACCAGCTCAAGACGGACCAAATCAAAGTGGGTCAGAAGCTCAAGGTGCCGGCCGGTGGCGCGAAGGCGTCCAGTGTGCCGTCGCCCAGCGTGGCTCCCGCTCCGAAGGCCGATGTCGTTCCGGCCCTGCCGCCGACGCTTCCGCCGCTCGGCGAGCCAGCTCCGGCTCCCGCCCCCAAGCTCTAAGCGGGCAAAGCCACTTAACCTATCACCCCAATCACCGATGCGCCGGCTGACTGGCGAAGAAGGAAGCAAACTGGGACACTCAGTCTCGGCCAGCTTCGTCGCCTCGGCCGGGCTCGGTTTAGGTGGGTGTGTAAGCCGCCCTGGTAAACGGTTGGGTGGGTATGGCTGCGCATGCATTCTCGTTTGCTGATTAACTCAAGCCTATGAGCCTTCGTCGCACCGCCACGCTGTTCGCCTTCTGCGTCGCCGCCCTGCTCGCGCTGGGCTTGGTGATGCTTTACAGCGCGAGCATGACGCAGCAGGGCGAGGCCTACCTGATCAAGCAATCCCGTTTCGCTGCGTTGGGTGTGGCGGCCTGCTTCGTGTGCGCCGCGATGGATTACCGTTGGCTGCGGAAGCTCGTCTGGCCCGGCCTGGTCATTGCCTGCGTGCTGCTGGCCTACGCGATGATCAAGGGCCGGGAAATCAACGGCGCGAAGCGGTGGATTGAGTTCCCCGGCTTCACCTTTCAACCCTCGGAACTCGCCAAGGTCATCGTCGTGGCAATGCTCGCCCACTACGCCAGCCTTTACCGCGAGCGCATGCAGGAGTTCTGGCGCGGGCTCGTGATTCCGGGCGCGCTCGCCGGGTGCGCGCTCGTGCTGGTGCTCGCGGGCAAGGATTTCGGCACCACCCTGTTGCTCGGATTGGTCGTGTGGCTTCTGCTGCTGATTGCTGGCGCACGGCCGATGTATCTCGTCCCGCTGGGCGTCGCGGCCTTCGCCGTGATTTGCGTGCTCATGATGAGCAATGAGAACCGCCGCACCCGAATCGACGCCTGGCTGCATCCCGAGAAATATGAGAAGTCCGTCGCCTACCAGCAGTTGCAGGCGAAGTATGCGCTCGGTGCGGGCGGCGTGGCGGGCGTGGGGCTTGGCGATGGCCGGCAGAAAACGGGCTTCGTGCCCGAACACCACACGGACTTCATCTTCTCGGTCATTGGCGAGGAATTCGGCCTCGCGGCCACGCTCGGTCTGCTCGCGCTTTACGGCCTGCTCTGCTGGTGCGGCTTCAACATCGCGTGGCGCGCGAGCGACCTGTTCGGCCAGCTCCTCGTCATCGGCATCACCTTCCTCATCGGCGTGCAGGTTTTCATCAACGTCGGGGTCGTCACCATGGTCCTGCCGAACAAGGGCCTGCCGCTGCCCTTCATCAGCTATGGCGGCTCGAATCTTGTGGTGCTCCTGGCTTCTGCCGGCCTCGTCCTCTCGGTGGCGCGCCGCGCGCACGACAAACCCATCACGGTCGCCGCTCCGCTCGACGACAACCCCTTCACCGCTCTCCCGCGCCCGACCTGATGCAATCCGCTGCGGACAAACCTCTCGTCGCCATCGCCTGCGGTGGCACGGGCGGCCACCTCTTTCCGGGTATGGCGGTCGCACAGGAACTGGTCCGCCGCGCCTGTGACGTGCTGGTGCTGGTTTCGCCCAAGGAAGTGGACCAGCAGGCGGTTCGGGCCGCGCGTGATGTGCAGGTCGCCACACTTCCTGCGGTCGCCCTGCAAGGCAACCCGATCGCATTCGCCCGCGCGTCCTTTGCTTCGTATCAGGCCGCCAAACAACTTTTTGTTTCGCGTTCACCCCGGGCCGTGCTGGCGATGGGCGGGTTCACCAGTGCGCCGCCCGTGCTGGCCGGAAAAAAACTTGGGGCCAGGACTTTCCTTCACGACTCGAACACCGTTCCCGGTCGTGCCAACCGTTGGTTGGCCCATGTGGTGGATGAGGCGTTTGTTGGGTTCCCGCAGGCGGCGCACCGGCTTTGGATTCAGCGCCATGCTGTCACGGGCACGCCGGTGCGGGAGCAATTCGCGCCGGCGGATCCCTCGAGTTGTCGCATGGCGCTGGGCCTTGATGCGCATCGACCCACGATCGTCATAACCGGTGGCAGCCAGGGGGCAACCGGCTTGAACGACCTCGTCCTCGCGGCCGTGCCCGAGTTGGCCGCACGTCACTCAGACTTGCAGTTTCTGCACCTGACCGGCCCAAACGACGTGGAAAGGGCGCGGGCAGTTTACGCACGGTGCAAAGCCCGGGCCGTGGTGCAGCCCTTTCTCACGGAAATGGAACTGGCGCTGGGCGCGGCCACCCTGACCATCAGCCGGGCGGGCGCCTCCTCTCTGGCTGAATTGGCCGCGATGCGCGTGCCGGCCATCCTCGTGCCGTTGCCGACCTCGGCTGATGACCATCAACTGCACAACGCGCGTGCCTTCGCTGACACCGGTGCAGCGCGGTTGGTCCCGCAGCGCACCACTTCGCCAGCCGGACTGATTGCGCTCGTCAGCAGCCTGCTCACTGATGCCGGTGCACGGGGGCAGATGAAGGCTGCCCTTGCCCAGTGGCACCAGCCAGCGGCGGCGGCGGACATTGCGGAGCGCATCCTGCGCGCGTGTGGCTTGCCAGCCTTGGCTCAGACGGATGACGAGGGCGCCGAGTGGCGCCCGCCCGCCCGCTTTGCCAAGTCCGGATCAAGGCGCGGAACCGGGGCCGTTGCTGCGGTTCGTGACCAGTTGGAATCGGCACCCTCATGATCTGCGCTGAGAGCATCACGACGCCTGCGTCTGCGGCACTTGCTGCGGAACTCGGCACGTTGCTGGACCCCGCGTCGGTTCTGCGACGGGACGAGCCGCTCGCCAAGCGCACCACCCTGCGCGTGGGTGGCCCGGCGGAGGTTTATGTTGAGCCAGCGAATGAGCTCGAGCTGGCAAAAGTTCTGCGCTTTTGCCGCGACCGGGACGTGCCGTTCTTCCTCCTTGGGCGGGGCTCCAACCTGCTCATCCGTGACGGCGGCATCCGCGGCGTTGTGATCCACCTCGGTGCCCCCGCCTTTTCGCGGATTGAAGTGGAAGGCGAACAGCTCCGCTGCGGCGCGGGCGCGAAGCTGAAGGACATCGCGCTTACGGCGAAGCGCCACGAAATCGGGGGGCTCGAATTTTTCGAGGGTATCCCCGGGAACCTGGGGGGCGCCCTTCGCATGAACGCGGGTGCGATGAACGGTTGGACCTTTGATGCGGTTGAGTCGCTCCGCTTCATGGACTACGCCGGTGCGGTCCATGAGTGTTCCGCCCGCGAGGTGGAGACGACCTACCGCAGTTGCCCGTTGCTCAAGTCTGCCGTCGCCCTTGGCGCAGTGCTGAAGGGCCGGCCCGCGCCCCGCGAGCAGATCGAGGTGAAACTTGCCGAGTGTCAGCAAAAGCGTTGGACCTCCCAGCCCAAGGAACCAAGCGCCGGCTGCGTCTTCAAGAACACCAAGGTCAGCCCGGCAGGCAAACTCATTGATGAGCTGGGACTCAAGGGCACGCGCGTCGGTGGTGCGGTGGTGTCGGACATCCACGGCAACTTCATCATCAATGACGGCACTGCCACCGCTCGGGATGTGCTGGCGCTCATTGCACTCATCCGCCGCACGGCCCGTGAGCGGCGTGGCGTCGAACTGGAAACTGAAGTCGAAATCGTGGGGGAGGACTTGCCATGTCTGACAAACTGAACATCACGGTCATGTTGGGCGGCCCGAGCGCCGAGCGCGAAGTGTCGCTGCGCACCGGCGCTGCGGTGGTTGCGGCGTTGCGCGCCAACGGCCACATCGTCCACGAACTGGACCCCCCGGGCGCAGGGCAGTGGACCCTGCCCGCCGGCACGCAGGTGGTTTTCCTCGCGTTGCACGGCACTTACGGCGAGGACGGGACGGTTCAGCGTGAGCTGGAGGCGATGAAGGTGCCCTACACCGGGTGCGGTCCCGAGGCGAGCCGGCTCGCCTTCGACAAGGTGCTGACCAAGCAAAAGTGCATTGCCCACGGAGTGCCCACGGCAAAGTCCATGACCTTCCAGACCCCGGATGCCCCTTGGCCGGCTGGCTGGCAAACGCCTGTCGTGCTCAAGCCGGTGCGGCAGGGCAGCAGCGTGGGTTTGCAGTTCGTGGACGCCCCGAATGAGTTTTCCGCAAAGCTCGCTGAATCCCTCAGGTTTGACTCCGAGGTCCTCATGGAGGAGCGGATCATCGGCCGCGAGACGACCGTGGGCATTCTCGCCGGGCGCGCCCTGCCGGTGGTCGAGGTGCGGCCCAAACAGGGAAGCTACGACTACGCGAACAAATATACCGCCGGGGCCACGGAGTATTTCTGTCCGGCGGATTTCGATGCGGCGACCACGGCGCGCATCCAGGACGCGGCCTACGCGGCGTTCAGCGCGATTGGCGGCCGAGATTATGCGCGTGTGGATGTGATGGTGCGCGCCAATGGCGATCCGGTGGTGCTGGAAGTCAACACGTTGCCCGGCATGACCGCCACCAGTCTGCTTCCGAAGGCTGCGGCCGCTGCCGGCCTCAGCTACAACGAACTCTGCCAGCTGATGGTGGACCTCGCGCTCCGGCGCGGCGTGTAGGCCATTCAAACCTTCGCCCAGTCATGCTCCAAAACATCACCCGGCTGCTCAAAGGGAACCGCCGCCTGCACCGCGAGAATCAGAACGTGCTCCGCGTGAAGCTTCGCACCGACCAGCTGCAGGCTGCGCGGGCGCGCTTCGTCATGCAGGGGCTGACCGTTCTGTTCGTCGCGGCGGTAGTTCTGTTCCTGGGCTGGCGCGGGGTGGACTGGGCGGTGCGTGAGTTTGTCATGGAAAACCCCGCGTTCGCGACCAAGGTCATTGATTTGCAGACGGATGGCATTCTCACCGTTGAGTCGCTCCGCAACATCGCTGGCGTCCGGGTGGGCCAGAACCTGATGAGTCTTGACCTTGCCCGCATCAAGCGGGATCTCGAATTGCGTGACTACATCCAGTCCGCCGCCGTCGAGCGCGTGCTGCCGGACACCCTCCGCATCCGAGTGATGGAACGCGTGCCGGTGGCCCAGACAGTTGTCACCCGACAGGAGAACGGACGATTCGCTCATCTGCCGCACCTGCTGGATGCCGGAGGGTTTGTGATGGTGCCGCCGAACCGGGCCATGGTCGCCGATCCCACCGCCCTGCAAATCGATTGGCTCCCGGCCCTCGTGGGGGTGAATCCGGTTGACCTCAAGCCCGGCCGGCAGGTTGAGTCTGCGCAAGTCCGGGCTGCTTTGCGGCTGCTCCAGCACTTCGAGCGTTCCTCCATGTTTGGCCGGTCGGACATCCGGCGCGTGGACGTCTCAGGCATCGAGGTGCTGACCGTCACGACTGCGACCGGTGGCGAGATCACCTTTGCCTCGAACCGGGATTTCGATGCCCAGCTCCGCCGCTGGCGGGCCGTGCAGGACGTTGCCACCCAGCAGGGCAAAGTTATCTCCACGCTCGACGTTTCCATCTCGCAGAACCTGCCGGCCCGGTGGGTCGAGGCCAGCACCGTGCCGGCTCCGCCCGCCAAACCGGCCAAACCCGCGCCCTACCGGAGGAAAAATGCTTAACCTCTTCTTTCCCGACAAAGCCACTGTCATCGTCGGTCTGGAGATCGGCACCGCGAAAGTCGCCGCCGTTGTGGGCGAAGTCACCGAATCGGGCGGCGTCAATGTCATCGGCATCGGCCAATGCCCGTCCCGGGGTGTGCGCAAAGGCGAGGTGGTCGACGCCGACCTCGCGGCCGAGGATGTCAGAAACGCCATCGTCGAGGCCGAAAAGTCAGCCGACGTGGAAATCGCCAGCGTGTATCTGAGCGTGACCGGTGGCCACCTGACCAGCCTCAACACACACGGCGTTTTTACCGCTGCTTCCGACGATCACGAGATTTCCCCCCCGGACGTGGGCGAAGTGCTGGCCAATGCCAAGGTTTTCAACCGGCCCTCCGAGAACACGGTGCTGCATGCGATTCGCCAGCATTTCACGCTCAACGGCCAGGCCGGCATCGCGGATCCCGTCGGGATGCTTGGCGGCAAGCTGGAACTGGACATGCACGTCGTCCACGGCGTCACGACACGCCTGCAGAACCCGGTGCGCGTGGTCAAGGGATTGAACCTGGAAGTGGAAGAGTTGGTTTTCAGCGGACTCGCGTCCTCCCTCGCCTTGCTCGACAATGAACAGAAGCAGATGGGGGTGCTGGTCGTGGATTTCGGCGCGGGCACGACAGAATACGTGGTCTATGCCGACGGCGTCATCAAGCACACCGGCATCCTGGCCGTGGGCGGCGATCACGTGACGAACGACCTCAGCTACGGGCTGCGCATGGCCCCCGCGCGCGCCGCGATGCTCAAAAAGGAGCACGGTGCCGCGACCATCGAGGGGGCGGCAGGGCAGACGCTTACGCTCACCAACGAGAACGGCTTCCCCGACCGCCGCGTGAATTTGGAGCATCTGCGGCGCATCATGGTTGCGCGGCTGGAGGAGACTTTCGAACTGATTGACGAGGACATCGGTGAAAAGGGTTTCCACGACCAGCTTCGGGCGGGCGTCTGTCTCTGCGGCGGCGGCGCACGGATCCGGGGCATCGACGGACTGGCCTCGGACATCTTCGCCATGCCCGCCTGTGTGGGGCGGACCAGCGCCGTTGGCGGCCTGCGCTCCGCAACGGACGATCCCGAACTTGCCACCGCCGTCGGACTCGTGAAATACGGTGCGATCCGGCAAAAGGCCCAGCGTCCGGGCGGAATTGTAGGCAAGCTCAAACACCTGGCCGGTTCCTTCGGGATTCTTTGACTTCCAGCTTGGGAAATTAACTCGCCCATCACCATGACCACGATTGAATCCAACCCCGCTCCCGGCCCGGTCAAGAAACAGCTCACCATCAAGGTGTTTGGCGTAGGCGGCTGCGGCGGCAACGTGGTCTCGCACATTGCCCGGGCGGGCTTCAGCGGCACGCAGTTGATCGTGCTCAACACCGATTCGCAGGCGCTGTCGCAGTGCCCGCTGCCGCACAAGTTCAACCTCGGATTGAAGCTCAACGGCGGCCTCGGTGCCGGCGGTGACCCTGAGCGCGGCCGGGCGGCGGCGGAAGAAGACGAGGCACGCCTGCGCGAGCTGTGCACGGGCGTGGACATGGTTTTCATCTGCGCTGGCCTGGGTGGCGGCACGGGCACGGGAGCGGGGCCGGTGCTTGCTCGCGTTGCCAAGGAATGCGGCGCGCTGTCGCTGGCATTCGTCACGCTGCCGTTTGATTGCGAAGGGCCGAAGCGGATGCGGCAGGCGCGGCTGGGCCTGGAGGAATTCAAGGCTGCCGCCGACGGCGTCATCTGCCTGCCGAACCAGAAGGTCTTCAAGCTGATTGACGAGAACACCAGTGTTATTGAGACCTTCTCCACGACGAACGAGCTGCTGGCGCAGGGCGTGCGCGGGATCTGGCAGCTCGTCACGCGGCCGGGCTTCATCAACCTTGATTTCGCCGACCTCTGCGCCGTGGTGCGGGACCGTCATTCCGAAAGCTCGTTCGCCAGCGCCGAAGCCGCCGGCCCGCATCGTGCGAAGGAGGTTGTTGAGAAACTCATGGCGAACCCGCTGCTCGACGGGGGGGCTGCGCTTGGCGAGTCGGATGCGCTGCTGGTCAGCCTCATGGGCGGGCCTGCGCTAACCATGGCCGAAGTCAACCGCGTGATGGAACAGATCAACCGGCATGCCGACAACGCCCACCTCATCATGGGCGCGGCCATCGAAGATGCGCTGGGAGATCGGATGACCGTGACGCTTGTCGCTGCGCGCCGTCGGTCGCACGCCGCAGACCTGCCGAAGGATGTTGAGCCGGAGCCGGCGGCGGACCCTGGCATTGCCCCTTCGCCACGCGGCAATTCGGACGTTGAGCTGCTCGGCGCGGCCATCGCCAGCAAGCCGGTCATGCGCGCGGCGGCCACGAAGCCGGAGGCTGGGCGCGGGGTGGTTGGATTCGCCGCTCCCGAGCCGGAAGCCTCGCCGGTTGCCACCCTTGCGAGCACCCGCTCCTGGCGCTCCCGCAAGAAGGCCAAGGTGGTGCACCCCGAGCTTCAGTTGGAAACCGTCACCAAGGGCCCCTTCGAGCACAGCGAGCCGACGCTGCGCAATGGTGTGGACCTCGACGTGCCGACCTTCGTGCGGCGGGGCATGCCGATGAACTAGCCCGATTGGGCCGTGTGCCGCCCCGGAGGACTTCCCTTCATCCCGGCTTTGCGGCACTGTCCGCCCGCATGAAAGCCCAGTCCGCCTCCCTGGCCGGCCTAACCTGCGTGGCCGCGCTGCTGCTCAGTTGCGCCAGCCCTACGCCCGCGCCCAAACTCACCATGTCCACCCGCCTCGCGTATCCCGCCACTGCCAAACAAGACGTCGTGGACGATTACCATGGGGTGAAAGTCGCCGACCCTTATCGCTGGCTGGAGGATGACAACGCGGCTGAGACCAAGGCCTGGGTCACCGCGCAGAACAAGGTGACGTTCCATTACCTCGACCAAATCCCCGAGCGCGCCAAGCTCCGCGAGCGGCTCACGAAGCTCTGGAACTTCGAGCGCTACGGCATCCCGTTCAAGCAGGGCGGCCGCTACTTCTTCTCGAAGAACGACGGCCTTCAGAACCAGTCCGTGCTCTACGTGGCCGATTCGCTCGACGCCACGCCCCGTGTGCTGCTCGACCCGAACAAGCTTTCCTCCGACGGCACGGTCGCGCTCTCCGGCTACCGCATCAGCGAGGACGGCAATCTGATGGCCTACGGCCTCTCGACCAGCGGCTCGGACTGGAACGAGTGGAAGGTGCGCGACGTGCGGACGGGCGCGGATTTGAGCGATCATTTGAAGTGGGTGAAATTCTCCGGGGCAAGCTGGACCAAGGACGGCAAAGGTTTCTTCTACTCGCGTTACGACGCGCCCAAGGAAGGCGACGCGCTCAAGGGCGTGAACAAGTTCCAAAAGCTCTACTTCCACAAAATCGGCACGCCACAGAGCGACGACGTGCTCATCTACGAACGCCGCGACCAGCCGGACTGGGGCTTCGGCGGCAGCGTCACGGACGACGGGCGTTTCCTCATCATCTCCATCTGGCAGGGCACCGACCCGCGGAACCGCGTTTACTACCGCGACCTCACCCGGCCCGACGCGCCTATCGTGAAGCTGCTCGACGACTACGACGCGGACTACAGCTTCGTGGACAACGACGGCGGCGTGTTCTGGTTTTACACCGACCTGAAGGCCCCGCGCGGCCGCGTCATCGCGATTGACACCGCCAACCCCGACCGCGCGCAGTGGAAGGAAGTCATTCCGCAGGCCACCGAGACGCTCAAGGGCGTGAACCTCGTCGGCGACCAGTTCATCTGCACCTACCTCAAGGACGCACGCGGGCAGGTGAAGCGCTTCGCCCGCGATGGCAAACCGCTCGGGGAAGTGGCCTTGCCCGGACTCGGCAGCGTGGGCGGCTTCGGCGGCAAGCGCACGGACAAGGAAACTTTCTACTCGTTCACCAGCTTCACCACGCCCGGCACGATTTACCGCTACGACGTGACGAGCGGCGCGAGCAGCGTCTTCCGCGCGCCGCGGGTGGACTTCGACTCTGCGCGCTACGAGACCAAACAGGTCTTCTACCCAAGCAAGGACGGCACGCGCGTGCCGATGTTCCTCACGCACAAGAAGGGCCTGAAGCTCGACGGCTCCAACCCGACGTATCTCTACGGCTACGGCGGCTTCAACATTTCGCAGACACCGGGCTTCAGCGTGAGCATGGCCGTGTGGCTCGAACTCGGCGGCGTCTATGCCGTGGCGAACCTGCGCGGCGGCGGCGAATACGGCGAGGACTGGCACCAGGCCGGGACCAAGCTGAAAAAGCAGAACGTCTTCAACGACTTCATCGCGGCGGCGGAGTGGCTCATCGCGAAGAAATACACGTCACCCGCGCGGCTGGCCATCGCCGGCGGCAGCAACGGCGGCCTGCTCGTGGGCGCGTGCATGACCCAGCGGCCCGACCTCTTCGGCTGCTGCCTCCCCGCCGTGGGCGTGATGGACATGCTGCGCTTCCACAAGTTCACCATCGGCTGGGCGTGGACCAGCGACTACGGCAGCAGCGAAAAGGCCGACGAATTCAAGGCGCTCTATGCCTACTCGCCCTACCACAACCTAAAGCCCGGCGTGCGCTACCCCGCGACGCTCGTGACCACCGCCGACCACGACGACCGCGTGGTCCCGGCGCACAGCTTCAAGTTCGCGGCGCGGTTGCAGGAGTGCCAGAGCACGCTCGGCGCGCCCGTGCTCATCCGCATCGAGACCAAGGCCGGTCACGGTGCGGGCAAGCCCACGGCCAAGCTCATCGAGGAGGCGGCGGACAAGCTGGGCTTCGTGGTGCGGGAGCTGGCGGTGGAGATGAAGTGAGCTCCGCACCGAACGACACGTTGTCAGCCCGTTCTCCTTCGTTTAGGTTGCCGACATGGTCATCACGCTGCCCGACCACCTCAAGCCGCTCCACGGCCTGAGCGAACGCCAAATCCTCGAGGATTTGGCCGTGTCCTTCTACGCCGCGCGGCGGGTCACGCTGGTGCAGGCGGCGGATTTGGCAAGGAAGAGCCTGTTCGATTTCCAAGCCCTGCTGCGTGACCGCCGCATCCCGCTGCACTACGACGAGGCGGATTTGGAGCAAGACCTCACCGTCCTGCGCGAACTGCCGCCCAAGTGATTGTCGTCGCGGACACGTCCGTCATCCTCAACCTGTGCCGTGTCCAGCACGAGCACCTGCTGCCGCCGCTGTTTGGCCGCGTGCTCATTCCACACGAGGTCGCGACTGAATTTGTGCGGTTGGCGGGAGTGGATGTCCGTTTCGCTGGACTGCAACTACCCGCGTGGATCGAACAAATGACTGCGCCTCCCCCACCGGCGGTCGTCATTCAGGCGAACCTCGACACAGGGGAGACGGCGGCAATTTCCCTTTGCCTCGTCAATTGTGCTGACGCGTTGCTGATGGACGAGACCCTTGGCCGTGCAGTGGCGGCCCAGCTTGGACTCAAGGCCGTGGGCATTCTCGGCATCGTCCTGGCGGCTCGGCGGCAGGGGTTGATCGGTGCAGTTGAGCCGGTGCTGGATCGTTTGGAACGAGATGCGGGCTTCTGGATTGCGCCCAGTCTTCGCCAGCGAGTCTTGGCGCTGGCTGGCGAGTGAGTGCGATGCTTGCTGGCTTGTGCCGGCGGCTTTGCCCTCAGCCTCTTGGCCGCAGGCCCACGAGACACCGCGCGGCGAAGAGGCGCGGGCACGCGGACAGCACGCCGTCCAGTTTGCGCAAGGCCCCGAGCAGGCCCGCCGGATACATCGCCGGCTTGCTGAACCCGCCGCACAGCACGTAGTGGAACGCGCTGAACGCCTCGCGGTGGAAAACCTCCCAGCCCTCCGGCCAGCCTGGCCGTTCGTCCCGGAAGAACAGCCGCGTGGCATTGCCCTGCGCCGCGTAGTAATCGCGCGGGCGCGGCAGCTCCGTCGCGAAGTTGATGGGCGCATTGATCGCCACCGGCTCGTGATGGAGCAGGCCATAGACGGGCCAGCTCGCCAGGCTGATGTAGGGATCGAAGACGATGACGCGCCCGCGCGGGTGCAGGGCGCGCCGTGCCTCGCGCAGGAACGCCCCCGGCGCGCGCAGGTGGTGAAAGACATCGAAGAGGATCAGGTGCGACAGGCTCCCGTCCGCGAACGGCAGCTCATAGCCGTCACATACCACGTCCAGCCAGGGATTGGGAAAGAGGTCGGTGGCAATGCTCTGCGGCAGGTGGGCCTTGAGATTCCCCACGCCGGAACCGATCTCGACGATGGCCCCCGGCAGCGACGTGTCGATCTGCGCGAGGATGCGCTGGTAAAACCCCGCGTAGATCTCGCGCAACAGCGGCTTGCCCTGCCACGCCCGGAGGTTGGCCTCGATCTCAATCTGATGCTGTTCGAGGGCGATGCTCACGGCCGGATTGAACCACGGATGAACGCGGATGAACACGGATTTGCGCCGGCCGCCCGGCGGGGGCAAGCCTTCCGCCCGGGGCGCGTCCGCGCCTAATGCTCCCCCTTGGGCGGCGTGACCAGCCGGTCGATATACGCCAGCAGCAGCGCGGAAATCACGAACGTCATGTGGATGATCACCTGCCACATCATCACCTTGTCCGTCAGCCGCTCGGCGTTGATGAAGGACTTGAGCAAATGGATGGAGGAGATGCCGATCAGCGCCATGGCCAGCTTCACCTTCAGCACGCCCGCGTTCACATGCGAGAGCCACTCGGGCTGGTCCGGGTGGTTCTCGAGATGCAGCCGCGAGACAAAGGTCTCGTAGCCGCCGACGATGACCATCACCAGCAGGTTCGCGATCATCACCACGTCGATCAGCCCCAGCACCATCAGCATGATATCCGTCTCCTGGATGGAAGTGGTCTTCAGCACCAAGTGCCACAGCTCCCCCATGAACTGATACACATACACCGCCTGCGCCACGATCAGGCCCAGGTAGAGCGGGGCCTGCAACCAGCGGCTCAGGAAGATGAGGCTGTTGAGCGACTGCAACGCGCGGCTACGCGCGGCACTGGACGAAATCTCATTGGGCGCGGACATGGCGCGCGCTTAATGCCGTCACCCGCCCAGCGCGTCAAGGGGAGAGTCGGGTCAACGGATAAACTTCATCCTTCGCGCGGCGAAGGCGGTCATGCGGAGGAGGAGCAGACCGTGCTTCCAGCGCTCGATGTTCGTGTCGCCATACGTGCGGGCCTTGTAGCGGATGGGCAGGTCGAGGATGCGAAGGTTCAGCTTCGCCGCGCCGAAGAGCAGGTCGAAGTCGCCGAAGGGGTCGAACTCGCCGAAGTAACTGCGGTTCGCGGCGATGAGCTCGTAGTCCTGGCGGAAGAGGACCTTGGTGCCGCAGAGGGTGTCCTTGATGCGCTGGCCGAGAATCCACGAGAAGGCGTGGCTGAAGAAGTGGTTGCCGATCATGTTCAGGAAGCGCATGGCTTCCTGCTCCATCGGGTAAACAAGGCGCACGCCGTTGACGAAGTCCGCCGCGCCACTGCGGGCGACCTCGTAGAACTTGGGCAGCTCCTCCGGCGGCATGGTGAGGTCGGCATCGAGGACCATGAGAAGGTCCCCGGTGGCGGCGGCGAAGGCTTCGCGGCACGCGCCGCCCTTGCCCTTACTCTGCTGCTTAAGAATCTTGATGTTGCGCTGGGGATACTTGGCGGCGACGCGTTGGATTTCGTCCCAGGTGTGGTCCTTGGAGTGGCCCTCGATGAAGATGACTTCGGTGCCTTTGCCCAGCTCCGGCGTGCGGAGGACGGCGGCCTCGATGTTGCCGGCCTCGTTGCGCGCGGGGATGACGACGGAGCAGGTGTAATGGCGGTCGGCCGGCACGGCGGGGCGCGGGCGCGCGACCATGAAGATGGCGAGGGAGAGGTGGCGGAGCAGGGGACCCACCCAGCGGTTCAGGAGCGGGGCGATGAGGGGCGTGTCCAGCGGCCAGAGGATGCGGGTGTCCTGCTTGACGAGTTCCCAGCCGGCGAGGTGGAGGAGGTTCCGCATGTCGCCAGCCGAGAGCCAGTTCTGCTGCTGCGTGGGCGCCTTCCAGCCAATCGACTCCGCGAGGGTGAGAATCGGTTTCCAGAGGTTGTTGAAGACATTCAGCACGAGGCGGGTCTTCGGGTGCGCGACGGCGCGCAGTTTCTCCAGGACGGCCTGCACATCCGGCAGGTCGTTCACCAGATCCGACAGGATGATGTAGTCGAAGGGTTCGCCGCTGGTGAAGTCGAGCGCGTCGGCGACGCGGAATTCGAGCTGCGGATGGCGTTGCTTGGCGAGCTCGACCATCGCGGGGCTGAAGTCCACCCCGACGCCGCGGGCGGGCTTCACGGCGGCGAGGGTGTCGCCGAGGCCGCAGCCGATTTCGAGCACACGCTGGCCGGGCGGAACGAGGAAGGCGAAGTGGCGGTTGAGCAGCGTGTGGTAGGCGCGTTGCGCCTCCTGGACGCGGTGCGGGGCGCGCTGCTCGTAGAAGTCGCGTCGGCTGGTCATGGGCGGCCACTGGCTACCGGAAACAAGGCGGACTGGCCAGCGGCAAATGCCGGGCAGGCAAGGACTGATAGACTTAGGAAATGAAAGGTTCCGCGCCAGACCGGATGCGATGGAGGCTTTTCAGATTACTTCCATGACTTTGCCCAGAGCTTCCGAGAGTCGGGATCAGGGTGTGATTTGCGAAACTCCTCGTCGCTCATGATCTTTGCCAGTAGTGCCTCGTAATTGCGATAAGGACTGTCCTTTCGCCTCTCAAAACGAATTCTCCCGACTTCAGTCCAGTCGTCGTCTGGAAATAGCAATTCGTAGGGAAGTTCTTCGTAGGGAATCGACGCATCATAAAAACTGCGCGTCGCGAAGTGCCACCGACGGCCTTTGGCATCCCTGCGTCGTTTCTTTGAGTAACTCCAAGACTCTTTCATCAACCGGAGTGAAGAGCTCGAAAGCCTTTGTGCTTCGTCGGTTCTGCTACCGCTCGGGGAAGTCAAACTCCACCTTGCCCTTGTCCGCGAGCTTGAGCTGGGCGGTGAAGGGCTTGCCGGCCTTGGAGATGAACTTGTCGAGCGGGTCGGTCTTGCCGGTGGCGAGGAGCTTCTTCACCTGCGCGCGGTCCACGGGCTGTTGGAGCACGACCTTGCCGGTCTTGAAGGTGCATTTC
Organism: uncultured Klebsiella sp.; assembly: GCA_964591495.1. GTDB lineage: Bacteria > Verrucomicrobiota > Verrucomicrobiia > Limisphaerales > SXTU01 > SXTU01. The sequence goes on from CAZQEW010000001.1 coordinate 44,644, forward strand.
TTCGTCTCGAGCTGGCTGCGCTCGCAGAGGTAGGACTCCGGTCCCTCGAAGACGTTGCCCTTGCACTTGGGGCATTTGCCGAGCGGCTCCTGGCCGGTGAAGTCGAGCTTGGGCTGCGGGGCCTCGTCCTTCTTCGCGCCCTTCGCCGGGAACTTCTTCTCCCGCGGGGCAAACTCGAAGCCGACCTTGCCGTTGTCGAGCTTGAGGAAGGCTTCGAACTTGCGGCCCGTCTTCTTGGAGACGAAGCCCTTGAGCAGGTCGGTCCGGCCCTCGGCCAGCAGCTTGGTGATCTGGGCCTTCTCGATGGGCTGCTGGAGGATGATGGCGCCGGTCTTGAAGTCGCACTTGCGGTCCTTGCCGGTGGCGTGCTCGCAAGAGTAGTTCATGCCATTCTCGAAAACGCGGCCGGCGCACTTGGGGCACTTGCCGAGCGGCTCCTTGCCGGTGAAGTCCACGGGCGCGGCGTTCTCGTCGTCCTTCTGGTCGTCGCCGAAATCGAACTTGGCCTCGCCCTCGGGGGAGAGCTTCATCACGGCGGCGAAGGGGAAGCCCTGCTTGCTGCGGAAGCCTTGCAGCGGGCCGACCTGCTTCTCGCGGAGCAGGGTCTCGACTTCTTCGAGCTCGAAGGCCCGGCCGAGGATGACCTTCCACATGTTCCAGTCGCACTTCTGGCACTGGAACTTCTTGTAGTTCTCGTGGACCTCGCCGCCGCACTTGGGGCAGGGGGCCTTGAGCTTGCCGAAGTCGCCGGGAATGGTGTCGTGCTCGTAGGCCTTGGTCTGCGCGACGATGCGCTCGGTGAGCGCGCGGATCTCGGCCATGAACCGCTCGCGCTCGAGCTGGCCGCGCTGGATCTGCCGGAGCTTGAACTCCCAGTCGCCGGTCAGCTCGGGCCGGGTCAGCTCCTGGATGCTGAGCCCGTTGAGGAGGGCGATGAGCGTGAAGGCTTTCGCGCTGGGCACCAGCTCGCGCTGGTTGCGATGGATGTATTGCTCGTAGATCAGGCCTTCGATGATGGCGGCGCGCGTGGCCGGCGTGCCGAGGCCGCGCTCGCTCATGGCCTCGCGGAGTTCGTCGTCCTCGACAAGCTTGCCGGCGCCCTCCATGGCGGAGAGGAGCGTGGCTTCCGTGTAGCGCGGCGGGGGCTTGGTCTGGCTGCCCTTGACCTCGACATCGGAGGTCTTGACCTGCTCGCCCTGCTGCACGGGCACGAGGCTGGGCGCGTCGTCGTCGCCGGCGGCTTCCTTGCCGTAAACTTCGAGCCAGCCGGCCTTCACAAGCACCTTGCCGGCGCTCTTGAACGGCTCGCCCTCGACGCGTGTGATGCGGGTCGTCTCCAGAAACTCCGCCGCCGGGAAAAACACGGCGAGGAAGCGGCGCGTGACCAGGTCGTAGAGTTTCTGCTCCGGCTCGGACAAGCCCTTGGGCAGCACGCCGGTGGGGATGATGGCGAAGTGGTCGGAGATTTTCGCGTTGTTGAAGATGCGCTTGTTCGGGCGCACCCAGTCGTTCGTGAGAATCTTCTCGGCCGGGACGCTGTAGCCGGCCAGGTCGCGCAGCGAGTCGAGGGTCTTCTTCACCGTGCCGAGGTAATCTTCCGGCAGCGCGCGCGAATCCGTTCTCGGGTAGGTGAGGACCTTGTGCTTCTCGTAGAGTGCCTGGGCGATCTGAAGGGTCATCCGCGCCGGGAACCCGAATTTCTGGTTGGCTTCGCGCTGCAGGGTGGTGAGGTCGTAGAGCGCGGGCGCGATCTGCGTGGTGGGCTTGCTTTCCTCGGTGACGATGCCCGGCTTGCCAAGGCACTTGGCGCGCAGCGCGTCGGCCTGCGCCTTGGTCCAAAGCCGTTCAGCCTTCAGCTCTGCGTCGGCATCTTTCGCGTCGGGCTTCTTGAATTTCTCGTCAAACCAGCGGCCCTGATACGGTCCGGCCTGGGCTTCGAACGTGCCGATGACCTCCCAGTAGTCGCGGGCGACGAACTTGCGGATCTTGTCCTCGCGCTCGACCACGATGGCCAGCGTCGGGGTCTGCACGCGGCCGACGGTGGTCAGGTTGAAGCCGCCGGTCTTGTTGTTGAACGCGGTCATCGCGCGCGTGCCGTTGATGCCGATGAGCCAGTCGGCTTCGGCGCGGCTCTCCGCGGCAGCGGCCAGGGGCTGCAGCTCGGCGTCCGAGCGGAGGCGCGCGAAGCCCTCGCGGATGGACGCGGGCGTCATGGACTGGAGCCAGAGCCGCTGGATGGGCTGCTTGGCCTTGGTGTATTCCGTGATGCGGCGGAAGATGAGTTCCCCTTCGCGCCCGGCGTCGCAGGCGTTGATGAGCGCGTCCACGTCCTTGCGCTTGATGAGGCGCTGAAGGGTCTTGAGGCGGGCCTCGGACTTTTCGATGGGGTTGAGCGCGAAGCGGGGCGGGAGATGCGGCAGGTGGGCGAAGGTCCACTTGCCTTTCTTCACATCGTGTTCCTCGGGGACGCCGAGCTCCAGCAGGTGGCCGACGGCCGACGAGATGACGTGGGTGTCGCTCTCGTAGAACTCGCCGGACTTGTCTTTTTGGAAGCCGCCGAGCGCCTTGGCGATGTCGCCGGCGACGGATGGCTTTTCCGCGATGATGAGCGCTTTGCCCATGAGTAGCGCGGGCTTCTACACGAGCGCGGGGCGGAAAGGCAACAGGAGTTTTCTTCGCCCGACCGACGGAAGGCCCCGGCGACACTGACCGGTGAGGGGGGTTCGTAGGCGTTTCCCCTAGTTTGGTCAGGCGGCCGCCGTATCGCGAAATGGGGTGTCCGCCAATGGTTACGCGGGCTCCTCTTTGCCAGACTCTGGCCAAAACCATTTCGCATCGCTCGGTGCGCCCTCAGTTTTTTGACTGTCGGCCAATCCGGAGCACGCGATACGGTCGGCTGCCAACCTATGAACACCTTGCGTCTCGTTCCACTCGCCAGCGGGAACCATGATTCGACCGGCCTCTGCCCCGACGACCCGATGATCCAGGCGGTGCGGTGGCCAGGGATAATTGCCGAGTCGCCGCTCCAACCGGAAACGGAGGAAACCTGCTTCTCCGGGGTGGAAATTCTGCCTGACTACGCCCATTGCGGCATCAACGAGTAGGCCACCTGAGTGCCTGCACAACAGCGTTGGTGATGGGAGGCTTGGCAAAAGTTGCTTGTCCGCCATCGGTGCAGCCGTTAACCAAGCCGCGCCATGAATCAACTCGATCTAAAAGGTAAGAACGGAATCGTCACGGGAGGCGCACGCGGAATCGGTTTCGCCATCGCCACCCGGCTGCTGCAATCAGGCGCGCGCGTTTGTCTTTGGGATCGCGACGCTGAGGCGCTTAAGCAGGCGCAGGAAAAGCTCAGCGCGCTCGGCAGCGTGTTCACCCAGACGTTGGACCTGACTGATCCGGATGCGGTGTTGGCCGCTGCGGCCGCGACCAAGGCCCAGTGCGGTTCGATCGAACTGCTCGTCAACAACGCCGGCATCGCGGGCGTGAACGGGAAACTCTGGGAATACACGCCCGACCAATGGCGCGCGGTCGTCGATACCAACCTCAACGCCGTCTTTTATGTCTGCCGCGCCGTCGTGCCGGTCATGCTGGAGAAGCAATATGGCCGCATCGTCAACATCGCCTCCATCGCCGGCAAGGAGGGCAACCCCAATGCCTCGCACTACAGCGCAGCCAAGGCCGGCGTTATCGGCCTGACCAAATCACTCGGCAAGGAGCTCGCGCAGAACGGCATCCTCGTGAACTGCATCACCCCGGCGGTCATTCAGACGGACATCCTCAAGCAGGTGGCACAGTATCACATCGACTACATGCTCTCGAAGATCCCGATGGGCCGCTTCGGCAAGGTGGACGAGGCCGCAGCGCTGGTCGCTTGGCTTTGCTCGGATGACTGCTCGTTTACCACGGGCGGAGTGTTCGATCTTTCCGGCGGCCGGGCCACGTATTGATCCGTCGTCGTCGGCTGCCTGACCGGCTGCCCGCTCCGGCGTTGAATTGTCGCCGGTCGCGCCGCAACCTCCGGCCATGAGTGCAGCGCGACAGTTCGACTTCGATGTGGCGGTCATTGGCGGCGGCAGCGCGGGCTATGCGGCGGCCAGCGCCACGGCACGCGGCGGTCGGCGCACGGCGGTGATCGAAGGCGGCCGGGAAGTCGGCGGACTGTGCATCCTGCGTGGCTGCATGCCGACGAAGGCGCTGCTCTACGCCGCCGAGGTCAAACATCTCGCCGAGCACGCCGCCACGTGGGGCATCCAGGTGCCGGAAGTCCGTTACGACTTCGCGCAGGTAATGGCGCGCAAGAATGCGATGATCGCCGACTTCGCCGGCTACCGACGGCAGCAGTTGGAGAGCGGCCGATTTCAGTTGGTCCGCGAACATGCCCGCTTCGTGGACCCGCACACGGTCGAGCTGTCGGGCGGTGGGCGGCTCACGAGCGAGCACTTCATCATCAGCACGGGCTCCGTGGTTTCGCCGCTCCCGGTGCCACAACTGGCCGCAATTGGCTGCCTTACCAGCGACGACGCGCTCGCGCTGGAGCGGCTGCCCAAGTCGATCATCGTGCTCGGCGGCGGCGCGGTGGCGGTCGAATTCGCGCAGTTCTTTGCACGCTTCGGCGTCCGCGTGACCCTGCTCCAGCGCAGCCCGCACCTGCTCCGCGACTTTGATGCCGATGCCGCCGAAGTGGTGGAAACCGTCTTCCGCCGCGAAGGCATTGAGCTGTTTACCGGCACGCGGCTGGTGGACGCGCGGGCTGCGGACGGGTTGAAACAGATCACCTTCGAGCACGCCGGCCAGACACGCACGGTGAGCGCGGAGGAGATCTTCCACGGACTGGGCCGCTCGCCGAATACCGCCGGCCTGAACCTATCCGCCGCCGGCGTGACGCTGGCCGCGGGCGGACGCATCGTGACCGACGCGCAGATGCGCACGGCGGTCCCCCACATTTTTGCGGCGGGCGACTGTGCGGGGCCGCATGAAATCGTCCACCTCGCCATCCAGCAGGGCGAGACGGCGGCGCATACGCTCCTGGGCGCGCGACCGGCGCGCGCGATGGACTACCGGCTGCTCATCAGCGTGGTGTTCACGGACCCTCAGGTCGCCTGCGTGGGACTGTCGGAAGGCCAGGCGCGCGCGCAGGGCCGCGATTTCCTGGTGGCCAGTTACCCCTTCAACGACCACGGCAAGTCCCTGCTGATGGAGGCCAAGGACGGCTTTGTCAAACTTCTCGCCGACCCGCGCACGGGCGAGATTCTGGGCGGCTCGTGTGTGGGTCCGGCCGGCGGCGAGCTCATTCACGAGATTGTCGCGGCGATGGCGAAGCGCATGACCGTGGCCGAGCTGGCGGCCTTGCCCCATTACCACCCGACGCTGGCAGAAATCTGGACCTACCCGGCCGAGGAGCTGGCGGCGCAGGTTGCCGGTTGACATCGGCCGCAAACCGGCTACCAGTCCACCGCTTTGTGCAGCAAACATTAATTCCGACTTGAACATGGACTCCCAATCGAACCGCGTTATCTCCGTGGGCGCCGACGTGCCCGACTTCACGATGGAAACCTACGAGCCATCCAGTGGTTCGTTTGGCAAGTTCGCCCTGGCCGAACAGAAGACCCAGGGCAAGTGGACCGTGTTGGTCTTCTACCCGGCGGACTTCACCTTCGTCTGTCCCACGGAGCTGGCCGACCTCGCGGTTCACCATGCTGAAATCGAGGCCCTCGGCGTTAAGGTTGTTTCCGTTTCGTCCGACACCAAGTTCGCCCACCTGGCGTGGCGCAATTCCGAGAAGCTGCTCGAAGGGGTGAAGTATACCATGGCCGCCGATCCCACCGGCCGCGTCAGCCGGATGTTCGGAGTATATGACGAGGGCTCTGGCCTCGCATTGCGCGGCACCTTCCTCATCAGCCCCGCGGGCAAGCTGGTGTCGTCTGAAGTCAACTTCTACAACGTGGGCCGTGACATGGGTGAGCTGCTCCGCAAGCTCAAGGCCAACACTTATCTCGAGAAGAATCCCGCCGAAGCCTGCCCGGCCAAATGGACGCCGGGCCAGAAGACGCTCAAGCCGTCCGAGAAGATGGTGGGCAAGGTTTTTGAAGCGCTCAACCAGTAGCCTCGACAAAGCCACTCATCGAGTGGCGCGGATTTGCATCCGCGCCCTTTTGTTTCAACCACGCTCCACTGTCACGCGGGCGTTGTAATCCGGCACACCGCCGCCGGCGTCCACGATGCCCCGCGGGATGAGGTGGTTCGCCTCCGGCCAGTGGACTTGCAGGTTGCCGCGCGCGATTGGCGCCAGGAAAACCGTGGCCGGGTAGGTGCCGAGTTCGTTCCGCAAGGTTACGCGGTCGCCCTGCGCGAGCGAGAGTTCCGTGGCGTCCTCCGCCGCCATCAGCACCGCGTCGCGTGGCGCGCCGTTAAGCGGATCCACCTCGGCGTAAATGAGCGAGTTGAACTGCTTGCCGCGCCGGGTTGAGAGCATGAACTGGCGGTTGGCGATGGCCGATTGGCGGTTGAGGAGAAGCGAGCCGCCGGGGGCCTTGACGGGTTCGCTCGGGAGCGCGACGGCCTTGAAGTGTGCCTTGCCATCCACCGTCGCGAACTTGCCGTCCGCGCACAGGTGCGCCCCGCCATATTGGAACGCATCGCCGGTTTCCTTCAGGTGCTGCACGCCGTCGTAGAACGGGACGACGCGCGCGATTTCCTCGCGCATCTGCCAGCCGGTTTCGCAGCCGAGCTGGGCGGCGCGCTCGGGGTAAGTCGCAGCCGCCAGTTCGCGGAGGATTTTCCATTCGGCCTTAGCCTCGCCGACCTGTCGCGGGATTTCCGGGCTGAACGCGACGCGGCGCTCGGTGGTGGTCTCGTGGCCGCCATCGTCCTGCTCGTAACGCGTCTTGGCAGGCAGCAGCAGCACGGCTTCCTTGGCCGGGATGAACATCTGGTCGGTGAGGATGATGTCCTGGTGCACGCGCAGCGGAACATTCGCCATCGCGGTGCGGACGTGCTCGGGGTCCGGCAAGGTGCGGAGGAAATTTCCGCCGAGGCAGTAGAGCAAATCGAGCTCGCCCCGCCCGGCGGCCTCGACCATTTCCACCGACGTGATGCCGGGCCAATCCGGCACGGGGAAACCGTATTGCTCGGAAAGCTTCTTCGCGTTTTCCGCGTTGACCGGTTTGCCGCCGGGGAAGGCGGTCGAGTAAGCGCCCATCTCCGCGCCGCCCTGCACGCTGCTGTGGCCGCGGATGGGCATGAGGCCGCACTTGTCGCGGCCGACCCAGCCCTTCAGTAGGCCGAGGTTCAGCACCATGCTCACGCCGTCTGCGCCGTAATTGTGCTGCGTGATGCCCATGCTCCAGACGAGCACGGCGTTCTTCGCATCGCGCACCAGCCCGGCGAATTCCTCCATGCTGCGCCACGGCAGGCCCGCGTGCTTCTCCAACGTGGCCCAATCCAGCTTCGCGCAGGCGGCCTTGAGGGATTCATACTCGGCGGTGTGCTCGCGGATGAAGGTTTCGTCCACCCAGCCCTTCTCGATGAGGATCTTGATGACACCGTAGAGGAATGCGATGTCGCCGCCCTGCGTGACGGGGAACCAGTAGTCCGCGATGTCCGTGCCGAAGAGCGCGCTGCTCGCCGTGCTGGGCACCCAGTAGCGCTTCATGCCCGGCTCGAGATAGGGGTTCACCATCACGATCTTGGTCCCGAGCAGCTTCGCCTCGTGCAGATACTTCGTGGTGACGGGCTGGTCGTTGGCCGGGTTCGCGCCGAAGAAGATGATGAGGTCGGTGCCATACCAATCCTTGTAGGAACATGTCGTGGCGGCGACGCCGACCGCGTGCTTCATCGCGCTGGTGCTGGGCGCGTGGCAGAGGCGCGCGGCGTTGTCCACGTTGTTGGTGCCGAGGAAGCGCGCCGCCTTCTGTGCCATGTAGTAAATCTCGTTGGTCACGCCGCGCGCGGTGACAAACATCGCCCAGCGCTTCGGCGTGGTGGCACGGAGCTTCTTCGCCATGAGTGCGTAGGCCTCGTCCCACGAGATGCGCCTGAAGCCCGGCGCGTTGCCTTCGCGCAGCATCGGATAGGGCAGCCGACCCAGCTCGCGGAGCTGCGCGTTGTCGAGCGTCTTGAGATTCGCGACGTTCTCCAACTGCTTCACGTCGAGCGCCGGCATCGTGTTCAGCCGGAGCAGATTCAGCCGCGTCATGCACAGGTGCGGCCCCTTGATGGTCCAGTCGTGCAGGCCGGCGACGCCCAGCGCACAGCCGTCACACACGCCCTTGGTCAGCACCTTGTAGGCGTATCCCAGGTTGTCGCGGTTCCGCCACACGATGCCCAACATGTCGCGGAAATGCTTGGGCTTGGTGACGCCGACGCCGAAGGGCAGGACGCGCGCAAGGCGGTCCTTCCAGGTTTTTTCAATGCGGTGCGTCAGCATGCCGGCGGAAGGTTTCCCGGTTCCTCACAAAAACTCAACGCGCAGGTTTAAAGAAAAACGCCGCCTGCCGGTGAACGGCAGACGGCGCGTCAGAAGTGCCGATGACTATTTTTTGCCCTTCTTCGGGCCGCGGCCCTTGAAGGTCAGTTCGGCGATGCCGGACTTGTCGAGTTCGCCGAGGCCCACCTTCACCATCTTGCTGTATTGCCCGTAGGTGGCGGCGGCGAGCGGGAGATCCAGTTTCTGCTCCTTGGCCAGGCCGAGGGCGATGCCGCTGTCCTTGGCGGCGTGCGCGGCGCTGAAGAAGCAGGAGTGGTCGCGGTTCATCATGTCCTCGCCGTCCGTGACGAGCACGCGGCTGTTCGCGCCGGTCTGGCTGAAGACTTCCATGACGGTCTTGAGGTCAAGGCCGAGGGCGTTGGCGAGGCCGAGGCCTTCGGCGAGGCCGGCCGTGTTGATGTTCATCACCATGTTGACGAGCGCCTTGACCTGCGCGGCCTTGCCGGCGGTGCCGATGTAGCGCAGCAGTTTGCCCTCGTCCGAGAGCTTCACGAGCAGGTCTTTGACCTGGTTGAAGGTCGCCTCGTCGCCGCCGCACATGAGGTAGAGCGTGCCAGCGCGGGCTTGGTTGATGCTGGAGGCCATGCAGGCTTCCAGGGAGGCGGCTTTAACCTTCTTGGCGAGCTTCGCAACCTCGACGTGGGTCTTGGGCGAGATGGTGGCGCAGTTGATGAAGACCTTGCCGGCGGCCGAGTCCTTGCACTTGAGGAGGTTGTCCTTCGGGTTGGTGAAAATGTTGAGCATCGCCTTGTCATCGGTGACGACGGTGATGATTACGTCCGCGAGGGCGGTGACGCGGGCGAGCGAGACGCAGGCTTCGCAGCCGATCTCCTGCGCGAGCTTCTGGGCGGATTCCGGCCGCACGTCATACACGGCGGTGACGGGGTAACCCACTTCCTTGAGGCGGCGGGCCATGTTCGCGCCCATCCGGCCGACTCCGACGAATCCAATTTTTGCTGCCATAAGTGTCTGTGGTTTGCGTTTGTGCCGCCACCCGAGGGGCGGAGCGATTGCTGACGGGCCGCGACTTTAGAGCAAGGACCGGGCGCTCCAAGTCCAAAGTTGCCGGGCTTGCCTTGCGTGCCGGGTTTTGTATCCTGTCAACCATGCGAACGACCTCGTTTGACGCCACCACCCATGAACGCCTCGCCGCCCTTGGGCAGCGCGTGCTCAACGGCGGGCGCATCGACCGCGCTGACGCGCTCTGGCTGTTCGGCCTGGAGGACACCGCGGACATCTTCGAGCTGATGGCCTGGGCCAACCGCATCCGCGAACGCTACAAGGGCAACAAGATCCACCTCTGCTCCATCGTCAACGCCAAGGCCGGCGCTTGCTCGGAGAACTGCAGTTTCTGCGCCCAGTCCGCCTTCCACCAGACCGGCTCGCCGCGTTACGGGTTTGTGGACCCCGAGCCGGTGCAGAACGCGCTCTCCGAAGCGCAGAAGAACGGCGTCACCGCCGTCGGCCTTGTCGCGGCGTGGCGTGGTCTCAATGAAGGCCCCATGCTCGACGAAGTCTGCGACCGCATCGCCGAGATGAAGGCCAGCGGCAAATCCCGGCCTGACGCCTCCCTCGGCTTGATCAAGAGCCAGAAAGTGGCGGACCGCCTCAAGGCCGCCGGCCTCGAATGCTACGGCCACAACCTTGAAAGCTCCCGCCGCTTCTTCCCGCAGCACTGCACCACGCACTCGTTCGAGGACCGGTTGGAAACCATCGCCTATCTGAAGAAGGCCGGCATCAAGATCTGCTCCGGCGGCATCATTGGCATGGGCGAGACCCGCGAGGACCGCTGCGACCTCGCCCTGTCCCTGCGCGAGATCGGCGCAAACGTCTGTCCCATCAACATTCTCAACCCCATCAAGGGCACGCCCTTCGAGCACAACCCGCCGCTGCCGCCGATGGAAATCCTCAAAACCATCGCCTGCTTCCGCTTCATCCTGCCCCGGCAGGAAATCATGATCGCCGGGGGCCGCACCGTCAATCTGCGGGACCTTCAAAGCATGATCTTTGCGGCCGGCGCCAGCGCGCTCATGGTGGGCAATTATCTCACCACCCTGAACCAGCCCGTGGAAAAGGATCTCCAGATGCTCAAGGATCTGGGCTTGGACCCGAGCTGGGAAGGTCACGATTTTGCCGATCAGGAGGAGGGTGGTTGTGGCTGCGGCAATAATTCCTGCGACCCCGCGGCGGTTACGGCCTGAGCCGGGGGACCGCCGTCATCGGGCAGCCAGATGCTGCACGATCAGGGTCGCGGTGCGCGCAGCCGCCCCCTGGTTCCGTTCCACGACGCGTCGGGCATTCGCGCCCAGTCGGGCCCGGCGGGCTTCATCCGTCAGCAGCGCGATCAAGGTGGCTTCCAGCACCGCCTCATCCGGCACCTGCACCGCGGCATCGTTGGCCACGAAGTCAGCGGCAATCGGCCGGAAGTTTTCCATGTGCGGACCGAAGATCATCGGCTTGCCCAGCGCGCCCGGCTCGATGGGGTTTTGCCCGCCCGTAGCGGTGAGGCTCTTCCCCACAAAGACGACCGTGGCACGGGTATAAAAGCTCATCAGCTCGCCCGTGGTGTTCACCAGCAGACAGTCCACTGCGCCGGGGGTGAAGGTCTTGCCCTCCGCTAGGTCGGTGCGCAGTGCGAACCGAATGCCGACTCCGCGGAGCTCCTCGACGACGGCCTTCGTGCGCTCGAAGTGGCGGGGCACGAGCACGAGGAACAGGCCCGGGCAGCGGTTGCGCAGACGCGCGAGCATCGCGGCCAGCAGGCGCTCCTCGCCGTCGTGCGTGCTGCCGGCCACCAGCACGGGGGCGTCCTCGGGCACGCCCAACTGACGGAGGAGGGCCGGAGCGTTGCAGCGGGCGGGGTCGGGCGGGCGCACGGCGTCGAATTTCACATTGCCCGTGACGGTGACGGCCGCGGGCTGGCAGCCGAGCGCGCGCAGCCGGGCGGCGTCGGGCTCGTTCTGCGCCCCCACGCCGGCAAACGCTCCGAACAGCCCGCGGAACAGGAACCCGGCGCGCTGGTAGCGGGGGAAGGAACGGTCTGAAATCCGGGCGTTCGCCAGAAACAGCGGGAGCCCCAGCGCCTGTGCCTGCCAGAGAAAGTTCGGCCACAGCTCAGCCTCGACCAGCACCACGGCCGCCGGACGCACGGCGCGCAGCGCGCGGCGCACCACCCACGGGAAGTCGACCGGATAGTAAAGGCGGGCGACGTCCGCCGGCAGTTTCTTCTCCGCCTCGCCCATGCCGGTGGTGGTGGTGGTGGTGATGAGGAAACGCCACCCGGGCAGTTGCGGCCGGAGTGTGGCCACGAGCTGCGCGCAGACGCCGACCTCGCCGACGCTGACGGCGTGCAGCCAGAGAACTTTCGCGCCCGCGAGGGGCTGAAGTTTTTCCGGAGCGATGCGGCCGAACCGCTCCCCGAAGCCGCGCCGCCAGCCGCCGCGGCGCCACATTTTCCAGAAATAATACGGCGCACTGAGCGCGAAGAAGACCGCGAACAGCACGTTGTAAAGCAGGCGCACGGGCGGCAGGTTGAAACAAAACCACCGCCCGTTACCAAGCCTAAAAGCGGGCGGGGGCGGGCCACCGCTGCGGGCTGGAATCAAGTCTTGAGCAAATTCCCGGCGCTGCTAGGGTCTCGCACGTAGTCCGTAGGAATGAGCGAAGGCAAAAAATCACTGAAGATGGTCTCGTGCGGCCGGTGTGCCGCCAAGAACTTCATTCCCAGCGACCTCCCGCCGTTCGAGACGCAGCCCTGCACCAAATGCGGCGGGCCGGTGATGATCACGGTCAAGCTGCGCCAGTTCGAGCTGCGCGGCGTCATTGCCTCCGGCGGCATGGGCACCGTCTTCCGCTCCTTCGACATGAACCTCAACCGCGAGGTCGCGGTGAAGCTGATGAAGCCGGAAATGGCCGCCGATCCCATCCAGGTCGAGGCCTTCAAACGCGAGGCGCGCGCGTGCGCCGGCCTGAACCACTCGAACATCATCCACATCTACGCCTTCGACGAGGCCGAGGGGCAGAAGTATCTCGTCATGGAACTGGCGGACAATGGCACCTTCGACGGCCGCATCGAGGAGAATGGCCGCGTGGACGAACTGCTCGTGCTGGACGTGGGCATCAAGATCGCCTCCGCGCTGGATTGCGCCAACCGCCACGGCCTCCTGCACCTCGACATCAAGCCCGGGAACATCCTTTTCAACAACGACGAACCTCCCGAGCCCAAGCTCGTGGACTTCGGCCTCGCGCAAAGCGCCGAGGGCGGGCGCGACCCCGATGCCGGCGTCTTCGGCACTCCCTACTACATCGCCCCGGAACGCATCTCGCTGGGCACGGAAGATTTCCGGTCGGACATGTATTCGCTCGCGGGCACCCTCTATCATGCCCTCACCGGCCACGTCCCCTTCGAGGCCCCCACGGTCAACGAGGTGGCCATGGCTCATGTCGAGCAGCCCCTCAAGCCCCCCATCGAGGAGCTGCCGGACATCGAGGAAAAGACCAACGAGGCCATCGTCACCGCGATGGCGAAGAATCCCGACGACCGCTACCAGAGCTACGACCAGTTCATCATGGAGCTCACGGCGGCGCGCAGCCACCTGCTGATCAAGAAATACGGCGGCGGCGAGTGAGCCGCGGTGCGCTATTTTTCCACGGGCTTGCCGGCGGCCTTCCAACCCTTGAAGCCGGGGGCGAGGTCAATCACGGAGCGGAAACCTAGCTTCTTCATTTCGGCCGCGGCATTGGCGCTGCGGCTCCCGGCGGCGCAGTGGACGAGGTAGGTCTTGGACTTGTCCAGCCCGGACACCTTCTTTTCAAAGCTGTCGTCCAGCACGTCCAGGTTCACCGCGCCGGGGAGGTGGCCGGCCTTGAACTCGTCCGCCGTCCGCACGTCGAGCACGGTGTATTTCTTTTCCAGCCACAGCTGCTCAAACTCCGCGACGCCCACGCGCTTGAAGCCGACCGGGTCCGTGGTTGCGGCGACGGCCAGCGGTTTCACCGGCTGCGCAAGCGCCCACTTCACCGCGTTCAGCAGCAGCCGGTCAAATGGCTCCGTGCCGAACTCCCCCGGGTGGCCGAGTGATGTGTAGAAGACCGCCGCGCCGTGGTGGCTGCGGGTCCACGCCACCGGCTCGGCGGGCTTGCCCTCGACGCTGCCCATGAGCAGCACGGTCGCGCCGGGCGGCAGCGGGCTGTTCCGGTAGAGCGAGCCGGGGCTGGCGAACTCCTTGGCGACGCCTTGGAGAATCGGGTGAGCCGCCGCGTCCGGAGCCACGCGGACGGTGGTGGCGAGCTGGTTGTTGTGATGGTTCTGATAGTTGCCGCCGAGCACCTCGCGGTCCCACTCATTCCAGTTCTCGAACGCGTGGCTCGCCGTGCGCAGGCCGATGATGGGCTTGCCCGAGGCGGCGAACTTCTTGAAGTGGGCGAGCTGCTCTTCCGGCAGCGTCATGCGGCGGATGAAGAGGATGGCGAGGTCGGCGGTGTCGAGCGCCTCCAGGCCTGCGATGGTCTGCGCCTTCGGGTCGGCGGGCCGCGCCAGATACACGCACTTGGCGCCGAGCTGCGCTTCGAGTTTCTGCTTCAGCCCCGGCAGCGTCTCGGCGGACTTGTATTCGAACTCGCCGCTGACCAGCACGATGGTCGGGGCCTTCGCCGGCGCGGCGACACCCGGAAGTGTGAACCAAGCAACCAGGACGGCGGATAAAAGGGCTTTCATCGTGGGGGAGTGATACGGAGGCAAAACGCGGGTGTCCAGCCGCAAGCCGGAGCGGGAATGCAACTGGCCGAAGCGGGAGCGGGATCAGGAGTAGGCGCGGGGGTGAGAGGGGGCAATTGGCTTCCACTTCTGCTCCTCTGATTTTCCCCGCCTGACATCCGTCCGCGCGCCCGCTACGCTGGATCCGTGTCCGCCACCATCCAAACGCTTGGGCTCATCGCCGGGAACCGCACGCTGCCGCTGCTGCTGGCGCGGCAGGCGCGGACCATGGGGATCACGCGCCTCGTGGCGGTCGCGTTCGAGGGCGAGACGGATCCCGCGCTGGCGAAGCTGGTGGACGACATCGTGTGGCTGCGCGTCGGGCAGTTGGGGAAGATGATTGCCGCCTTCACCGACCGGGGCGTGAAGCAGTGCGTCATGGCCGGGCAGATTGCGCCAAAGAACCTCTTTGACCTCCGCCCGGACCTGCGGGCCGTGGCGCTGCTCCTGCGGCTGAAGGAGAAGAACGCCCACACCATCTTTGGCGGCATCGCGGAGGAGCTGAAGAAGGACGGCGTCGAGCTCATTTCCGCCGTGCCGTGGCTGCAACCGCTCATGGCCGGGCCGGGCTTTCACCTTGGCCGGGCGTTGAGCGAAGCGGAGGCCGCGGACGTGGGCTTTGGGTTTCGCATCGCAAAGGAGGTCTCGCGCCTCGAAATCGGCCAGACCGTCGTGGTCAAGCGCGGGACGGTTTTGGCGGTGGAGGGATTCGAGGGCACGGACAAGGCACTCGCCCGGGGCGGGGAACTGGCCGGCAAGGAAGGCGGGGCGGTGGCCGTGAAGGTTGCCAAGGAGCAGCACGATTTGCGTTTCGACATCCCATGCGTCGGGCCCCGCACGCTGGAAGTGTGCGCCAGCAGCGGGGTGCGGGTGCTCGCCTTCGAGTGCGGGCGCACACTGCTGTTGGAGCAGGACGAGGTGGAGCGACTGGTGCGGCAGCACGGGCTGACGCTGCTGACCGTCCAAGTCTGAGATGCGCCATGCCGGACCTTGACACTGTGGAGGTCGGCTCCCACGATGCCCGCGCTTGGCCCTCAGGAAGTTTTCCCCGGCAGCAGCGAACGCCGGAGTGGGCCTGATTATGAACCGACCGCTCCAGCCTGTTCATCGCCTGCCCTTTGCATCGTTCTGGTGGGGGGCGCTGGCATTATCCCTCGCGATCATCCTCTCGCCGGCGGCCGTTCCCTCGCCGATGACCGGGCTGTCTGGTCGCTCGTTTGCCGAGTTGCTGGCCTCCGCGGAAAAAGGTGATCCCATCGCCCAGCGCCTCGTGGCCAATGCCTATCTCACGGGCGAAGGCGCCAAGCCGGACCTGACCGAAGCCGTGAAGTGGATCCGCCGCGCTGCCGAACAGCGGGATCCCGTGGCCGAATACACGCTGGGCATCCTGTATGACGCCGGCCAAGGTCTGCCGAAGAGCCTGACCGAGGCGGTCAAATGGTATGAGCGCGCAGCCAAGCAGGGACTGCCCGATGCCCAATACAATCTTGGCATCTGCTATTCCAAGGGCGAGGGCGTGCCCCTTGACCTGCGCACCGCCACGGAGTGGTTCCGCCGGGCCGCCATCCAAGGCGATGCCCAAGCCCAGGCGCGCTATGGCCTGGCGTGCCTGAGTGGCAAGGGGGTGGAGCGCAACCTGGTGGAAGCCGTGTCATGGCTGCGCAAGGCGGCTTATCAGGAAGTCCCCACCGCCCAGTTTTATCTCGGCCGTCTCTACCAGGAAGGGGAGGGCGTGCCGCAGGAACTGGACACGGCGGTGAAGTGGTTCCGCAAATCAGCAGCGCAAGGCCTGCCGGACGCGCAGTTCGCCCTCGGGCGTGCGTTGCTGGCCGGCGAGGGAACCGACCGCAGCCAGGCCGAGGGGCGGGACTGGATCGAGAAGTCCGCAGCCCAGCAGTATGAGCCCGCCGTGCAATACCTGGCGCAGGTCACCCGCGGTTCCGCCAGCCCGAACGCGGCTTCGGCAGCGCCCATCCCACAGTCACCGATGACGATGGCGGCCGCCCGCACCGCCAACCCGGAGTCGCCCGGCTCGAACACCGGTGCCGCGCCGCGGGCTGATGCCTTCAGCCTTGGGGCCGCGCCGGCTCCCAGTTCGCCCGCCGCGAGTGTCGCTTCAAATGCGGGATTTCGGGAACCGCTCCCGGCTCCGGTCCTTCCGGCCATGACCGCTCCCGCGCCGTCTCCGGCCGTGTCACCCACCAATGGGCCCATCACGCCGCCCAGCACTCCCAAGGCCGCTGCACCTGAGCCGAAGGAGGCTTCGTTGCCGCCGTTTACACCTCCCGCCCGAGAGCCGCAACCCGCCCCGCCCACGCCGGATATTTTTACCCTGCCGCCTACCGGCAAAGAGGCGGTGGTCCCGCCCAGCTTTGCCACGGACGCGCCTCGCTCAAAGGAGTCGGAACCGGTGCGCTCGCGCGAACCGGTGCCGGTTGCAGCCGCCCCGGCGGCCGAAAGCCAGGGCTCCGGCGGGCTCATGTTCATCGCCGCCATAAGCACGGGCATCTCGGCCTTAATCCTCGTGCTGGGTGTTTATGTCGCCGTTGTCTTCAAGGCGCGGCTTCATGGTCTCGAAGCTGAGCTGAAGAAAGCCCAGTTCGAGCTCTCGAAGGCCAACGTGAACCTCTCCGCCATGATGCATCAGGTCGAGCAACTTGCGCTCATGGCCCCGCCTGACGCGGCTGCCACCGCCAAAGCCAGCTTGGCCGAGTGGAATCCCGAATCCACCCAGTCGCACGCCAGCAGCTTCAAGGTGCACCGTTCGAAGTGACGGTTTCGTTTCCCCGGTGCGCCGAGCGGCGCGGTCGGTCGGCTTACAGTCCCGGCGTCACAAAAATGGTGCGGGTGGGCGGCTGGGCCAGCGTCCGCCACGACGTCAAGCTGCCCTTCTGAAACGTGAGTTCCGCCGCTACGAATTCGCGCACGTCCAGGCTGCGGTCCAGCGTCCGGTCCAGAAACGTCGAGCCATCCGGCCGGAGCATGGTCTGGTAACGCCACACGAGGTAGTTGTCCGACGTGGTGCCGTGATACAGCCAGACTGTGCGCTCTCCGGTCGCATCCCCGCTGCGCAGCACTTGGGCGGGCTTGCCCCAGGCAATATAGACCGCGGCCTCGCTCATGCCGGTTTTCAGCCGACCCTCGTCCACGGCGGCGCGCAATTCGGCGGACAGTGCGGCGTAGGCTGCCGCCTTTTCCTGCCGGCGCGTGGCCACGGTGGAAGGGGTGGTGCAACCGAGGGCCGCGACGACCAGCAGCCAGCCCGCGAAGCGAACTAGGCGCGGGGAGTTCACCCGGGCGGAGGTTGCGATGCAGGCGATCAAGCCAAAGTCACAACCTTCCTGCCCTGATGCGACTCCAGCGCGGCGGCGAAGATTTCATGGCTTTGCACCGCTTCGTCCGGCGTGGCGCAGCCGAAGCGGCCGTTGAGGAAGCCGTTGCGTTCGGCGATGTAGGCCGCCCACATCTGCAGGAAGCAATCGGGGAAACCGGCCTCGAAGATGCCCCCGGTGATGACGGGGAATGGGACCTGGTGGCCAAGGTCCACGCGCTGCCACACCTGCTCCTTGCCGCGCGCGAAGGTCCACAGGCTCTTCGGCTCCGCCGTGCTGAAGCGGAGGCCGCCGTCGGTGCCGAGCACTTCCACCCACCAGGTGTTGGTCGCGCCGGGGGCGAGGCGCTTCATCTCCAGGCGCATCGGGATGTCGCGCTGGTCGCCGATGTCCACGTCTGTGTGCAGCAGGGCGTTGTCCCAGGTGTCGCACGCGGCCATGCCACCTTTGCCGTCGGGGCGCTGCGGGTAAATCTTCTGGAGCTGCGCGAAGACGCGCTTCGGCTTCCAGCCGAGCCGCAAGGGCACGTGCGCCACGTGCATGCCGAGGTCGCCCATCACGCCGACTTCGCCGCAGAACTTGTTCTGCCGTTTCCAGTTGATGGGCTTGGTGGGGTCGAGGTCGCTCGCGTGCCAGAAGCAGGAATGGATTTCGAGCAGCTTGCCGAGTTTGGCCAATGCGTCGCCCGAGCACGCGGCGATGACCCGTTGCGTGCAGGGCAGGAAGGGGAATTCCGAGCTGCACCGGACGAACCGGCCGGACTTGGCCGCCGCGTCCCGGATGACGCGGGCCGCGCGCAGATCAATGCCAAAGGGCTTTTCCGCCAGCAGATCCTTGCCCGCCGCGAGCACGTCGAGATAGATGGCCTCGTGGAGGTTGTGCGGCACGGCCACATAAACCACGTCCACGTCCGGCGAGGCGAGCAGTTCCTTGTGATTCTTGGTGAACAGCTTGACCGTGGGCACCTTGCGGAACCAGTCCAGCAGCTTGTCCTGCAGGTCGCAGACCGCCACCAGCTCCGCCCGCGCGGGGAAATCCTCGAGCACGAACCATCGTCCAAAGGCGCTCGCCGCCTCACGTCCCATCAAGCCGCCGCCAATGATGCCAATGCGCACTGTGTCTTTCATGTTGTGCGGATAGGGAAGGGGACGCGGCAGGCCTTGGCAAACAGAAAGCCGGCGGGCAAAACCCCGAATTGACTGGTTCTGGCCCTCAAGTATGCTCCGCGTCTCTTTATGGCGAAACTGACCATCCGAGACCTGAATGTGCGTGGCAAGCGCGTCTTCGTGCGCGTGGACTATAACGTCCCCATGGAGGACAAAGACGGCCAGATGGTCATCAACGATGCCACCCGCATCAAGGAAACCCTCCCGACCCTTGACCTGCTCATTGCCGGTGGCGCGAAGATCATCCTCGCCGCCCACCTCGGCCGGCCCAAGGGCAAGCGTGAGCCGTCGATGTCGCTCCGGCCCGTGGCGGCCAAGCTCGCGGACCTCATCAACCGGCCCGTGGCGTTCGTGGACGACTGCATCGGTGAAAAGGTCGAGCAGACCGCCGGGCTGCTGAAGGAAGGCGACATTCTCCTGCTGGAGAACACCCGCTACTACGATCAGGAAGAGGCCAATGATCCCGCGTTTGCCGCCCAGCTCGCGAAGGTCGCGGACGTTTATGTCAACGACGCCTTCGGCGCGGCGCACCGGGCGCACGCGAGCACCGAGGGCGTGGCGCGTATCGTCGGCCAGCGCGGCGGTCAATGCGCGGCGGGACTGCTCATGGAACGCGAGCTAAAGTTTTTGGGCGACGAGCTGGAAAGCCCGGCGCGCCCGTTCGTGGTCATCCTCGGCGGCGCGAAAGTGTCGGACAAAATCCTCGTCATCGACCGGCTCCTGGAGAAGGCGGACACGATCCTCATCGGCGGCGCGATGGCCTACACCTTCAAGCTCGCGATGGGTTACGGCGTGGGCAAGTCACTCGTCGAACCGGATGCGACCAGGACCGCCGTGCGCGCGCTTGCCAAGGCCGCCGACCGCGGCGTGAAGTTCCTGTTGCCCACGGACAACGTCGTCGCCACGCCCGTGGACACCGGCAAACTCAACAAGAAGGGCAAACCCGTCTTCGAGTTCACCAACCCGAAGGTCAACAGCGGCGCGGACATCGCGGATGCTGACGAGGGTTTCGACATCGGTCCCGCCACGGCCGCGCGCTACGCGGACATCGTGCGCGGTGCCAAGACCGTGCTGTGGAACGGCCCGATGGGGATGTTCGAGGACAAGCGTTTTGCCGAAGGCACGAACGTCGTCGCGCGCGCGGTTGTGGACGCCACACAGCACAACGGCGCGAAGACCATCATCGGCGGCGGTGACAGCGTGAAGGCGCTGAACAAGGCCGGCCTCGGCGACAAAGTGACGTTCATGAGCACCGGCGGTGGCGCGAGTCTGGAATTCCTCGAAGGCAAAGAACTGCCCGGCGTCGCGGCGTTGACCAACAAGTAACCGATCTCCCGTTTAACACCTCAACCCCATTTTCTGCTGTGGACAAGGAACGCAAACTCATCATCGCCGGCAACTGGAAGATGAATAAAACCGTCGCCGAGGGGCTGGCCCTCGTGGACGGCCTCAAGCGCGAGCTCTCGAGCGTGAAGGAAGTGGACATTGTCGTCTGCCCCCCATTCACCGCGTTGGAGTCGGTGTCCAAGGCCATCGAAGGCTCCACCCTCCGGCTCGGCGCGCAGAACATGAGCGAAAACAACTTCGGCGCGCACACCGGTGAGATCTGCGCCGGAATGCTCAAGGAATTCCTCGTTCGCTACGTCATTCTCGGCCATTCCGAGCGCCGGCAGTTCCAGCTTGAGGGCGATCCGCTTATCGCGAAAAAGGCCGCCGCGGCGCTGGCTGCCTCGCTCAAGCCCATCGTCTGCGTGGGCGAGAAGCTGGAAGACCGGGAAGCCGGAAAAACCGAGCAGGTTGTTGAGACCCAGGTGCGCGGGAGCCTCGCCGGGCTGACCAAGGCGCAGATGGAGGAAACCATCATCGCTTACGAGCCCGTCTGGGCCATCGGCACCGGTAAGACCGCCACCTCGCAGCAGGCCCAGGATGTGCATGCGTTCATCCGCCGCGTGCTGACCGCGATGTTTGATGAGGCCACTGCCCGCCGGGTCCGCATCCAATACGGTGGCAGCGTGAAGCCCAGCAACGCCCGTGAGTTGATGAGCCAGCCGGACGTGGACGGAGCCCTCGTTGGGGGCGCGTCGCTGACCGTGCGGGACTTCGCCGACATCATTAAGAATTCCATCTGAACCTGACCGCTGACCGTTAAACGACCAAAACTATGAGTTTCGTTGCCGGACTTTTGACCGCTGTCCTCGTGTTGGACAGCCTCTTCCTCATTCTGCTCATCCTCGTCCAGTTGCCCAAGAAGGAAGCCGGGGTCGGCCAAGCCTTCGGCGGAGGTGCCACTGACGCCCTGTTCGGCGCCGGCACGGGCAACGCGCTGACGAAGATGACCAAGTATGCCGCCGCGGTTTTCCTCTCGCTCTGCCTGGTGCTTTACGTGATGGGCGGGCAGGCCCGCAAGGCTGCCAGCGGCGTGCGCGAACAGTTGAAAAAGGAAGGCGCGGCCTCGGTGCTTCCTCCGACCAAGTCAGCGCCGCCGACCGTGACCCCGCCCGCCCCGGCCGCCGTCCCTCCCCCGTCTTCCATCCTGTCAAATGCGGTGGCCACCAACCTGCCGGTGGTGACCAATGCCGTCGCGCCGAAGGTGACCATCGTCAGCAACGCGTCCCCGGCGGTTAAGATTGCGCCCTCGACAAACGCGCCGGCGAAAAAATAACTTCGGCGTCATGCCGTCCGCGAAACACGCCCTTGGAAAGCCTCCAAGGGCGTTTCGTTTTCCAGTTCCTGCTCGTGATCCTGATTCTGTTCCTTTCCCGTCAATCGATTGGAGCAGGATTAGGATCAGGATCACGAGCAAGAGTTTCGCGCTGACGCACCTCCTTGGCCTGCTGCTGGCACTGGGCTTGGCCGGCTGCACCCGCTCCGAGCCGCCCGCCGACCTCACCATCATCAACGGCGCGGAACCCGAGTCGCTCGACCCGGCCATCATCACGGGCCAGCCGGACATGCGCGTGGTGAAGTGTCTTTACGAGGGACTCACGCGGTTGGAGGGCACCAACGCTACACCCGTTCCCGCACTCGCGGATCGCTGGGACATCTCGCCCGACGGCACGGTTTACACCTTTCACCTCCGCAGTAACGCCGTGTGGTCCACCGGCCAGCCTATCACGGCGGAGGACGTGGTCTGGTCGTGGCGTCGCGCGCTTGATCCGGGCACGGCGGCGGATTACGCGGGGCAACTTTACTTCATCAAGCACGCCGAGGAATACAACACGGGCCGGACCAATGCGGCGACCGGCAAGCCCTTCACCGCGGAAGATGTCGCCGTCCGCGCGCTGGACCCCAGCACGGTGCGCGTGGAACTCATCGCGCCGACGGCGTTCTTCCTCGACCTCGTCGCGTTTCCGACGATGGCCGTGGTGCCGCGCGGTTGGATCGAGAAGCACGGCGACCGCTGGTTGATGACGCAGCCGCTGCCCGTGACCGGTCCCTACCTGCTCGACCACTGGCGCGTGAACGACAAGATCCGCGTGCGCCGCAATCCCCGGCACTGGGATGCGGCCAACGTGCGCAGTGCGGTGGTGGACTTCCTCCCGCTCGATTCCGCCAACACCGCGCTCAACCTCTACGAGACCGGCGCAGCCGACGTGGTCTGGGACAAGAATCTCGTGCCCAACGAGCTGATGGACGCCCTCCGCAAACGGCCCGACTGCCACTTCTTCGACTACCTCGGCACTTATTTCGTGCGCTTCAACGTCACGCGCAAGCCGTTCGATGATCCGCGCGTCCGCAAGGCTCTCGCGCTCGCGGTGGACAAGCAGCGCATCGTCGAGAACATCACGCGCAGCGGCGAGAAGGTCGCCTCGCACTTCACGCCCAAGGGCATGGTCATTTACCAGCCGCCGGAGGGGCTCGGCCGCGATCTGGAGCTTGCGCGCAAGCTGCTGGCCGAAGCGGGCTTTCCCGGCGGCAAGGGCTTTCCGCCGTTCCAATACCTCTTCAAGACCGGCAAGACTGACGAGCAGATCGCCGTCGAGCTGCAGGCGATGTGGCAGAAGGAACTCGGCATCAAGATGGAGCTGCGCCAGACCGAGTGGAAGGTGTATCTCGCCGCACAATCCAAGCTGGAATACGACCTTAGCCGCAGCAGTTGGATCGGCGATTACAACGACCCGAACACGTTCCTCGACATGTTCATGGCCAACAACGGCAACAACCGCACGGGCTGGAAAAACGACCGCTACGATGAGCTGATCCGCGAGGGCAACCGCCAGACCGACCCCAAGAAGCGCGAGGCCTTGCTCCAGCAGGCCGAGCTGATCCTCATCCGCGACGAGCTGCCCATCGCGCCCCTGTATTTTTACTCCGGGGTAAATTTCTTCGACCCCAAGCGCATTGAGGGCATCCACTTCAACCTGCTGGATGAGCACCCGGTCTACTTGATTCGGAAGCGCGCTGCCAAATGACGGACTCCCGGCCGCGGCTCACTTGACCTCCGGCTTCAGCACGGGCCGCGTCGCATCGATGCCCCATACGATCACGCTGTAGAGAAACAGCGAGCCCGCACACAACAGGAACACGTTGCGTTGGCCGGTGCCGCCCTGCTTGCCCAGTTCGAGCATGTAAGGCACGAGCATTGAGATGGCCGACGCGCCGAAGTTTCCCCACATGTTGCCCCAGCCGAAGGCCGCCGCCGTCGCACGGCCGCCTACATCCTGCATGAACGCCCAGATCGCCGGGTTGCCCATGTCCACGGCAAAGGAGACGACGCAGCAGCAGGCCACCACGCCCCAAGCCGAATCCAGCTGCAGGCAGACCACATACGCCGCGCCCGCCACCAAGCCGGAGAGGCTCATCGGGAGCACACGCCCCCAGCGCAGGCCCAGCCGCCGCACGCTCAAGTCGGCCACCCAGCCACCCGCGAGCTGTCCGAACATGCCAAAGGCGAGCACCAGCGTAACCATGCGCCCGCCCTGCAAGTCCTCGACGTGCTTTTGCTCTTTGAGATACGTCGGCAGCCAGGTCACGAGAAAGGCCCAGCCAATGTTGACCAGCATCTGGCCGGCGGCGTTGAGCCACAGGTTCCGGCTGCGGCAGAACGCGCCGAGCATGCCCAGCAGCTCGCCGGTGGGGATGGGCTTCTCCACCGGCGGTTCGCCGATGAGCTTGCGCTCCGCCTCATTGCAGTCGGGATGTTCTTGGGGCCGATCGCGGACGATGTGCCAGTAGAGCGCGGCGATGATCAAACCCACAACGCAGTCCACATAGAGCGGCCGCCGCCAGTGGCCCAGCTCAATCACCATCCAGGCGGTGAGAAACGGGGCAAGCGTTCCGCCAATGCGTCCGCCGAAGGCGACCAACGCGCTGGACCGCGCGCGGGCCTGCAACGGAATCCAGCGGCGAATGATCGCGCCGCTGGTTGGATAGGCACCTGCCTCCGCCGCTCCGCAGAGCAGCCGCATGACGAGCAGCCCGGTGCAGCTGGACATGAGGCCGGTCATGCCCGTGAACACCGACCAGAGGACAATGTAGGCCGTGAGCATCCTACGCGCGCCGAAGCGGTCGCTGGCCCAGCCGGTGGGGACTTGGAACAGGGCATAGGAGAAGAAGAACGCGCCGAGGATGCGTCCGATCTCCTCTTTCGACAGCGGCACGTCTGATTTGAACGACGCCGACTTCACGATTTCAGCGAGACAAATCCGGTCGAGGTAGAGGATGAACGCCATCAACATGCTGACGGCGATGATGCGGTGGCGGACGTTCGTGGGGTGATCCGAGGACATGAAGAGTGGGTGTCGGGCGTGCGCTTCAGGATTGGCTGGGAACTCGGACGAATTTCTCCGCTGCCTGCATCAAACCGCGCATGTAGCCGTAGGCAAAGAGCCGGCCCAACATGGTGTAGCCCGGTTCGCCGTCGTCCTCACCGATGAGTTGTGGGACATGGTCGGGCCGCATCGGGCCGGCGAAGCCCGCCTCGCGATACGCAGCCATCGCGGCGACCATGTCCGTCGGGCCGTTGTCGTGGAAGGTCTCGATGAAGTGCGCTGGCCCGGTGCCCCGCACATCGCGGAAGTGAACGTAGCGGATCTGTGGGCCAAGCCGGCGGATGGTTGCTGGGATGTCCACGCCCATCGCAGCAAAAGTGCCCTGACAAAAGCAAATGCCGTTGTGCGCGCTGGGCACGAGGCCCACGAGCCGCTCGAAGTTCCCGACCGAGTTCATGATGCGCGCCTTGCCTTGGAACGCGGGCAGCGGCGGGTCGTCCGGATGCATGGCGAGGAACACGCCGCATTCCTCAGCAACTGGCACCAGCTCGCGCAGCATCTGCTCGAGGTTCGCCCAAAGTTGCTCCGCTGAGATGCGGTCGGCGGCGATGGTATTGGCTGTGGCGCTCAGGGAAACGGCACGTTCCGCCGCCGCGAGGTCGAACTCCGTGACGCGCGCGCCGCCGCGTTCAGGTGCGTCCAGCCGCGTGCGGACCCAGTCGGTGCCGGCCATGAAGTTGTAGCAGAGCAGGGGGATGGCGAGTTCTCCCATCGTGCGGATGAGGGCTTTCATCGCGGCCAGTTCGGAACCGTCGTCCAGGCCGAGCTTGAGCCGCTCGATGGGCAGGTAGCCCTCCACGATGGCGAGGCGCAGGCCGTGGGCTTCGATTTGTTGCTTCAACGATGCGAGCTTCGCCAGATCTGCCCCCGGATAGCGCACGGTGATGTCCTGCACGCCGCATTGGGCGGCGAGCGTGAGGTTGTGCTTGTTCAACGGCGTGAGAACCGAGGCGAGGCGCATGGATGAACCGGGGTGCAACGCGGCGAGTTTCTGGAATGCCAGCGGCCACAGCAAGCTTGAAGGCGTTCGCTGCAAAGATACGTGTTTCCTCCGCGCCGATTCCGTGGCAGAAGACTCCCCTGACACACATGAAAAAGTTCGACCACTGGACGCTCACGTTGCTCGGCTTCGCGCTGCTCACGCTCAAGGCCCACTCGCAGGACATGCCGCTCTCGATGCTGCTCATCGAGGGCGAGGGGTGGAAGCTGGTGTCCGAGGGCCATGCCTTCACGGATGCCCCGTGCGCGGACGACAAGGGCAACTTCTACTTCAGCGACATGCGCAGCACGCCGCCCGCGATCTGGAAGGTCGCACCGGACGGGACGAAGTCGAAGCTCCTCGAAGGCACCTCGTGCAGCGGCTTGAAGTGGGGGCCGGATGGGCGGCTCTACGCCTGCGTGGGCAAGGACAAGCAGCTCGTGGCGTTCGAGTTCCCCGGCGGGAAAAAGACCGTCGTGGCCGAGGAGGGGCAGCCGAACGACTTGGTGGTCACGCACAAGGGACACGTTTACTTCACCGAGACGGGCAAGAAGCAAATCACCTTCGTGAACCCGAAGACGGGCGAGAAGCGCGCGGTGGACACGGGCATCACCGCGCCCAACGGCATCACGGTGTCGCCGGACCAGGGGACGCTTGCGGTGTCGGACTCGGCGGGCGTCCATGTGTGGGCGATGCGCATCGAGGCTGACGGCAGCCTCACGCACAAGGAGCCTTACATGACGTTGCGCACGGAGGTGGACACGAACGCGAAAAGCCCCGATGGGCGCTCGCCGGTTTACAAGACACGTAGCGCCGGTGATGGCATGACGAGCGACCGGCAGGGCCGTTACTACGTGGCCAGCGCGGTGGGCGTGCAGGTGTTCGACCCGACCGGCCGCATGAGCGGCGTGCTGCCCAAACCGACGGGCAAGTTCATGACGAGCTGCGGTTTCGGCGGGCCGAACATGGACGTGCTCTACGTGACCTGTGCAGACCAGGTGTTCGCGCGCAAGACCAAGGCGAATGGAAACTTGCTCTTCCTCCCGCCACCGAAAGACCCGCCGCCGGCCGCAAAGAAGAAGTAAAGACGGTTTCCCGCGAAACACGCGAAAGAACGCGAAAAGGAAGAGATAGAAACACCGGTGGTTGTCCGCCGCCTTGCCTTTCGCGTCTATTCGCGTGTTTCGCGGGCCGCTCTCATTCGTGACTTTAGTTCTACCATGAAATCCCTCCTCACTCCCCTGCTGTGTCTTTTCCTCGCTTCTCCACTCTTCGCCGCCGAGAAGAAAGAGCCGTCGCCCGACGACCAATACAAGAAGCTCACGCCCGATTCCGAGGAGCAGCCGGGCGTGCCCAAGGGCACCGTCACGGAATACGAGTGGAACGACAGCAAGATTTACCCCGGCACGGTGCGGAAGTATTTCGTTTATGTGCCGAAGCAATACGACGGCAGGACGCCCGCGTGTGTCTTCGTCTGCCAGGACGGCGTTTCCTACAAGGCGCCGACGGTCTTCGACAATCTCATCCACAAAAAGGAAATGCCGGTGACCATCGGCATCTTCATCCGGCCCGGTGACAAGCCGCTCAAGCCCGGAGAGCCGCCCCGCAAGCGTCCCGGTGGCCGGCCCGCGCCCGCTGCGAACCGCAGCGTGGAATACGACACCTTGAGCGACCTCTACGCGCGGTTTCTGCTGGAGGAAATTCTCCCCGAGGTCGGCAAGAAGTATAACCTCACCAAGGACCCGGCCGGCCGGTGCATCGCCGGCAGCAGCAGCGGCGGCATCTGCGCGTGGACCGTTTGCTGGGAGCGGCCCAACGAGTTCCGCAAGTGCTTCACCACCGTCGGCAGCTTCACGAACATCCGCGGCGGTAACAAGTATCCCGAGCTAGTCAGCGCCGCGCCGCGCAAGCCCATCCGCATCTTCCAGCAGAACGGCAGCAACGACATCGCGAACCAGTTCGGCTCGTGGCCCGAGGCGAACAAGGCGATGGCCGCCGCGCTGAAGGAGAAGGGCTACGACCACAAGTTCGTCTTCGGCGAGGGCGTGCACAGCAGCGTTCACGGCACGCAGCTCTTCCCCGAGGCGATGCGCTGGATCTGGCGCGACTGGAAGCCATGAGGGGGAGCCACTTTGTGCAAGGAGGCCTTTCTCCCTCACCCCGGCTCTCTCCCGCTGGGAGAGGGGGGATTTCAGTCCGCGCTCGTATTGCGTTGGCGTTCCTGTCGGCTGAAGGCGGAATGCGTTTCTCCCTCGCCCAGCGGGAGAGGACCGGGGTGAGGGAGAGCGCCTGTCGATTTCGTATCGGCATCGCTCCGCTCTTGGCTTGGCTCCTTTTCGCATCCTGCGGCTCCCCGACCGCTGCCGAGCCGCGCCCGAATATCATCATCATTCTCGCGGATGACTTGGGCTATGGCGACCTCGGCTGTTACGGCCATCCGAAGTTCAAGACGCCGCACCTCGACCGCATGGCCGCCGAGGGCGTGCGGCTGACGCAGTTCAATGCGCCCGCCGCCTTCTGCGCGCCAACGCGCGCGGCGTTACTGACGGGTCGTTACCCTTTCCGCTGCGGCATGATCGCCAACCCCGCGCCCGACGGTGGCCCAATTGCTGATGCCGTCGCGTTGCCCGCGTCGGAAATCACCCTCGCGCAACTCTTCAAGCAGGCTGGCTACGCCACTGGGATGGTCGGCAAGTGGCACCTCGGCCACAAGACGCCCGCGCAGATGCCCACCGGGCGTGGCTTCGACGAGTATCTCGGCATCCTCTACAGTAACGACATGCGGCCCGTGCAGCTCATGGACGGCACCAACGTCGTCGAGTATCCGCTCGTGCAGACCACCCTCACGCGGCGTTACACCGAACGCGCCGTGAGCTTCATCGAGCGCAACCGGGCCAAGCCTTTCTTCCTCTACTTCCCACAGGTCATGCCGCACAAGCCGCTCGCCACGACCGAGAAGTTTTACAAGCAATCCGGCGCGGGCCTCTACGGCGACGTGCTCGCCGACCTCGACGCCAGCGTCGGCGAAGTGGTGGCGAAGGTGAAAGCGCTCGGCCTCGATGAACGCACGCTGGTCATGTTCACCAGCGACAACGGCCCGTGGTTCGGCGGCAGCACGGGCGGCCTGCGCGGGATGAAGGGCAGCACCTACGAAGGTGGCTTCCGCGTGCCGTGCCTGGCGCGTTGGCCGGGCAAAATCCCCGCCGGCCACGTCAGTCACGCGCCGGCTGTGATGATGGACCTCTTCGCCACTTCGCTGAAGGCTGCCAACATCGCGTCGCCCGCTGACCGAACGGTTGATGGGCGCGACATTTTGCCGCTCTTCACTTCTGCTGCATCCAGCCCACACGCAGCCATCCTCGGCCATCAAGGCGTCCCGCTCGCGACCATCCGCGATGCCCGTTGGAAGCTGCATGTCCTTCAGCCGCGCGATCCGTTCCTGAACTTGGACAAACCCGGCCAGCGCTGGGTGGACCAACGCGGTCCCGACGGCGTGACCATCCTCGCCCCCTACGAGCAATACCAGCCGAGCGATCATCCCGGCGTCCGCTCCGGCGTTGCCTCCGCTCCCATGCAGCTCTTCGACCTTCAAGCCGACCCTGCGGAGCAGAAGAACGTCGCCGACCGGCATCCGGAAGTCGTCGCGCGGCTCAAGGCGCTCTTCGATGAAACCAACCGGCTTGTGCCGGTTCCGCCCGCCTCCGTTAAGCCCAAGGCACCGGCTCCGAAGTAGCCCACCCCTTCCCCTAGGAAAGCGCCTTGACGCCCGGCTTGCGCACAGGACGATGCGCCATGCGTTTGGCTCACCTGCTGATTCTCCTCGCCCTCCACCTAGCCGTGCCTGGTCGCGCGGCTGACGCCCTGCTCGATTACGTGCGCAAGCCCGATGGCTCCTTCGCCTGGAAGCAGGCCGAGCAGCGGGACGTGGACGGCTTCATCGCGACGCGGCTGGATCTCACCTCGCAGACGTGGCGCGGGCATGTCTGGCAGCATCAGGTGCTCGTGGTGCGTCCGCCCCAGGTGCGGAACCCGGACGCCGCGTTTCTCTTCATCACCGGGGATGGGGATGTGTCCAAGTTGTTCAACCTGATGAAAACCTTGGCCGAGCGCGCCGGGGCCGTGGCCGCGGCGGTGAACAAAGTCCCCAACCAGCCGCTCTACGACGGGCGCAAGGAAGACGCGCTGATCGCCTACACCTTCAGCGAGTATCTCAAAACCGGGGACCGCGAGTGGCCGCTGCTGTTTCCCATGACCAAGTCCGCCGTCCGCGCGATGGACGCCGTGCAGGCCTTCGTGGCCGGCAGCGGGGGCGCGAAACCTGCACGCTTCGTCGTCTCCGGCGCCTCCAAGCGCGGCTGGACCACCTGGCTGACGGCGGCCGCGGACCCCCGCGTCGCGGGCATTGCGCCGATGGTCATCGACATGCTCAACATGAAGGCCCAGACGCAGTGGGCGCAGCAGGTCTATGGCAAACAGAGCGAGAAGATCGGCGACTACACCGAGCTGAACCTCGTGGAGCGCATGGATGATCCCCGCATGGTCGAGCTGCGCGGCTGGGTGGACCCGTTCAGCTACCGGCGGAGCTACACGCTGCCCAAGCTCCTTCTCCTCGGCACCAACGATCCGTATTGGACCGTGGACGCGCTGCGGCACTACTTTCACGAGTTGCCCGACCCGAAGCTCGTGTTCCAGACGCCCAACGCCGGGCACGATCTGGCCGGCGGCAAGGAGGCGACGCAGACGCTGGCGGCGTTTTTCCAGATGATCGCCGATCGTGAGAATCTGCCAACAGTGAAGTGGACGAGGGCGGAAAGCTCCGCGTCCCGCTTGGAGATGACTGTCACGCCTGCGGCCAAGAGTTTTCGGCTGTGGACCGCGGACTCGCCGGACCGCGATCTCCGTAATGACCGCTGGAGCAGTGTGGAAGTGCCGTCGAACCCGGGGAGCAAGGCGGCGGCGGAAATCGCGCGGCCGGCGACGGGATTCCGCGCTTACCTTATGGAGGCAGAGTTCACCACCAAGTCCGGGCACGCCTACAAACTATCCACTGAAGCGAGGGTGGTCCCGGATGTGCAGACGGTGAAATGACCAAGCGCACGGCTTCGCAGCGGAGGATTGGAGGCTGTCAAAAAGACTCGGAGCGCGGCGGTGTCTTCATCGACTTGCCGCAGCCGGTTGATCAGCTTCGGTGCCCGGTGGGCTCCCTGCCGAGCTGCGGCTGGCCTGCGACACAGCCGCGCTCCTTCTTCAGACCGGCTCTTAGCCGGACTTGAGCGCTTGGGGTGGGAGTGGCGGGAAAGCAAAACGGGCTCAAGCCGTTCGGCTTCAGCCCGTGGGGAGGATCAGAAAGCCTATTGGACGAAGCCGTCGTGGATGCGGGATTTGAACCAAAGGGCATCTTGGGGCGAGTTTTGGACCGGGCGCGGTATGCCGCCTACGGCCGTTCCCGAACCAATGGTCAGCTCAATCTGAACCCATTTCCGAGACTCGACGTGACCGTCCCCGAAACCAATCGCCGACGTGCCGGCATGGAGTGCAGACGGACGGTTGGCGGGCAACTGTTGGTTGGCAGGATTTCCAGGGGTGTCGAGTGTGGTGAGGATTACTGCATCATCAATCGAGTTCACATCCTCGTCCACGATGTTCAGCAGGTTGGACGGGCTCCTCATGTCACCCATGCGGCGGTAGGGACTCAGTCCCGCGGTGCCGTGGTAATTCGCGGGCTGCGCGGTCCAGCGGTCGCCGTTCATGTAATTGCTCATCGAGACGCTTCTCACCCTGCCTTTTTCGACACCGGGGCGGTCGAATTTGTCTGCCGGGCATTTGTAGATTCCGGGGCTGCCGGAGTATCGGCCGAGGAGCGCGTGCATGAAGAAATTAACGTTCGTGACGCTGGCAGCGACGTAGTTTCCGCCGGCAGCCATCCATCCAGTGCACCAAGTATCGTTCGTGCCTACACCGCTGGTGCCGGGGGTGTTCAAGTTCGGGTAATTGATGTTACGAACCATGCGGTCATCCTGATCACCGGCATACAAGGTCCACGCGAGTCCGAGCTGCTTTTTGTTGCTGATGCACTGGGCGCCTTGGGCCTTGGCCTTCGCCTTCGACAGGGCGGGCAGCAGCATGCCGGCGAGGATGGCGATGATCGCGATGACCACGAGAAGTTCAATGAGGGTGAAGCCCTGGCTTCGCTGGGGAGGCGTAGGATGCAAGTTCATGGTCAACAGTGCTTGATCTGGTCGTTTTCTGCCATCGGCAACTAGGTGGTGCGCTGTTTCGGCGAGCGCAAGTGCGCGGTAAACATCGGCTCCACCTGAGGGTTGCACTCACTGAACCTACCAGCCAGTCTCGGGGCCGGCTTGCGATATCGTGGGCCGGACGATTTTGAACAACACCGCCGCGCGCGACAGCTCATGGAAATCCTGCCCGGCCACCAGCTCCAGCTCCCGGAGATCGCCGAGATTGGCGCCACGCCGCGCCACCTTGCGCGGCTCGTGCCATGGCACGCCCACGCGGGGGGGCAGATCCTGTGCGTCCTGCGCGGGGCCACGGCCTACCAGTTCCGTTCCCGCCGCTGCCCGCGGATTGAGGTGCCGGGCGGGCACTTTCTGGTCATTCCGGCCGGGGTGGCGCATCGGGGGGCCGCGGAGGTGCGCCCGCCCTGCATGATCGTCCAAGCCGTGCTGGCCGCCGGCCGGCCCGGCCCGGGAGCGTCGGCTTTGGGGGCGACGGACTGGCAATGGGTGCGGCGACGGCTGGAACCCCGCCAGCCCTCCGTGCATCCCTTCAGCACCGAGCTGCAACGCGTGGTCACGCGGCTGGTGCGGGCCGTGCCAGCGGTGGGGGCGCGCCCCCGCGACCGCCTGCTGGCGGCGCGGCTCCGGCTGCTTGTCTGGGAACTGCTGGTCGAGGCCGCCGCGCAGGTGGATGACACCACGCGCGCCGAACCCGACGACCTGGTCCAGGCGGCGACCGCCTACTTCCAAACGCGGTTGGACGAGAAAATTCGCCTGGGCGAGGTCGCCCGCAGGCTGGGGGTGAACCGGACGCGATTGTTTGAGCAGTTCAAGCGGGTGACGGGGCTGACGCCCAACGATTACCTGCTGCGCGCGCGAGTGGAACGGGCGCGCGTCCTCATGGCGGATCCGCGCCGGTCCGTCACGGAGGTCGCCCTGGCCGTTGGGCTTGGCTCCAGCCAATACTTCAGCACCGTCTTCCGCCGCTACACCGGGCAGACCCCCGGGGCCTTCCGTCGCACCCTCGGGCTGGCGGCGGGTTGAGGGCAATCCGGCGGGCGGGGCTGGTCCGCCTCTGCGCCCGCACCAACTGCCAGCATCTAGGTCCCGTTGAGAGAGCAAGGCAGGCGGGCTGCGGCCTGTTAAATCCACGGCTAAGCAAACTCAGGGGAGGATAGAATGCAAATAGGTCTGAATAGCCCGTGAACAAGCTGACCAAAGCGTTCAGCCACCGAGGAAGCAGACGGGATAATCGCGCCGAGACCCATGCCTTGCTAGGCAACCAGTTGACTCAGTTGGACACCACAAGCGAAAAGCTGTGCCAATGCGCCACTGTGGCACTGATCGCAAAGCTATTTCAGCTAAGTGCGCCATTATTGTCACTTTGTTTGTCTTTCTCCTAAGTCTGTGAAATCTTCTATTTCTTATACTAAATGATCTTGTAGGCCTGTGAATGGTTATTTTGACCAGATAATATTTCCTCTCGGACCGGTTTAACGGGTTTTAGGCCATCTAAGTTTGTCTGGCGCAGTAGTTGGGTGGCTTGCAGGTCTCTTAGGGCCGTTCTCCCTCAACCTGATCCTCCCTTGCGGGGAGAGGGATGGCGCTCGCGGTTGGGTCGTGTCGCTGGGCGCCTTGGATTGCTGATGGGCGGACTGCGGGGCTCCCTATCCCTTCGTGAAATGAGGGGATAAGGACGGGGTCAGGGGTTCCGGCGGATGAGCTTGGTAGCCCCACGCATCAACCGGCCTGCGGCCACCTTCTCCCCTCGCTCCGCGAAGGGAGAAGGCGCGCGATAGCGGCTTGAGCCGGATGAGGATCAGGCGGCCGTAGGAGGCGGCCGAGTTGTCCTGCGCTGAGGCAGGGTGGAGCAGGACGGGCAATTACTTGGCGCCGTCCAAGGCAACGTCGGCGGGGAGCTTGAGGCCGGTTTCGTCCAGCTTGGCCAGCAGTTCGCTGACGACGGTGGTGGTGTCGGTCTTGTCGAAGCGGGCCTGGTAGTTGAGGAGGATGCGGTGGTTGAGCACGGGCGGCGCGACGGCCTGCACGTCTTCGAAGCCAGCGGTGGGGCGGCCCGCGACGAGGGCATGGGCGCGCGCGGCTTCGGCAATGGCGATGGCGGCGCGCGGGGAGGCGCCGTAGTTGACGTATTTGTTCACCGCGTCGGTGGCTTCTGCCGCCCCGCGATGCGTGGCGGCCACGAGGCGGGCCACGTAACGGGCGACGGGGGCAGGCATGAAGATGCGGTCCATCACGGCGAAGAGCTGTTCGAGCTGGCCTTTCTCCATCTGCCAGGTCGGCTCGGGGAGTTCGCCACGCCGGCGCTCGCCGATGATGCGTGTGAGCACGTCGGCGTCCACGTGATTGAAGAGGAGGCGGAAGAGGAAGCGGTCGAGCTGCGCCTCGGGCAGGGGGTAGGTGCCTTCGAGTTCGATGGGGTTCTGGCTGGCGAGGACGAAGAAGGGCTGGGGCAGCTTGCGCGTGACGCCGAGGAGCGTGACGGAGCTTTCCTGCATGGTTTCGAGGAGCGCGGATTGGGTCTTGGGGGAGGCGCGGTTGATTTCGTCGGCGAGGAGGATGTTGGTGAAGACCGGGCCGGGCTGGAAGGTCATCTCGCGCTTGCCGGCGGCCGTGTCTTGCAGGATGTGCGTGCCGAGCACGTCGCCGGGCATGAGGTCGGGAGTAAATTGGACGCGCTTGAAGTCGAGCTGGAGGATGCGGCCCAGCGTGCGGATGAGCGCGGTCTTGCCCAGGCCGGGCAAACCTTCGAGGAGGATGTGGCCGCGGCTGAGGATGCCGATGAGGACGAGCCGGTGCACGTCCGCGCGGCCGAGCAGGATGCGGTCAAGCTGGTCGAGCGTGCGGGCGCAGAGGTCGGCGGCGGGCTTCAACTCCTCCGGCTTGAGGACAGTCGCGGTGGTCATCGGCCGGGATGAAAACGCGCGCGCGTGAGGCTGACGAGCAAAAATGCGCTGGAATGGCGGCCGGAATCTGCCTTAGCCTGCCGATGTTGAAAGCCACGCGCCGACTGCATGAATGACCTGGAGTTCAAAGTTCTGTTCATCGACGATGACCTGAACATGCAGGAGACCGTGGTGAGCTGCCTGCTGGACAACAAGGTCAAGGTCACCTCTGCGTTTGACGGGGCGACCGGGCTGGCGTTGGCCAAGGAGCACCGGTTCGACCTTGTGCTGTTGGACCTCGGGCTGCCGGACATGGAGGGCTTTGAAGTCCTCAAGCAGCTCAAGGAACATCCGGACATCCACCCGTGCCCGGTCATCCTGCTCACGGGGCGGAGCAGCACGGCCGAGAAGGTGCAGGGCTTCCGGCAAGGCGCGGTGGACTACGTCACCAAGCCGTTCGACATCGCCGAGCTGCGCGCGCGGGTGAACTCGACGCTCGCCACCAACCGCCTGCAGAACGAGTTGAGCCGGGCGAACCGCGAGTTGGATGCCGCGCGGGTCGCCGCCGAGGCCGCCGCCCGGGCCAAGTCGGAGTTCCTGGCCAACATGAGCCATGAGATCCGCACGCCGATGAACGGGGTCATCGCCATGACGGGCCTGTTGCTGGAAACCAAGCTTACGCCGGAGCAGCGGGAATTCACCGAGACCATCCGCAACTCGGGCAACGCGCTGCTGGCGATCATCAACGACATCCTCGACTTCTCGAAGATTGAGTCCGGCAAGCTCACGCTGGAGACCCAGCCGTTCAACCTGCGCGAGTGCGTGGAGGACGCGCTCGACCTGCTGGCCGCCAACGCCGCCCAGAAGGGCCTCGACCTCGTCAGTCACATGGACGACGACGTGCCCGAGCTGGTCGTCGGCGATGTGACCCGCGTGCGGCAGATCCTCGTCAACCTCATTGGCAACGCGGTGAAGTTCACGCACAAGGGCGAGGTGGCCATCCACGTGCAGCACGCGCGCGGCGAGGACAATGGCGCCCGGCCGGCGGATTTCGGCCTGCCGGTCACGCTTCAGTTTGCCGTGCGCGACACGGGCATCGGCATACCGGAGGACAAGGTGAGCGAGCTGTTCAAGTCGTTCAGCCAGGTGGACTCCTCGACCACGCGGCATTACGGCGGCACGGGGCTCGGCCTGGCCATCAGCAAGAATCTGGCGCAGCTGATGGGCGGCACCATGTGGGTGACGAGCACTTCGGGCAAAGGTTCGACGTTCCTGTTCACCATATCAGTCCAGCCCGCGCCGGCCCGGGCGGCGGAGGCTCCCTCGCCGCTCCGGGGGCTCACAACGCTGCTGGTCGAGAAAAACATGACGCAGCGCCACGCCCTGGCGGCGCAGTTCGCGCGCTGGGGATTGAGCGTCAAGGAATGCAGTTCCACCGCCGAGGCGATGGAGTGGGTGCAAGGCGGCGGGCGCTTCCAGCTTGGCGTCTTTGACCGGCACTTGCCGGAGATCAACGGCGTCCAACTGGCCAAGGAGGTCCGACGCTTCGGCGGCTTGGAGAAAGTTCCGCTGGTGCTGTTGACCTCGCTCGCCGACCGGAAGGAAAACTTGGAGGTGACCGGGGGGGATTTCGCCGCCTGCCTCGCCAAGCCGGTCAAGCATGCGCAGCTGCGCGATGCGCTCATCCGAGTGGTCAGCGGGGGGGGCGTAGACCACAAGCCGTCCGGGGCCAAGAGTGCGGAACCTACGTTGGCTGACCGTTACCCGATTCGTTTCCTTCTCGCCGAAGACAACGCCGTAAACCAGAAAGTCGCGCTGCGGTTGCTCCAGCAGTTTGGTTACATGGCGGATGTGGCGCACAACGGTGCGGAGGCCGTCTCCGCAGTTTCCACGCGGCCCTACGACATCATCTTCATGGATGTGCAGATGCCCGAGATGGACGGATTGCAGGCCACGCGTCGCATTCGGGAATTCGAGTCCTCCTCCGGGCCGGGCCAGATCCGCCGGCACATCATCATTGCCATGACGGCGAACGCAATGGTCGGGGACCGGGAGCGCTGCATCGCTGCCGGCATGGACGATTACCTTCCCAAGCCCGTCCGGCCTGACGCCCTGCGGACCATGATTGAAAAGTGGGGCAAAGACCTGGTCCGCCCGGCCGAGCCCGCACCAGCACCGAAGCCGGCGGGCGAACCCATCATCACTCACCGCAAGCCGAAGACCGGTTTGCCAGCCCTTGAAATGACCATGCCTGCGCCCGCTGCTAGCTCCACGCCAGACGACATTCCGCCCGTAGATATCGCCAAGCTCACCGACCTGGCCGGAGACGAAGCTGGGCTGGGTGAACTGGTGGACCTCTATCTCACCCAGACCGCCGGCCAAATCGACAGCATCCGGGCCGCCATCGCCGAGGGCAAGGCATCCGAGGTTCGGCGGATCGCCCACAGTGCTGCGGGTGCCAACGCGACTTGCGGCATGGATGGCGTGGTGCCTGCCCTGCGCGCGCTCGAACGCATGGGTGACACGGGGCAGCTCGAGGGCGCGTCCGCCGAGCTGGAAACGGTCGCCCAAGGCTTTGCGCGCATTAAGCATTTCCTCGAGAAACATCTCGGTCGTTGAGGTGGGGCTGTTTACCCATGAAGAAACTGCTCATCATCGAGGACGATCGCATCATTGGGAGCATCTACTCGAAGAAATTTGCCTCCGAGGGCTACAACGTGGAAGTGGCGGAGGATGGGCAGACGGGCTGGGAGCGCATCGGCGAATTCCGTCCTGACGTCGTATTGCTGGACTTGATGCTGCCCAGGGTCAATGGATTGGAAGTTCTGGCGCGCGTCCGCGCGGTGCCGGAGCTCCAGACGCTGCCGGTCGTGGTTTTCTCCAACGCCTACATGGCCGAGGTCGTCGATGCGGCATGGAAAGCCGGGGCGACGGCCGTGCTGGCCAAGTCCAACACCAGCCCGAAAAAGCTCACCGAAACAATCGCTGAACTGCTCGCTCCGGCGCAGCCCTTGCCCCCGCGCGAGCCAGTCCGTTCAACCCCGCCGCCTGCCGCGCCCGCGCGGGTGGAGCCGGCTGCTGTCAGCCAAGAGGACGCCTTCCAGGCCGAGCAGCGGCGGCAGTTTTTGGCGAGCCTGCCGCAGTTCGATCAGGCGGTTCGTGAACTGCACCAGCATTTTCTCAAGACGGACGATCGCACAGCAAAGATCGCCGCGGTCGGCGAGCTTTACCGCCACATTCACACCCTCACCGGCAGTGCAGGCCTGGTTGGCGCGGACATCATTGCGCGCATTTCCGCCGCGTATGAGGCGCTGCTCAAGGAAATGCACGACAAGCCCGCGAATATCAACGTGTCCACGACGCGCACTTCCGCGCAGACCCTCTTTTTCATCTCAACCTTGCTTGAAAAAGCCGACCGTCTGCCGTCATTGACCCACTTCGATCCGGTCGTGCTGGCCGCCGATGACGAGGAGATTTCCCGTCGCGCCGTGTCGCTGGCCATTGAGCGCACCGGGGTCCGCTCCGTCGTCTGCGAGACCGGCGCGCTTGCTTTGGAAAAGGCGCGCTCGACGCACTTTGACCTCGTCGTGCTGGACGTGGACATGCCCGGCATGAATGGCTACCAGGCATGCACCAAGCTCCGGGCGCAGCCGGAATACAAGGACGGCCCCGTCATCTTTGTCACCGGTTTTAGCGACTTTCAGAGTCGCGCGCGATCAACCCTCAGCGGTGCCAATGACCTCATCGGCAAGCCATTCGTCCTGGTGGAGCTGAGCGTGAAGGTTCTGAGCTACCTGCTCAAAGCCACCCTGGCCGCCCAGCGCGTGAGTTGAGTTCGCACGGAGCTCCCTGCGGCCGCCGTCCCTTTGACTTCGCCCGCCCTCCTCGCTAGCCTCCTGCCATGGACAGCCTGCACGCCCCGTGGCGCATAAAATACATTCTCGGGCCCAAACAGAACGATGCGGACGGGCGTTCCCTGTTTGCTGCCATCGGCCAGTCCTCCGACGATGTGGCCCATCACATCATCGCGCGGGGCAAGGTGGCTTACGCTGTGCTGAACACCTACCCCTACAACGCCGGCCACACGCTCATCTGTCCCTATCGGCAGGTTGCCGACCTGGGCGCGTTGACGGACGAGGAGATGATGGAGATGCAGGTCCTGCTGCGGCGCGTGCAGGCCGCCCTGCGAAACGTGATGCACCCGGATGGATTCAATGTCGGCCTGAATCTCGGCAAGGTT
Organism: uncultured Klebsiella sp.; assembly: GCA_964591495.1. GTDB lineage: Bacteria > Verrucomicrobiota > Verrucomicrobiia > Limisphaerales > SXTU01 > SXTU01. The sequence continues at coordinate 83,514 of CAZQEW010000001.1, forward strand.
GCGGGCGCGGGCATCGTTGAACATCTGCACTGGCACATCGTCCCGCGCTGGAATGGTGACACCAATTTCATGCCCATAACCGGCAGCACGGCCGTCCTGCCCGAGGCGCTGGACGAAACCGCCGCCAAACTGCGCGCCGCGCTGGCGCAACTCCCCTGATCGCATGGTCTCCGAAACCCTCCACTACGAGAACGCACGGTTTGCCCAGCAGCTTTTCGCGAACGATCCCCGCCACCTCAAATCCTTGGAGGATGCGCTCGGGGTGAAGACCATCGCCCGCGATGGGTGGATCCGCCTCGAGGGTGAGGCTCCGGCCGTCGAGCGCGCCAAGCACCTGTTCCAGCAGCTCGAAGCCACGCTCAAGGGCGGCACCGCCATCACGCATCGTGACTTCAGCTCCGCGCTCGAAGTCGTCAAGCACGAGGGAGTGGAAGCCTTGCGCGGCCTGCACGCGGAGCGCATCCACACTTCACAGCGCAAGGCCCACGTCCTCCCCAAAACCACGGGCCAGAAAAAATACGTCGAGGCCATCCGCACGCACGACGTGACGCTGGGCGTCGGCCCGGCCGGCACGGGCAAGACCTATCTGGCGATGGCCATGGCGGATCATCCTCACGCGGCCGGCGGTCGAAGCCGGGGAGGCGCTGGGCTTTCTGCCGGGCGATCTGCACGAAAAGCTCACGCCCTATCTCCGACCGCTTTATGACGCGCTGCATGACATGCTGCCGGGCGAGGAAATCCAGAAGCACATGGAACGGGGCATCATCGAGGTGGCCCCGCTGGCCTACATGCGGGGGCGCACCTTGAACAACTCGTTCATCGTGCTCGACGAGGCGCAGAACACCACACCCGAGCAGATGCTCATGTTCCTCACCCGGCTCGGGTTCAACTCCAAGGCCGTCGTTACGGGCGATCCGACACAGACCGATCTGCCTGGCCATAAAACTTCCGGCCTGCGCGAAGCGGTCAAGGTCCTCCATAAGGTCGAAGGCATCGCACTCATTGAGTTCAGCAAGCGCGACATCGTGCGCCATCCGCTCGTGCAACGGATCATCGTGGCCTACGAGGAACATCGCGGGAAGGCGATGAACGGGTGAACCGGGGTCGCGGGCTCCGGCCCGGTTCCGCCGCTTCATCCTCCCCGACTGATGTCATCCATGGCCACCCGCCCGCCGCCGGATCAAGCCCGCGCATTGCGCGGTTCACTGAGCTTCCGCAATCGCCAACGCGATCGGCGGCTGGACTTGCGCTGGCTTCGCGGCACGGTGCGGCATGTGCTCGTTGAGCAGCTCCACGTCCCCGCCGCCGAGCTTTGCTTCCACTTCGTCCGCTCCGACGAAATGGCCCGCGTGAACTGGCAGTTCCTCCAGCACGAGGGCAGCACCGATGTCATCACGTTCGATCACGGACAACCGGAGGGAGCCGATGGTCAGCGGCCCGGGACGTTGTATGGCGAGGCCTTCGTCTGCGTGGCGGATGCAATAAAGCAGGCCCGAGAGTTCAAGACCACGTGGCAGAGCGAGGTGGTCCGCTACGTCGTCCACGCATTGCTGCATCTCAAGGGCTATGATGACTTGCAGCCGGCCAAGCGTCGGGTGATGAAGCGCGAAGAGAACCGGGTGATGCGCGAACTGGCCAAGCGCTTCGACCTGGCCCGGCTCGAACCCCAAACTTCGCCCCGCTGAACTCCGTCTCCACCAACGGTCTCATCCTGCGCACCCGTCCGCTGACGGAGACGAGCCTGATCGTGCATTGGCTGACACCCGACCTGGGCAGGGTGGCCACGGTGGCCAAGGGCGCGCGTCGGGCCAACTCGCCATTTCGGGGCAAGCTCGACCTGTTTTACGAGGCGGACTTCAGCTTCTCCCGCAGCCGGCGCGGTGACCTGCACTCCTTGCGCGAGGTCAGCCTGCGGCAGATGCACCCGCGGCTCCGCCAAGACCTGGCCGCGCTCCAGCAGGCAGCGTATTGCACCGCGCTGCTGGAACAGACCACTGAAGCGGAAACTCCGTTGCCAGGCATTCATGCGGTGTTTCACGCGCTGCTCGCCGAACTGACCGCGCGTCCGGCCCGGCCGCGCACGGTGCTGGCGTTCGAAGCCAAGCTGCTGGTCGAATTGGGCCAGCAGCCGGATATGACCGAGACCCGGCTCAGCCCGGCCGCGCGCGAGCTCTATGCCAGCCTTGAAGCCGATGACTTTCCCGCGTTGGCCACGCTGACGCCGCGCGCCGAACCGGCCCGGGAACTGCGCCAGTTTCTCCACGGTTTTCTCATTTACCATCTGGGCCGCATCCCGCCGGGCCGGGGAGAGGCGCTCCTGGCCGCTTGATGCCCTGCGGGAGCGGGAATCTGCTTGGCATTACGGGGGGGGTCTGGCAGAGGAGTCCGAGCATTCAAGCAACAAACTCCATGAGCTGGTATTACGCCATCGGCCAGGAACAGAAGGGCCCCGTCACGGATGACCAGCTGCAGGCTTTGGTCAGGGACGGCGTTATCACCGGTGACACGCTGGTCTGGCGCGAAGGCATGGCAGGCTGGCAGGCTTACCGGACGATCGTGCCGCCGGGGACCCTGCCCGCGGCTGGGGCGGCCACCATCTCGACATCTCCCGCGCCAGCCGGCCCCGAAGGGATGTCCCAAAGCCGTGGCCGAGGCGAATCCGATTTCTTCCAGACGGACTACGAGGTTTTGATCGGGTATGCGTGGTCCCGAGGCTGGCGGGCCTTCTCGAACAGCGCCGGCTTGATGATCGGCGGCGGCCTGTTGCTGTTTCTGATCGCCATGGTCGCCGGCGTAATTCCGGTCGTCAGCTTTATTGTCACCGGCCCGCTTACGGGCGGCCTGTATTGGCTTTATCTGCGCTGCGTGCGGGGTCAGGCGGCCGTCTTGGGGGATGGCTTCGCGGGGTTCGGACCGCAATTCATCCAATTGTTGCTGGGTAATGTCGTCTCCGGGTTGCTGGCGCTGTTGCCCTTGATTCCAGGCGCGCTGGTGCTGGTGGTTGGCGGGCTCACCATGGCGGCGGTGAAGCGTGGAGATTTGCAGATGCTGGGCGGCGGGATGCTGCTGGGAGGCGCGCTGCTGCTGGCGCTTGGTGGCGTGGTCATGATCTATTTCACCGTGTCGTGGTCGATGACTTTGCTGCTCATCATGGACAAGCGGCTCGATTTCTGGCGGGCGATGGGCTTCAGCCGTCGGCGCGTGGGGCAGCATTTCTTTCGGGTGCTCTTGTTTTTCATCGTCACTTCCCTGGTCTCTGCCAGCGGCATGGTGGTTTTGGGCATCGGACTTCTGGTCACGGTTCCGGTCGCGTTGGCGATGATCGTCTGCCTGTATGAGGACCTGTTCCGTGAGTTCGACCCCGAGCCGCACCGCTAAGCCATGAGCCTGCTCCAGGTCCATCAGTTGAAGAAAGCCCATGTGGCGCCGGACGGCGGGACGCACGTGGTCGTGGACGTGCCGGAGTTTTCGCTCGCCGCGCAGGCGCAGGTGGCGTTGAGCGGCGAGAGCGGCTCGGGCAAGACAACCTTCCTCAACCTCATCGCCGGCATCCTTGCCCCGGACTCCGGTTCCATCAAACTCAATGGCCAGGAACTTGCCGGCCTGTCCGAGTCCGCGCGCGACCGCGTGCGCGCCACATCCATCGGCTACATCTTCCAGACCTTCAACCTGCTCCAGGGCTACACCGCGCTGGAAAACGTGCTGCTCGGCATGAGCTTCGGACCGGGCGCGGACCGCGAGTTTGCCAAGGCGCTGCTCAAGCGCGTGGGCCTGGAGGCGAAGCTCAACCACCTCCCGCGCCAGCTCTCCACCGGCCAGCAGCAGCGCGTGGCCGTGGCCCGCGCGCTGGCGAACCGGCCCCAGCTCGTCCTCGCCGACGAACCCACGGGCAACCTCGACCACGCCAACGCCCGCGACGCGCTGACCCTCATCCGCGAGGCCTGCCGTGAGAACGGCGCGGCCCTCCTCCTCGTGAGCCACGACCGCGACGTGCTCGGCAAATTCGAGACCGTGCAGGAGTTGGCGAAACTCAACCGGGCAGCGATGCAACCTGTGTCATGACCCTGCCGCTCATTGTTGCCAAATCCCTTCGTCAGCACCTGCTGTCCACGGTGGTCACGGCGCTCTCGCTGGCCTTGGCGGGCGGGCTGCTCATGGCGGTGTGGGTGGTCAAGACCCAGGCCAAGGCCGCCTTCACCAAGCAGAACGCCGGCTTCGACGCCGTGCTCGGCGCGCGCAGCGCCAAGCTCCAGCTCGTGCTCAACGCCATCTTCCACCTCGAAGCCTCCCCCGGGAACCTGCCCTGGTCAGACTACCAGGACATCGCCTCCAACTCCGCCGTCGCCCTCGCCCTCCCCATCGCGGTCGGGGACAACTATCACGGCTACCGGCTCGTTGGCACGTCCACCAACCTCTTCGCCGTTGAGCACGCGCCCGGCCGCAAGTATCGCGTGGCCGAGGGCGAGCCGTTCCTGCCCGGCTACATGGAGGCCGTGCTCGGCAGCTTCGCGGCGCAGCAGCTCAGGCTCAAGGTCGGCGACAAGT
>CAZQEW010000001.1:88158-105669 GCA_964591495.1 uncultured Klebsiella sp.
GCCGTGCTCGGCAGCTTCGCGGCGCAGCAGCTCAGGCTCAAGGTCGGCGACAAGTTCCACCCCTACCACGGCCTCAACTTCGACGAGAAACAGATGCACGAGGAGGAATACGTCGTCACCGGCATCCTTGAACCCTCCAACACTCCGGCCGATCGCGTCATCTGGATCCCGCTGGAAGGCGTTCAGCACATGAAGGGGCACGACGCCAAGACCGCGACCGAGATCAGCGCCGTCCTGGTCAAGCTCAAGAACCCCATTGCCGGGCGCGGGCTGGAACTGATGTATAACAAGCAGGGCAACCGCCTCACCTTCGCGTGGCCCATCGCCCAGGTCGTGTCCGAGCTGTTCGGCAAGATTGCCTGGTTCGACCGCGTGCTCGCCCTCGTCGCGTGGCTCGTGGCCGGCGTGGCCACCGGTTCGGTTTTGGCCAGCATCTACAACTCCATGAACGAGCGTCGGCGGGACATTGCCATCCTGCGCGCGCTCGGGGCGCGGGCGCACACGATCTTCTGTGCCGTGGTGCTGGAATGCGCCGCCATTGCCGCGCTTGGGATGGTCGCCGCGTTCGCCGTGTATCTCGCCATCACGACCGTGGCCGCCGGCGTCATCCGCGCGGAGACCGGCGTGGTGATCGAACCGCTCGCCTGGCAGCCCGTCTTCGCCATCGTGCCCGTCACGATGATCGGCCTCAGCGCCTTGGCGGGCATCATCCCCGCCGCGAAAGCCTACCGCACGAACGTGGCGGAAAACCTCGTGCCCGTGTCGTAGCCCGGGTTCCTCGTGCTCTTAATCCTGATCCTAATCCTGCTCATCCTCGGGAGCGGGCGGGGCACGGAGCAGGATCAGGGTCAAGATCAGGAGCCGGAGCAGCACGGGCACCCGGCTGCGCCGCTGGACAAGCCGCCCGGGCCTTGGCACGGTGCGTCCATGAACCCTGACCTTGACCGTCTGCGTGCCATCGCGCGCACGGAACCGGCCCTCCCCGCCTTCCTCGACCTCATCCGGCGCGGTCGCGTGCGCGGGCACCGCACCGCGCTGCGTCCGCTGGTGGCCCGTTATGGCGAGGACACCGGCGGGGACACGCGCTTCACGGCCGTGGTCACGCTCTGCCGGCTCCTGGAATCCTGCGGCATGGGCCAGCTCCTCGACCCCACGCGTGTCTACCGCGCCACGTTCGTCTGGGCCGTCCACCCGCACATCCTGCGGGATGCGCTGGCGAGCGACGCCTTCGTCCTCCAGCCCCAGCACTATCGCGGCGGCCCGCCGCCATCGGCCGACCAGCCCGCGCCGCCCCGTCCCGGCTGGGTGCGCCACACCTTCCCGCTCCGGCCGGACGCCCCGTTGACCTTGGAGCTGCCGGAGAACCTCACGCCGGGTGAAGCGCGCCGATTGGGGCATTTCCTATTGTCCGTGGCGATTGATGGGTGAGACGAATGGCCTTACCAGTTGACCGAATAAAGCTACCTGCTGACCGGAATAACCCTAAAGCGAGAATAACGACTAAGATAGGTAAGATAATGACGTGACCAGTTATACAAAAGGCAGGAAATGATTGCCTAACGGTGACATAACTAGCCTCGCTCGGTAACATTGCGGCTTCACTCGGCATTTTTCCAAGTGTGATGCGGACCGGTATGGCTCGGTTTCCAATTCAGTCGGCTTGGCGATTGGTTTGCCTGACTGAATGCGGCATTCGCCGGGCGGGGTGCCTGACTCGCCCCGCTGGAGGGGGTCGGGATGAGGGGGAACGGCCGCTGCGTCGCGATGGATTCGGACGCCGACGGGATGAACGTGGCTTTGCTCCCTCACCCTATCCCTCTCCCGCTGGGAGAGGGAAGGGCAGGGCGGCTGGTCAAGGGATGCGGCTACTTGGCCGCGACCTTGTTGACGGTGTTGTAGATCGTCTGGTTGATGGGCGTGCCGTCGGCGGCGCTGAGGTTCATGCGGATGCGCATCTGCATGACGGGTTTCACGCCGCCTTCGACTTCCAGGAAGACGGTTTTGCCGTCGGGCCGGAGGGTGGCCTTCTTTACGACGAGGTCTTCGCCGCCGAACTTGCTGTTCGCAATCTTGTTCTCGCCGATGACTTTGTCCGGCTCGCTGGCGGAATACATCTTGGAGCCGTAGTTGGCGGTCCACTTGTAATTCCACTGGTCAATGGCCCAGTTGCCGTCGTCCTCGGCGGTTTTCTTGTCGAGCGGGCTGGTGAAGGTGATTTCCAGGCCGGTGGGCAGGACGTGGAGTTCCTTGGGCATGGCGACGGGCTTGCCGGTGTAGCGGATGCGGTGGAAGGCGCCGGTCTTGGCGCCGCTGCTCTGCCAGACCCGGAGGCCGGTGGCGTAGAGCTGGCCGTCGTGCGGGCTGAACCGGGCGCGCATGATGCCGCTCTCGAAGGTGAGCGGGAAGCGGACCGCGCCGCCCTGCACCTGGCCGGCGATTTCCTCCTTCATCACTTTGAAGAGCGAGCAACTGCCGTAGCTCATGTGGAGCATGTCGCCGCGGAAGGGACCCCATTTGTCGCTGGTGACCCAGACCTGGCCGCCGCTGGAGTTGTCCACCTGGTGGGGGAGCCAGAAGAGGGGCTTGTCGTAGTCCGTGGGCGGGGTGGAAGTGTGCGCGGTGTGGGCGTGGCCGTAGAAGCCGCCGGCCTTCATGAAGTTGACGCGGGAGCTGGGCACCCAGTTGCCCTCGTTGTCGGAGGAAGTCAGCTCGTCGTTCGGTCCCATGCCCAGGCCGTTGGGCGCGCGCAGGCCGTTGGCCCAGGCTTCCAGCTTGGAGCCGTCCTTGGAGACCTTGACGACGACGCCGTGGTGCTGGTGTTTGAAGGGGCCGAGGTTGCCGCCTTTGTTGAAGTAGAAGTTGCCGGCCCGGTCGGTCTCAAGGCCGAGGTTGAACTCGTGGTAGTGGGAGCTGATGGCGACGTCGTTGTTGAAGTTCTCATAGAAGTCGGCCTCGCCGTCGCCGTTGAGGTCGTGGAGGCGGGTGATTTGGTCGCGGCCCAGCACGTAGACCTTCTCGTCCACAATCTTGAGGCCGAGGGGTTGGAAGAGGCCGGTGGCGAAGCGCTTCCACTTGAGCTTGTCGAGCTTGTCGTCGATGCCGCTGACGAGCCAGACGTCGCCGCTCACGCTGCAAATGGCCGCGCGCGTGGCGTCCTTGAAGAAGTCGAAGCCGCTGGTGCGAATCCACGAGTTCCAGGGGTTCGCTTTTCCGTCGGGGAGCGTGAGGGTGTCCACGGTGTAGGGGCCGTCGGCCTTGCCGAGCGTGCCGGCGGTCTCGAGGACGGGGTTCCACTGGGCCGCGCCGCCCTTGGTGAGCGCGGGGAGGTTCGCGGCGGCGGGCTTGGCCGGCGCGCCGGAGGCGGAGAGGGCGACGGCGAAGCTGGTGCCGGCCTTGAGCGCGGGGAGGTTCAGCACGAGCCAGCCTTCGGGGGAAGTTTCCACCTTGGCATCGGGCAGGGAGCAGGTGGCCTTGAGCGCGTCGCCCGCGCCGGTGGCGAGGAGGAGCTTCTGCGCCGGGGCCGCGCCCTCGAAGTGGAAGGTGCGCGTGAAGGCGCCGCTCGCGGCGTCGTAGCCGGGCAGTTCGAGCACGCCGGCTTTGCCGACGGTGTAGCTGAGGATGACCTGTTTGCCGTGGACGTAGAGGCCGCGCCACTTGGCCCAGTCCTTGGGCAGCGGGCCGAAGGAGACGAGTTCGCGGCCGTCCTTCACGGGCGGCTTGGGTTCGGTGAATTTCCCGTTGGCATCCGCCCAGCCGGGGAGCACATCGGACTTGAACACCAGGTCACCGACGGGGGAAGCGACGCCTTCCAAGCCTTCGCGCCCGGTGGGCAGTTTCAGAAAGCCGCCGCGCCAGCCGATGGCCATGCGCAGGCGCTCGGTGTCGAAGCAGACCGTCGCGTCCTGGCCGACGCGGATGGAAATTCCCTTGAGTGCGGGCCGAAAGATGTCGCCCTTCTCGCCGGGCACCTGCAGTCCGCCACTATAGAAGGACCCGAGGTCCATGAGGTCCCATTGCGTGCCGGCGGGCTTGGGCTTGGGGGCGGCCTTTTCCTTCTTGGCATCCTTGGCGGCGTCCTTCTTCGCATCGGCGGCGAAGAGCGGGACTGCGAGCAAAGCGGCGGCGGTGAGAACGAGGGGCTTGAGCAACGAGTTTTGCATGATGATGACGGGCGCGAAACGTGGCCGGGTTGACGGGAGGCAGCAACAAAAATTCAGGCTGCCATCGCCGGTGCGGGCGGCCCCGTTGGTCCGGCCAGACTCGGGGATTTCATGCTTTCCGGCGGACTTCCGCGGCGCAATTCACCCTTTCTTTTTCCACCTTTTTCCTCATCATCCACCCGCTGCAAGCCGCAACAATCACAACTCTCTCGTAGCTGAATGGTCCGCCTCAAAGACATTGCCTATCGCGCCGGCGTCTCCGTGATGACGGTTTCCAAGGCGTTGCGGGATGCGAAGGACATCTCCATCGCCACCAAGGCCCGCATCCAGCAGATGGCCGAGGAAATGGGCTATGTGCCCGATGCCGCCGCCGCCGGCCTCCGCACCCGCAGCACGCGGTTGCTTGGGTTGGTGATACCCACGCTGACGAATCCCATCTTCGCCCGCATGATCATGGCGATCGAGGAGTGGGCCTATCAGCATGGCTATGCGGTGCTGCTCATGCACTCGCACAACGACCCGCCCCGGGAGGAGCAGTGCATTCGCCGGCTGCTGTCGCGCCGCGTGGACGGGCTGTTCATCTCGCCCGCCTCCCGCCTTGAGGCTGCTGCGAAGGTTTATGAAGAGCTGCAGGCCAGCGGCACGCCGGTGGTCATTCTGGGCTCGCGCTCGAAGTTCTGCGCCGGCTTCCCGTGCGTGGAAAGCGATGATGCAGCGGCGTCCGCGAGCGTGACCCGCCACCTGCTCGAATTGGGCCATCGCCGGATTGCGTTCTTCGCCGGGCCGCAGGTTTCCCCGTGGGCGCACGACCGGTTGGCCGGCTACAAGAAGGCGCTGCGCGAGGCCAAGGTCGATTTCGATGACCGCCTGATCTTCCAGGCGGGGTCGACCATTGAGGAGGGCGAAAAGGCCGCCGTGCAGTTTACCGGCGAGGTCACTGACGCCACCGCGATCCAGGCGGTCAACGACCTTGTGGCCATCGGCGTGGGCAGCCTGCTGCTCAAGCAGGGCGTGCGCATCCCACAGGAAATCTCGCTGGCCGGCTTTGGCAACATTCTCGTCAGCGAACATTTCCGCGTGCCGCTGACCACGGTGCGCCAGCCCAAGTTTCGCCTCGGCGTCGCCGCCATGGAACTGATGCTGGCGCAGCTCCGGCAGGAAAAGTTTGAGTCCAAGCGGCTGACCGCCGATCTGGTCATTCGCCAAAGCACCGCCGCCCCGGCCGCAAAGTAGTCGGGCTACGGACGGTTGAGGCTCACGACTCGCGGGACCGCTCTCGTGCCGGACTTCGCGGCCTGCTCGCGGGCCGGTGCCAGCCAAATCTCCCCGTTGCCGAGCATCACGCCCTCGCTGCGGCTGAATAGGTGGGCGGTGGCACAGGCTTCAATGCGGCGGGTGAATTCGTGGTCGAACACGGCGGTGAACTCGCGCTGCAGCGCCGCCGCATCTGCCAGTCTTACCCGTTTGCCGCGCAGGCTGACCTCGATGGGATACTGCACCATCGCAGCCACGGTCACTGCGTCCCGTTTCACCACTGCGGCCTGGAACTTGCGGGCGAAGTCATCCACGGCACCGGCATCGTCAAAACCCGCATTGGCATACCGGCTTTGCGCGCCCACGCGCCACCAGATGTGGCCCAGCGCGAGTTCGAACGGCCGCGCGCCGGAGCCGTCCGTGCGTTCCCACCGGCCAATCAACACCTCGCGGTTCAACCGGCTGCCGCCATACCGGCCTTTGGGATCTTGGGGCGGGAATTCGCCCATGAACCGCGCCGTCACCCGCCCTTGCGCATCATGTTCCCGTAAAGTCACCTGTCGGTTGGTGAGTTCGCCTTCCACGCGGATGTCCTGGCCAAAGCGGTTGTAGAAGTAGGTTCCCCTCACCGTCCGCCCGTCCGGACTGAAGGCCAGCCCCATCCCGATTTTCAGGCCCGGCTCCATGGTCCCGGTGTATTCATGGACCTCTTCTCTCGCCGCGTTCGGGGCCGCCGCCACCGCAACGTTCGAGCCCTGGGCCAGGGCCATCAGGCAAAGTCCCAGCGCGAGGCGCGCCCAACCGGCGGGAGTGTGGAGTCGAACCTGGATCATAAGTTGCGTTGCCACCCGGCGATGAACATCCCGCCACCGCCCGTCGCCTGGGGCCAGAGCAGCATCTGCGTTTGGGGGGCCTCGTTGGGATGGAATGGGTTCGTTAGCAGCAGCGGCGTGAACTCCGGGTGAGAGGCCTGAAACGCGGCGGCCACCTCGGCTGTCTCGGCGCGGGTCAAGGTGCACACAGAGTAGATCAGCTTGCCGCCCGGTTTCACGGACGGGGCGACGTGATCCAGCAACCGCAGCTGCACGGCCGCCAGCTCCCGCACGTCGTCCAGGGTCGTCGTCCAGCGGGCGTGGGGGTTGCGGTGCCAGGTGCCGACGCCACTGCAGGGTGCGTCCAACAACACGCCGTCGAAGCGCGTCTTGGTGGGCAGCTTTGCGCTGCCGTCCCAGGGCTTGGTGCGTTGGTTCAAGCAGCGCGCCCGGGCTGCGCGGACCCGAAGTTTTTTTAGCCGCCACTCGGCGCGGTCACTCGCCCAAATCAGGCCCTTGCCCTGCATGAGCACGGAGAGGTGCAACAGTTTGCCACCTTCCCCGGCGCAGGCGTCCCACCAGGTTTCGCCAGGTTGGGGGGCACACGCGAGGCCGACCGCCTGCGAGGCGATGTCCTGAATTTCAAATTCGCCGGCATGGAACTCCGGCCGGCGGAACAGGTTTTCCTCGCCGCCATAGGCCAGCGAATCCGGCCAGGGACCGGGCCGCATGTGCCCCAGCACCTGCGAGAGGGAGAGGGAACGGCCAGGCTTGGTCCGCAGCCAGAGGGCTGGTTCGCCCTGGAGCGCCCGCACCCATGCGGCGCTGACGGGCACCGCGGCAGAGACCCACTCCGGCAGCGTGCGCGCAAGCAATTCTGCATCGGAAAAGGCATGGGGCCGCCGGGCAAATTCGTCCGCGAACTCCAGCGCTGAGCGGATCTGCGATTCCAGCTTCAGGTCGCCGTTGATCCAGCCGCCCCAGCGATAAAACGAAAACACCGCCTGACTGGCCTGCGCGGTCTCGGCCTTGGTCCAGCCCCGGGTGGTGCGCAAATGCTCCCGCAGCACTGCGTCGGCCGGATGGGCGCGGGAGGCATGCTCGATGACCGAGGCGGCCAGCTTCAGCCAACGACCGAAGGGATCGGGAGCCGCCACCGGAGCTGGCGCGTCGTCGCCTTCATGCTCAGAACGGCGGGGCGGGCGGCGGCGATTGGAGGCGGGGCGAGTTTCCGGCACGGCTTCCGGTAACACGGGCCACCGGCGTCGGGCAAGCGCGAGGTGCGTTACTTGGCCAGATGCTTCCTCGCGTAGGCCTTGATGGCCTCAGCCAGCAGGTTCGCCATCTCCTCGCGCCGCTTCACGTCCGCGCGGAGGGCGGAGCCAAACTCCAACTGGATCGCGTCCACGCCGTTGGTGGTGTGGCTGCCGTAGCTGCGGACGATCCATCCGCCATTGTAGCCACCGGGCTCCGGCGGATTGCCGGGCGGAGTGTTGGGCGGCTCGACCTTCACGCCCTTGGCCGCCATGAAGCCGAGGATGCTCGCCTCCCCGGTCAAGGCAACCAGCCCGTGCTGCTCCACCATCCGCATCACGGTCGTTCCGTTTTGCGTGCCGCGGATCAGCGTGTCGGGAAAAGCCGACTGCCCGTGGATGTCCAGCAGCAGCGCACCGTGGGGGAACTTCTTCCGCACCTCGTCCACGAACTCCCGCACGTGCCCGTGGAATGCGGCGTGGACGGCGGCGGCCTTGGGATGCTCCACGGCTTCCTTCTCCGGACGGTTCGGGTCCACATATTGCCGGTGCGCCTTGCTGGCCACGAGGTAGGGCTTCTTGCCGGTGATTTCTTCGACCCGCTTGGCCACGGACGTCGCCAGCTCGAAGGTGCGGGAGTCCTGGGCCGTAACGAACTTGCCGCTCTTGCGCTCGCCTTCCGGGCCGACTCTTTTTGGCACGCCGGGAATGGCCAGCGAGCCGCCGTGTGGCGCGGTGATGAGGATGGGCACCTCGCCACGTTGGGCGTGGATGAAGAGGTTCGTGGCGAAGGTTTGGGCGAATGCGGGGGCAGTCAGCAGGCCGGCGAAAGCCCACATCACGACCAGTCCAACCGACGTCACGCTGTAAGCCCTCTCCCAGCGCGCATTGAGGGGGAAAACTGTCCGCTCGACGAAACCCCTCAGCCCGGCCCTCTCACCCGGCTGTGCAAAGGGCCAGAGGAAAGAGGCCTGCTCAGCGGCGTTGTTGGGTTTCATAATGTGTGGGCGCGGGGGGCTTCAGCTGGCGGCTACTTCGCCGTCAGGCGGCGGGTGATGAACTGGCGCACTTGCGGCTGCTGGCACTTGGCGAGCAGCAGTGCGGCCTTGGCCGGGTCGGCGGCGACGGCGGGCTCGATGCCATACCAGGTGAGCAGCGGGAGGTCTTTGTCGGCGGCATCCTCGGCGTGGCCGAGCAGGGCGGTGGCGAGGTCCCAACGGTCGTTCACCGGCAGGCGGTGCAGCGCGGAGGACAGGCCGAGGCGGACGAAGGCGGATTTGTCCTCGCGGGCCATCGTCACGAATTTCGCCAGCAGGGCAGGGGAAACTTGCTTGTCCTCGGTCAGCAAACGGATGGCCCACCAGCGTGCGTGCTCGCTCGTGTGCGTGAGTTGTCCCGTTAGGAATGCCTCGTCAGTGCCGCCGATAACATGCAAGGCCCACGACAGGCGGAGCCGCCTCGGCAAATCCTTCTCCGCCGCATGCAGCGTTCGCAAAGACGACACGGTGCCTTTTTCCAGTTTGCCCGCCGCCGCCCGCTCTTGCAGAAGCCGCTGTGCGTGACGGCGGTGCCACTCGTTCGCGTGGCTGAGTAGCTTGATGAGTTCGGTGTCACTGAGTTTTGCGAGGTTCAAATTAACCGCCGGCTTCGGTGTGCCATGAGTGACCTTGTAAATCCGTCCGCTGCTGCGATACGAGCCGTCGCTGTCGTGGCACTCGCCGAGGTCGCTCCAGTCGGCGATGAACACGCCGCCGTCGGGGCCGGTGATTTGCACGGTCGAGCGGAACCACGGGTCGTTCGCCATCAGGAAGTTGTCACCATGCTTCGCGGTGTAGCCGGAGCCTTTGCGCGAAGGCACATCGTAGAGCACGCGGTTGCCGTGGATGTTGCCCATGAAGGCCCGCCCGCGCCAATCGGGCGGGAAGTTGTCACCCTGGTAAATCATCAGCCCGCAGTGCGAGTGGCCGCCGCCGAGCGCCGCGTGTTCCGCGCCGGTGCGGCTGTCCTGCCACTTCGCGCCCGCCCAGTGCAGGTGGTCCGAGCAACTGTCCATCAGCTCGTAGAGATGCGGGTTCTCGTGCGTGCCGAACATGCGCTTGTAGAACGCGCTGGGGATGACGTGCCAGAAGTGGCCGATGACGTTGTTCGAGAAGAACGCCTGGCCGTTCTCGTCCCAGTCCAAGCCCCACGGATTCGTCGTGCCACGGCAGACGACTTCGAATTTCTTCGTCACGGGATGGTAGCGCCAGATGGAGCAGTCCAGCGTCACCCACTCGTTCGTCGGCGAGCCGGGCCGGCCCACGGTGGATTTCGTCGTGATGCCATGCCGGCCCCAGAGCCAGCCGTCCGGGCCCCACGCGAGGCCGTTCACGAAGTTGTGCCCCGCCTGGATGTTCCAGCCCGTGAGTTTCACCTCGGGCGGGCCATCCGGCACGTCATCGCCATTCGCATCCGGGATGAAGAGCAGGTCCGGCAGCGACAACACCCATACGCCGCCGAAGCCCGGCAGTGCGCTGGTTACGTTGCGGCCGGCGTTGAGGAACACCTTGCGCTCCACGTTGCGACCGGTGCCATCGCGGTCGTTGAAGATGACGATCCGGTCGGGCGCGGGGTTGGTGACGCCGTTGTTCTTCTTGAGTGCGGGATAGGAGAAGTTCTCGACCACCCAGAGCCGCCCGCGGTCATCGAACTCCATCGCGATGGGCTGCATGACCTGCGGCTCGGCGGCGAAAAGCTGCGCGCGAAAGCCCGGCGGCAAAGTGATCTTCTTTAGCGACTCGGCGGGGGAAGTCGGCGTGTCGCCGGGTTTTTGGGAGTCCGTGACGCCGGGCGGCAACTGACCCTGCGCCGTAAAGCAAAGACTGAAGGCCAAAACGCAGGCTGCGCGAAGCGGGCCCGGAAAGACTGGGAATCGCATGGACCGGTTTTAGGGGAGTTTGCCGCAGGAAGCAAACTCTAGGCGCATCGGCTGGCCAGCGCCTCGCTCAGCCGAATGCCAGTGAACAAAAAGTTGGCTCTTCGGCCGCGACCGTCTGCCGGCGTCAGCCGCCTCAAGTCAGTGGCGTGCCCGAGCCCGTGGCGGCCTTGCGGACGATTTTCTTCACCGTCTCGAGGTTTTTGGTGAGCTCGAAAGTGGCCTTGAGCAGTTCGTCCTGCGCGGCGGGGTTGCCCAGGGCGCGGATGGCGGGTTGCAGTTTAAGCGTGGCCTTTGAAATCTCGTCGCAGGTCTGCTTGATGGCGTCGGCGGCTTCGGCGGGGTTCATGGCGGGTCAGGAGAAGCGGTCTTCTGTCCAAGGGTCAGCACTGTTCGAGTAACCACGCACTTCCCAGAAGCCCAGGATGTCGCGGTCGAGGAAGGTGATTTCACGGATCCACTTCGCGCCCTTCCACGCGTAGCGCTTCGGCACGATGACGCGCGCGGGGCCGCCGTGCTCGATGGACAGCGGCTGGCCGTTCCACGTGTGCGCGATGAGCACGTCATCGTCGAGGCACACGTCGAGCGGGTTGTTGGTCGAGTAGCCGTCGTGGCTTTTGAAGAAGACGTGGGTCGCGCTGGCCTTCGGTTTCACGAGGTCCGCGAGCGTGAAGAAGGCCACGCCGCTGAACACCATGTCGAACTGGCTCCAGGTCGTGACGCAGTGGAAGTCGCTCGTGTCCGTGAACTGGGGCAGCGCGAGGAACTGCTGCCAGTTGAGCGTGACCGGGTTTTCGACATGGCCGTGGATCTTGAGCTCCCACTTGTCCAACGGAACCGCGGGGTGGTTGCCGAGGTCGAGCACGGGAAAGTTGTGAACCTGCCGCTGGCCGGGCGGCAGGCGATCTGCGGAACGGACAGCGGGCTTTTCCTGCCCGGCCATTTTGCGTGCCCAGCGTTCCTTGCGGGCGATGTAGTCGGCGTTCATCAACGCGGGGAAGGTGGGGAGGCCGGCGCGGCTTGGCAAGTGCTGGCCGCAGCAGCGTCCAGCCGGGCGACGGCCTCCAGCGCGGCGACGGTGAAGACCATCGGATACAGCCGCTCGTAATACCACAGCTTGGCGAAGTAGAAGCCGATGGGCGCGGGCTGCGTCCACGTGCCGTCTTCGATGCGGCGGAGGAGCCAGTCAGTGCCGCGTGTTAGTCCAGTCCAGGCGGACTCTCGTAAGTCGGCATCCGACATCGCCCGTAACGAATCCGCGAAAGCCTCTACTGCCAGCGCCGTCTCCTCGACTGAGGATACGCCGGCCACCTGCGCTCCCCATCCCCCATCAGTGAGTTGGACTTGGGACAACCAAGCAACTCCGAATTCGAGGGCCGAGGATTGGTGGATATCAGAAAGGGCTATGACCACGCGCGCAGTCCCATAAACGGGATTCAATTCGTCGGAATTGCGTTGGTTGCCAAACCAAAGCGGAGTCCAGGTGAAATCCTTGTTTTCAGCCTGAAACAGATAGCGGACGGCCCGCCAAAGCGGCAAGTCCCTCCCACCAAAATTAGCAAACTCTGCTTTCCAAAGCAGCATGGCCCGCAGCGCGTGGGCCGTGATGTCCGGGCTGCTGCGGTCGAAGGGCAGGTTCGTCCAGCCGCGGCAGAAGGTCGGGATGCCGCCGTCGCGGTTTTGCAGGTCCAGCAGCCACTTCACGCCCGCGATGGCCGCCTCGCGCACGCGCGGGCTGCCGTCATCAAGCTGCTTCAGCGCCAGCAGCGCCCCCGCCGTGTCGTCCGCGTCCGGGACGCCACCGGGCAAATCCGTCCACGCCCAGCCGCCGGGCGCGGCGCCGGTGTAAGGATGCACCGTGCGGTATTGCTGGCCGAGCAGCCAGTCGAGGATGCGCCCGCGCTCCTCGGCGCTCATCACCTCGTGAATGCTCGGGCCAAGCGCGTTGACGGCGAGCGTCGTCACCCACGTCGCGAGGTTGGTGTCGATCGGCCAGCTCCCGTCCGCGCGCACAGACTTGAGCAGGAAGTCCACGCCCCGCCGCGCGACGGGATGGTCCGCCAGCCCGCAGCCCACGAGGCTCATCGTGACGAAGCTCGTCAGCGGCGTGGCTTCGAGGAACCCGCCGTTCGGCGGCTGGATGCGCTCCAGCACGCGGAGCGTCTTCGCCCGCGCGCGGTCGCGGAGCAGGCGCAGCAGCGGGTTGCGCGTGGGCAGGTGATAATGCCGCACCTGTCCGATGGCGATGAGCGCAGGCAACGCGTAACTCACGACGGGCAATTTCAGCGTGGCGAAAAAATTCTGCGGCAGCGCGGCCAGCTCGAAGGGAAGCTGAATGACCTTTTGCCAAGCTGCTTTGCCTTCGCCCAGCCGCCCGGCCAGCGCGCACATCGTGAGGATGGGCACGGAGAAAGTGCGGTCCTTGCCGTAGCGCGCGATGATGGCGGAGATAAGTTGATTGGTTTCGAGTTTGGGGTTTGGGGTTTGGGATTTGCCGTCCGGTCGGCTCGGTGGGGTGGAGCGTTCAGTGTTCTGTTTCCAGTTTTCAGTTGGCGCAGGGTTGCCGGAGGTGTTCGGGTCTGAACACTGATTGCTGGTTACTGAACACTTTTCCGCCAACCAACCCTCTGCCCGCCGCACCGCCTCCGGCCAACGCTGCTCTGCCTCCGGCACTGCGCCGAAGGCCGCCCAGCAGAGCGCCGTGGTGCTGATGTTCGAGAAGCTCAAGGTCGTGTCACCCCAGCCGCCGTCCGCGTTCTGGTGCTTGGCGAGCCATTGGAGGCCAGCAGTGATTGCTGATTGCAGATCGCCAGTGGCCGATGGGCCGGCGCCTGCTGGCGATTGGTCCGCTGGCTTTGCGTTCCGCCGCCACAGTTCCAGCGCCGTCACAGCGGTCGCCGTCGAGAGCGCACTGCTGGAGAGTTCGCCTTCCCAGTGTCCGTGCGGGCCGCGCTCGGCCAGCAGCGCGGCGCGGGCCTGCGCGAGCGCGCGCTGCAGCCGCTCGCGATCAATGCGCGCTCCATCCGCCGCGGGATGGTTTTGGTCCACGGACATGGGGGGACACTCGCCGATGGACCGGGAAAATTCACGCTTGTTCGACCGGTGATTGGATGATTATTTCCCGCGCGTTGCCTCCATGCCCGTTGGTGTGGCACGGAGGAAAACGGTCAGACACCATGGCGACCTACAAACTCGCGCCGGGCGGCTCCGGCAAGGCCTATTCGAACAAGGCGTTCACCAAACCCGTGAACTTCTTCTGCGTCGCGCCGGACGCGCAGGCAGTCTGCCTCGCGGGCGACTTCAACGATTGGAACCCCACTTCGCACCCGATGCAGCGCTCGCCGGACGGCAACTGGGTGGTGCAGGTGCTGATGACCAACGGCCACCACCGCTACTGGTTCCTCGTCGACGGCGTGCCCACGCTCGACCCGCGGGCGCAGGGCGTGAGCCGCAACGAGAAGAACGAACGGGTGTCGCTGATTTCCCTGAGTTGAGCCGCGAAAGAACGCCGCGGACGCAGAGCGGAAATCCTGTCAGGCTCCGCAGTCCGCGCTGCGTTCAACCCAGCGGGGCTAAATCTTTCCCTCCCCAGCCTTCGCGGCCTTGTTTGCGGCCCGGCGGTCGGAAAAGAAGTTCAGCAGCATCGCCCGGCATTCCTCCTCACGCACGCCGCGCGTGATGTCGCACTGGTGGTTGAGGCCGGGAAATTGCAGGAGATTCAACGCGCCGCCCGCCGCACCGCCTTTGGCATCCCCGACGCCGAAGACCACGCGGCCGAAGCGGACATGGACGATCGCTCCGGCGCACATCGGGCACGGCTCCTTGGTGACGTAGAGCGTGCAGTCGTTGAGCCGCCAATCGCCCACGGCCTGCTCGGCGGCGGTGATGGCGAGCATCTCGGCGTGCGCCGTGGCGTCCTTGAGGAGTTCCACCTGGTTGAACGCGCGTGCGATGATGCGCCCGCCCCGCACCACGACCGCGCCCACGGGCACTTCCTCCGCCTCGTAGGCGCGCGCGGCCTGCCGCAGCGCCTCGCCCATGAAGTAGGCATCGCTGTGCAGGTCAATGACTGGCTCGTCGGTCACGGCGGCAGGAAATCACGAAGCCCTGCCGGCGGCACGCCGGAAATCTCCGGCTCACGCCTGCTCCAGCAACACGAGAAACTCCTTGTTACCCGCCGGCCCCAGCAGCGGAGACTCCGTCACGCCGCGCCACGCAAGGCCGGGCAGTTCCGCCCGCGTAAACGCTTCCAGCTCCGCCAGCACGCGGGCGTGCACCGCCGGATCCGTAATGACGCCTTCGCCTTTGTCGGCTTCCGCCTTGCCGGCCTCGAACTGTGGCTTGATCAGCGCGACGATGCGCCCGCCCGGAGCGAGGAGCGCGGCTGCCGCCGGCAGGATCTTCCGCAACGAGATGAACGAACAGTCGGCAACGACCAGCGCGACGGCGACGGTCGCTGGCGGCCGGCCATCAGCGGCCGGGAGCGCGGCGGCCAGTTTCGCCGCGGTGAGTTCCCGGGCGTTGGTCTTTTCCAGCACGACCACACGCGGGTCATTGCGCAGTTTCCACGCGAGCTGGCCCTGGCCCACGTCCACGGCGAAAACGCAGGCCGCCCCACGTTGCAGCAAACAGTCGGTGAAACCGCCGGTGCTCGCGCCCAAATCCACCGCCGTCAGCCCGCGCACGGCGAGGCCGAAGTGTTCGAGGGCGTGTTCCAGCTTGTATCCGCCCCGGCTGACGAACTTCTCCGTCGCATCGAGCGCGAGCGTGTCGCCCTCGCGCACCGTGTCGCTGGCCTTGCGCGCGACCTGGCCGTTCACGCGCACGAGGCCGGCCATGATGGCGCGTTTGGCCTTCTCGCGGCTTTCGCAGAGGCCGCGCGCCACCAAAGCCTGGTCCAGCCGCGTGTTCATCGCCACGAGCTTGCCGCGAACGCGCCGCGTGACAAAGCCCAAAGGCGTGGGGGCATGCCGCGGTGAGGTTGAACTTCCCCCGCCGCCGCCGGGCCGCTACGCTGTGCGCGCATGACCAACGAGTCGCCGTCGCCGGCCGCCCCGTCGTCCGTTCCTGCCGCGCCCTCCAAGGGAAGGGTCTTTCTCCGCCGCCTCGCCAGCACGGTCGCCTTGTGGGCGGTCGTGCTCGGCGCGCTGTTCTGCGGCAACCGGACCATTTCCGACGTGGTGTTCATCCTCATCATGCTGCTCCTGGCCGCGTGCGGGATGTTCGAGTTTTACGGGCTGGTGCGCGCGCGCGGGCTGGTGTGCTTCCGCAAGTTCGGCATGGCGGCGGGGCTCCTCATGGTCGCCGGCACTTTTCTCCATTGTGCCGGCAAGCTCGGCATCCACGACTCGCCGTCGCGCGTGAATGACTTCGAGACGAGCTTCCTCATCCTGTTTGTGCTCGGGTTATGCATCCGGCAGTTCATCGCCAAGGATAATCCCCATGGCATTGTCGCGATGGCGACCACCTTGCTCGGCCTGATGTATGTGCCGTGGCTGCTGAACTTCATCCAGAAGATCGAGTTTTTCCGCTTCCCCGCGGGTGCCCACGGGGATGCCGGGACGTTCTACGTGCTCTACTTCATCGTGGTGACCAAGTTCAGTGACGTTGGGGCGTATTGCACCGGGTCGCTTATCGGCAAGCACAAGATGATCCCGCGCATCAGCCCGGGGAAGACCTGGGAGGGCTTCGGGGGAGCGGTGGTGATCTCCACGGGGGCGAGCGTCGCCTTCGCGCATTTCGCCGGAGCGCGGCTGCACGGAATGAACCTCACGCATGCGCTTGTCCTCGGAGTCATCCTCAGCGTCGCGGCCGTCATCGGCGATCTCATCGAATCCCTCTTCAAGCGCGAGGCCGGCGTGAAGGACTCCGGCGGCTACTTCCCCGGCATCGGCGGCATTCTGGACTTGCTCGACAGCCTGCTGTTCAATGCGCCGCTGATGTATCTGTATCTGCGGCATGTGTTGACGCACTGAATCTGCCTCCTCCTGCTCTTACTCTTAATCCTAATCGTAATCTGCTTCCCCAGCGGCGCGCAGATAGCAGAGACCAGGATTAGGATTAAGAGTAAGATTACGATTAAGAGACAACCAGTTGATGAAAAACGTCGTCCTTCTCGGCTCCACCGGCTCCATCGGCACCAGCACGCTCAAGGTTGCTGATGACCTGCCCGACCGCCTGCGCATCATCGGCATGGCGGCCGGCGGCAACTCCGAACTGCTGCTCGCGCAAACCCTCAAGTATCAGCCCGCCGCGATCTCCATCACGGATCCGGCGAAGGCCACCGAACTCCAGGCCGCCCTCGGCACCAAGGCGCAAGTCCACGCCGGCAACGACGGCCTGCTGAAGCTCGCCACGATGCCTGAGGCCGACATCGTCCTGATCGCCATCGTGGGCACCGCCGGGTTGCAGCCCGCCCTTGCCGCGATTCGCGCGGGCAAGGACATCGCCGTCGCCTCGAAGGAAATCCTCGTCATGGCTGGCGAAACCGTGATGAACGAGGCCCGCAAGCACGGCGTGAAAGTCCTCGCCGTGGACAGCGAACATTCCGCCATCTTCCAGTGTCTCGACGGCAAGCCGCCCGCCTCCGTCCGCGCCCTCTGGCTCACCGCCAGCGGCGGCCCATTCCGCGACAAGGCGCTGCACCCGAAAGAATCCTTTGCCGACATCACCGTCGAGCGCGCGCTGAAGCACCCGAGCTGGGTCATGGGCCGCAAGATCACGATTGATTCCGCCACGCTCTTCAACAAGGGCCTGGAGATGATCGAGGCCCGGTGGCTCTTTGACATCGGCATGGATCGCGTGAAAGTCGTGGTGCATCCGCAAAGCGTGGTGCACTCGATGGTCGAGTTCGTGGACGGCTCCATCATTGCGCAGCTCAGCACGCCCGACATGTGCCTGCCCATTCAATACGCCCTCACCTATCCCGAGCGGGTGGGCAGCGACCGCGTGCAGACGAACTTCGCGAAGATCGGCAGCCTCACCTTCGAGGAACCTGACCTCGACCGCTTCCCCTCGCTCAACCTCGCGCGCCGCGCTGGCGAAGTCGGCGGCACCTTGCCCGCCGTGCTCAACGCCGCCAACGAAGTCGCCGTGGAAGCCTTCTGCAACCGCCAGAT
>CAZQEW010000002.1:0-66691 GCA_964591495.1 uncultured Klebsiella sp.
AACTCGTCGCCGCTCTCGATTCCCCGAGTGGCTGGCAACGCGACACCGCGCAACGGCTGTTGGTGGAGCGGCAGGACAAAGCGGCGGTGGAAGGGTTGAAGAAGCTCGTGCTTGAAGCGAAGGAGCCGAAGGTGCGGGTGCAGGCGCTCTGCACGCTGGAAGGGCTAAACTCGATTGATGTCACAGCGCTCGCAAAGGCTCTTGACGATTCGCATCCAGCAGCCCGCGCACATTCTGTGCGGGTGAGTGAGAGGCTATTCGCACAACCAAGCAAACAAACGAACGGAGAGCCGAACAATGCAGCACAATCCTTGGCAATAGTCCTCCAACTCCGCGCGTTAGACGCCAAAGCTACGGTCCGGTTCCAAGTTGCTCTAAGTGCGGGCGAGTGGGGGTCACAAGCCGGCAGACTTGCAATGGAAGCTGCAAAGGCAGCGTCTGGAACCGACACCGCCATTCAACTCGCTGCGTTGAGTTCCATCACAGGAAAGATTCCATCTGCTGTTCAATCATTGCTTCAGAACAGCGGAACCAGCCTCCCACCGTTGGATTTGGCTGCTGGCTTGGTTCGTCAGGCCGTTGCCGAGAAGGACTTTGAATCGTTGAGTGAG
Source organism: uncultured Klebsiella sp. (assembly GCA_964591495.1). Classification (GTDB taxonomy): domain Bacteria; phylum Verrucomicrobiota; class Verrucomicrobiia; order Limisphaerales; family SXTU01; genus SXTU01. The sequence continues at coordinate 612 of CAZQEW010000002.1, forward strand.
CTTATCGAAGCCTCGAACAGCTCCCACAAGAGCGACAAGCAGGTCATCCTATCCGCTAGTGTGCTTGCTGCGCTCCATGGTGCGCTTGAGAAGGCGGGGCAAAGCTTGCCCCAGTTCCTAGCAAGCGGACCGAGTCGACAACGCATTCGGCTTGAAGGCTCATGTCGCATGATTCACGAGCAGTCGCGTGCGTATGTGACTGAGCCAAATATTTTGCTGGAAGTCCGGCAGCATTGCATCCGTGTTCTTGGAAGGGATGCAGTCACTCGAAAAGATGATTTGGCTCTCCTTGCTTCCCTGCTGACGCCTCGAATGCCGAGTTCGATGCAAATGGAGGCTGTTACCACCCTCGCCCAACTCGGCGGCTCCGACTCCGCCAGCGCCCTGCTCGCCGATTGGAAGGCCCACAGCCCCGCGCTCCGCGAGGCCGTCCTCAGCGCGCTGCTCTCGCGCCCGGCGTGGATTGACACCCTCCTCACCGCCATCGAGCGCGGACAGGTCGCCCCCACGCAAATCAGCCCCGCCCAGCGCCAGAAGCTCACCACCCACCCGCAGGCCGCGCTCCGCGACCGCGCCACGAAACTCTTCGCCGCCACCAGCGCCGACCGCGTCAAGGTCATCAAGGACTACGCCGTCGTCGCCACGCTCACCGGCAGCGAAACGCGTGGGCGCGAGCTGTTCACGAAGCAGTGCGGCGTCTGCCACAAGCTCAAGGGCGAGGGCCGCGAGATCGGCCCCGACCTCGCCATGACCACCACGCGCGACACCGACTGGCTGCTCACCGCCATCCTCGACCCCAACGCCGCCGTCGAGGCCCGCTACCTCGGCTACACCGCCGAGACCAAGTCCGGCCGCGAGTTCACCGGCATCATCACCGCCGAGACCCCGAACAACCTCGTCATGCGCGGCGCCGACGGCACCGAGGAAACCATCCTCCGCACCGACTTGAAGCAACTCCTCGGTTCCGGCCTCTCACTAATGCCCGAGGGAATGGAGTCCGCCCTGAAACCCCAAGACATGGCGGACCTGCTCGCCTTTATCCGCGCCAAGTAGCTCGACATTCCGATGGCGAGATCCAGCCGTGCCGACATTCACCAAACTCGACATCGGAAGGTCGAGCTACCTTCGCACCGCAGCCGTCCCCTCCCTCTCCCTTTGCGCAGCAAGGGGAGAGGGTGGGGTGAGGGGTTCGCTGCGTGGCGTTGGTGGCCGCACCCCTCATCCGGCCTTCGGCCACCTTCTCCCCTCGCTTCGCGAAGGGAGAAGGCTCGCGGGTTGCCCGACTCTACCAATGTCAGAAGCCCGCCGCCTTGCCGTCGGTGACACGCGGGTCATGCGAGCCGAGGAAGCTCTTGCCGTCCTTCGCGCGGCCCACGGCCTGGCAAACGCCCATCGAATTGAGTTCCTTGAGCTTGTGCCCGCGCCGTTCAAGCTCGCGGCGCACGGCGTCGGGGAAGGTGTTTTCGATGCGCAGCTCATCCGGGCTCCACTGCTGGTGGAAGCGCGGCTGGGCGAGCGCTTCCGCCGGATCGCGCCCGAAGTCCACGACGTGCAGGATGGCCAGCAAGGTCTGCGTGATGATGGTCGGGCCGCCGGCTGCTCCGACGCTGAGGATGGGCTGGCCGTCCTTCAGCACAATCGTCGGTGACATGCTGGAGAGCGGGCGCTTGCCGGGCGCGACGGCGTTGGCCTCCGCGCCGACGAGGCCGAAGAAGTTCGCCGTGCCGGGCTGCGCGGAGAAGTCGTCCATCTCGTTGTTGAGCACGACGCCGGTGCTGGGCACGACGACTTTCGAACCGTAACTGGTGTTGATGGTCGCGGTGCAGGCCACCCAGTTGCCTTCGGCGTCGGCGGCGGAGAAGTGCGTGGTGTGCTTGCCGAAGACATCGGTCGTCGAGTTCGGCGGCGTGTTGTGCTTGGGAACGAGCGCGGCCTTCTTGAGATCAATCTTCTTGGCGAGCTGCGCGGCGTAGCCCTTGTCCACGAGGCCGCGCGGCACGGGCGCGAAGTCGGGATCGCCGAGCCAATGAGCGCGGTCGGCAAAGGCAAGCTTCATAGCCTCGGCGACGACGTGGACGAAGTCCGGCGAGTCCGCGCCCATCGCCTTGAGGTCGAACTGTTCGAGGATGTTCAGTATTTGCGCCACATGGACGCCGCCGGAGCTGGGCGGCGGGAAGCCTATGATTTCGTGGCCGCGATAGGTCGTGCGGAGCGGCGGACGCGGCTTGGCGGCGTAGTTCGCGAAGTCGGCCTCGGTGAGCAGACCGCCGTTGGCACGCATCCAAGCCGCCGTGAGCTTCGCGAACGGGCCGCGATAAAACCAGTCCGGCCCCTGCACCGCCAGCGCGCGAAAGGTGCGGGAAAGCTCGGCCTGTCGCAGCGTGTCGCCGGCCTGCCAGGGCGAGCCATCGGGACGGAGGAAAATCGCGCGGCTGGCGGGGAACTTGGCGAGGTCCTTCGCCACTCCGGCAAGCCGGCTGGCGTAGTTGCGGGTCACCGGGAAGCCCGCCTCGGCCACGCGCGCGGCGGCGAGGCAATGGTCCGCCCACGGGAGCTTCCCATATTTCGAGACCGCCTGATGAAACGCGGCGATCTCGCCCGGCACTCCCACCGCAAGCGCACCGGTCTGGCTGAGTTCGGCCACAGCCTTGCCGTCGCGCACGAACATGTCGCGTGTGGCCTTGGCCGGGGCCATCTCGCGCCCGTCAATCGCCACGACCTCGCCGTTCGCCCGCCGGATGACGAGGAAGCAGCCGCCGCCGATGCCGGAGTTGTGGCTGTCCACGACGCTGAGGACGAGGCCAGCGGTGACAATGGCGTCCACGGCGTTGCCCCCACGACGCATCGCATCCACGGCGGCTTCAGTCGCGAGCGGGTGGACCGTGGCGACCATGCCGCGCTCGGCTGCAAAAACGGTAGACGGGAAGATTAGCCGCGAAAGGACGCATAGTGCGCAAAGGGCGAACCAAGCGGGACTTGCTCTGCGCACTTTGCGTCCCTTCGCGGCTGAGTCGGTGTTCATAGGACATTTCAAGCAACCGTCAGGGGCCCATCGAAAACAGTGAGACTCAAAACTTCGGTCTTCGCGAAGTGCGGCCCGTGACGTTCGCCCTTCGGAGCGTGGAAGAGCGTGCCGGGGCCGTAGGTCACTTCGGATTCCACCCACTCGCCGCTCAGTATGTAAGCCCACTCGTTGGCGGCGGGGTGCGTGTGCGCGGGCACTTGCGTGCCGGCGGCGAACTTGCGAAGGACAACGAGCCCGCCGGTGGCTTCGTGCTTGTGGAGGACTTTGAGTTCAACGCCAGCGTAAGGGCCGGGTTGCCAGGATTTGTCAGCGGCGTGCGCCAAGTATTGGAACATGGCGACATGGCATCGGGTCGCACGCACTTTGGCAAGCCCGGTGCGAACTGAAGCCGGCCCATCAGCCCTGAACCGCCTTCACCAGCCCGTCGATCGTGTGCTGCTTTGCCTCCACGGTCGGCTTCAGGCCGAGCGCGACGAGCGCCTTCGTGGTCTCGGGGCCGATGCTCGCGGTCTTGAGCGTGGGAAACTTCTTCAGCAGCTCCGGCAGGTTGAAGCGCGCGTGGAAATTCTCCACCGCCGAACTGCTCGCGAAGGTCAGCCAGTCCGCGCCGTCCTCCCGCAGGCGCGCGGCAGCACCGGTCAAATCCTCGGTCTCGGGCACGGTCTGATACACGGCCACGTCGTCCACGATGGCCCCCTGCTCTTCCAGGAGCTTCGGCAGCTCAGGATTCGCCACCTCGGCGCGCAGCAGGAGGATGCGCAGGTTCTCCAAGTCGTCCTTGGTCGCGATGGCCTTGGCAATGTCCTTGGCGACATATTTGTCCGGCATCGCGTCCACGGAGAGGTGCAGTTCCTTCAGCTTGGCCGCCGTGGCCGGGCCGACCGCGGCGAGCCGCACGCAGCCGAGCCCGCGGATGTCGTCGAAGGCTTTGAAGTAATAGTCAAAGAAGCTGGTGACCCCATTCGGGCTGGTGAAGACGATCCATTGGTAAGTGCCCAACCCACCCATCGCCTCGGCCAGCACCTCGCGTTTCGACGGCGCGGTGATCTTGATGGTGGGGATTTCCAGGACGTCCGCGCCGAGCTCCACCAGCTGGCGGGCCAGGTCGCTGGCCTGCTCCCGCGTGCGCGTGACGACGATGCGCTGGCGGAAGAGCGGACGCTTCTCGAACCAGTTCAGCTTCCCGCGCAGCTTCACCACACCGCCGATGATCGTCACGGCGGGTGCGGTGAACTTCGCCTTGTCCACCACGTCGGCAATCGTGGCCAGCGTGCCTTCGATGCTTTGCTGCCGGCCCGTCGTGCCCCACCGCACCAGCGCGACCGGCGTGTCCGCCGCCATGCCGTGCGCCACGAGCTGCTCCGCGATGCGCCGGATGCGCTCGACGCCCATGAGCACGACCTTCGTGCCCGTGGACTTGGCCAGCTGCGCCCAGTCAATGCTGCTCTCGTCCTTGGTCGGGTCTTCATGCCCGGTGAGCACGGTGAAGCTGGAGCAATGGTCGCGGTGCGTGACGGGAATGCCCGCATAGTTCGGCCCCGCGATGAACGAAGAGACGCCCGGCACCACCTCGAACGGCACTTTCGCCGCCGCCAGTTCCTCGGCCTCCTCGCCGCCACGGCCGAAGATGTAGGGATCGCCGCCCTTGAGCCGCACGACACATTTGCCTTCCTTGGCCTTCGTCACGAGCAGCTGGTTCAGCTCCTCCTGCGGGATGGCATGGGCGGCGGCGCGCTTCCCGCCGTAGATGAACTCGGCGGACTTGGGCGCGAGGCGGAGCAGGTCAGCGTTGACCAGCGCGTCATAGACCACCACGTCCGCGCGCGCCAGGAGCTCCGCGCCGCGGCGCGTGAGCAGACCCGCATCGCCCGGTCCCGCGCCTACCAAATAAACTGTGCCCTTTGGCTTCATGTGCGCGGGACTGTAAAAGCGGGCTGCGAAAGCTCAAAGGGCAAAAGCGGGCCGGACAAAGAACGGCATTGCCAGCGGCGGCGGCTTCCCGTTCCTTCTTTCCCCATGAAATCCGCCCTCGCCATCTTCGCGCATCCGGACGACATCGAGTTCGTCGCCGCCGGCACCCTGCTCCTGCTCAAGCAGCGCGGCTGGGAAACCCACTACCTCAACCTCTCCACCGGCAACTGCGGCAGCGTCGAATTCAGCCCGGCCAAAACCCGGCGCGTGCGGCTGGCCGAGGCCAAGGCGGCGGCGAAGACTCTCGGCGCGCACTTCCACCCGCCCCTGTGCGACGATTTGGAAATCCTCTACGAGGTGAAGACCCTGCGCCGGCTCGCGGCCGTCATCCGTGAGGCCCAGCCCAGCGTCATCCTCACGCACTCGCCGCAGGACTACATGGAGGACCACATGAACACCTGCCGGCTCACGGTGACCGCGGCGTTCACCCACGGAATGCCGAACTTCCACACCACCCCGCCGCGCCCCACCTACGCGCACGATGTGACCCTCTACCATGCCATGCCGCATGGCCTGTGCGACCCGCTGCGGCGGCGGATCATCCCCGGCGCATTCGTGAACACCACCGCCGTCCACGCCACCAAGCTCGCCGCGCTCGCCGCGCACCAGAGCCAGCAAGGCTGGTTGGACGTGAGCCAGGGCATGAACTCCTACCTGCGCTCAATGGAGGAAATGTCCCGTGCCGTCGGCAAGCTCTCGAAGCGGTTCAAGTTCGCCGAAGGCTGGCGTCGCCATCTGCACCTTGGCTTCAGCGGAGCTGAGATTGACCCGCTGGCGGATGCGCTGGGGAAGGACTACCTGATCAACAAGACCTACGAGCGGGATTTGCTGTCGGGCAGCACCGGCCGTTAGTCCATGATGACAACTTGAAGGCGGTTGCGATCGAGGGCGAAGCGCTTGCCGGGCGGCGGCTTGGGCAGGGCGGGCAGATATTTTTCCCGCACTAGCGTGGTGAAGTCAGCCGGCAGCTTTTGGTGGTCCATCTGATACAGGTGGATTGCGCCGGTGAGTTCCTGGTGCACCGGCAAACGCAACGAGGCATCCGCTGGCGCGGTGGGCAAGAAGTCGGGCGCGGGAAGGGATGCCGGCCGCTGGGCCTGCGGGGCTGCCTTGCCTGCCGTTTGAGACGCCGCCGCGGCTTCAGTGGCGGCAACCGGCACTGATGCGGGGGCCGCGGGGGCCTCCCGCTTGCGTCGACACCCCGGGGCTGCCGATACGAACGCCACAACCACGGCGACAAGGACGAGCGTCTTCATCTTCGATTCCCGTGCGGCGTGAACCAGCCTGCCATCAAAACGCGGCGGTGTAGCTGGCGGTAAAGGGTGCCGCCACAGTGTCCGTGTCTTGGCCGGCCGCGTTCAACAGCCCGAAATCGCCGCTGGTAAGCTTGGTGTGATGCCGCCATTCGACATGTCCATCCATGTGAATCAGGTTTCCGCCACCCTGATGATTCGATGAATACCATTCCCAGTAGGGGTAAGCCAGACCGGGATAAGTATTGGGATTACGGGTCAGGTGCCAGTTTGTGTAAGTGCGGGGCGTGCCAGTTCCAGAAGGGCGGAGCCACGCCACGTGCGTTCGCGCGGAACTCTCCTGCATGCTGATGATGCGGCTGGGGTTCGGCACATTCGCCACCCGCCGCACGAAGCTGTTGGCCCCCATCACCACCGCGTTGCCGATGTAAATGGTGTCGTTGTTTGCGTCGGCCGCGTTGGCCGCAGCCTGCCACTCCAACCGTGAGGCGACGCAAGTGAAAGCCTTGCTGTTGGTGCCCAGGTTCGGCTGCAAAACGCCGAGAAAGTTCGGGGTGGTGGACGTGGCAAAGAAGTTAACGTTGCCCGCGTTCTGATAGGGCGTGCGATCATCCTGATCCGCCGCATACATCATGAAGGCGAGTGCAACCTGCTTTTGATTTGAAAGACACTGGGTGCGCTTGGCTTTTTCCTTAGCCTTGCTCAGGGCAGGCAGCAGCATCCCCGCGAGAATGGCGATGGTGGCAATGACGACCAGAAGTTCGATGAGGGTGAAACCAGCGGCCCGAGCGGGATGGCGCGACGTGTTCATGGCCTTAAATGGGTCTGGGCGAATCTGCTAGCCGGGCGCACCCTTGGCAAGCGGAGTTTTTGCGCGACCGCCCCCAACTGCCCTACCGGACAAAGGCGTTACTTTGCGTCCAGCACGCGCCACAGATACCACGACGCGATGGAGCGGTAGGGCCGCCAGCGTTCGCCCTCGGCGAGGAGTTCCTTCGGCGTGGGCAGTTCCTTCCAACCGTAAGCCTTGGCGAAGCCGCAGCGCACGCCGTAGTCGCCCACGGGTAACACATCGCGGCGGCCAAGGGTGAAAATGAGGAACATCTCGACGGTCCAAGGCCCGACGCCGCGAATCTCCGTGAGGCGCGCGACCAGCTCCGCATCGCTCAATCGCGCGGCCGCGCGGCGCGTGGGGACATGGCCGGTGGTCGCTTTGTGGGCGATGTCCTTGATGGCCGCCGTCTTGGCCCGCGACAAACCGGCGCTGCGCAGACGCTCGTCCGGCGCGGCCAGCACCGCTTCGGGCGGCGGAAATTTCGCTCCGGGAAACAGGGCGATGAAGCGCTTGAGGATGGTCTGCGCCGCCGTGCCGTTGAGCTGCTGGTGCGTCACGGCCTGCACCAGGGACTGGTAGGGCGGGCAGTTCCGGCGCGGGCGCAATTTGCATGGCCCCACGTCGCGGATGACGCGCGCGAGCACGCGGTCGGCCTTGGACAGGTGGCGTTCAGCGTCCGCGTGCATCTGATGAAGTGAGGCGGACACTCTTGTCCGCTCTGGTTGATTTAGCCCGGCGGCGGGACAGGAGTGTCCCGCTCACGGCTGCGCTTACCACGCGCGCTCAATGCTCCGGCGCTTCCAGAGGAACTCGAACATGTTGCCCTCGTGCGGCTGGTCCCAGGAGATCTTCATCGTGGAGACCGGCCCGATGTTCAGGCGGTCGATCTCCGCGAAGTCCGTGACGGCCTCGATGAACTTGGCGTCCTTGGTGATGACGCTTGCGGCCAGAGTGTAGCCGATCTTGTGCAGCATTTCCGACTGCGGGCAGGTGACGACGCTGGCGTAGGGGCAGAGGAACTCCTTGTTGGCCAGCGGGTGCGCAAAGCTGTCGCACAGCACGATGGTCGGCCGCATGTAGGTGCCGCCCTCGAAGACCACCTTGCGCGGGCCGTTGCGATACTTGGCCGTCACATCCGTCGCGCCGGGGACTTTCAAGCCGTCCTCAATCTGCGCGTCGATGAAGTCGGCCATCTTGAGGTTGGCGAAGCCGGAGAGCCGGGCGTTCGGGTCCTCCGCACGCGCCGGGGCAAACGGCCCGATTTTCTGCGCCAGCGCCTCGGCGATTTCAGCGGCGTATTTCGGGACGACAACGGCGGAGGCGTTGATGCAGGAGCGCCCGCCATTGTCGGAGATGGCACCGGCGATCACGTCAATGTAGTCGCGCCAGTTCTCGATGCAGTCTTCGCCGATCAGGAACTTGCTCCAGCCCGGCCCGTGGAGCTGGATGGCGGGGTTGTTGGCGTATTGGGCCATGGTGTTCTTGTCGCCGAAGATCAGCGAACGCCCGGTGGACTTGAGGATCTCCCCTGCCCCCTCGTGGTCGGTCGGATAAAAACCAAAAGCCTCCGCCGGGACACCCGCGGCGATGAACGCCTGAATGAGGCGATACGGCGTCCAGGGCTCCTCGCGGCCCGGCTTGATTACCACGGGCGTCTTGAGCGAGATGGCGGGAATCCACAGCGAGTTCACCGCCGGCGAATTGCTTGGCATCACCAACCCCAGCGCGTGGCACGTCGGGAAGTAGCTCAGCTTCGTGCCGAACTGCTCGCCGGTGCCGGCGTCGAGGATGCCCAGATCCAGCCCGCGCGAGAGGCCGTTGAGCACGAACTTCATGTTCGTCAGCGCGAAGTGAATCTTGTCCATGTTGCGCCGGACCATGTTCCACGGCAGGCCGCTGGTGCAGGATAGGGTCTCGATGTATTGCTGCGGCGACTGCGTGTGGCCCTGGTCGCCCAGCGGCAGGGTGCCGTTGAGGAAGAGGTCGCCCGCCTTGGCGGACAGTTCGATGAGCTGGGCACAGGTGAACTTTTTCAGGGCAGAGCGGGCGGAGCTGATCTTGCCCAGGTCGCGGCGGACGATGCCGGCGTTGACGTTGGAGACCAGGGCCTTGATCTCGCCGGTCTTGTGGTCCTTGACCTCAAATTTTTCCAGCGACTCATAGTTGCGACCGAGACGGAGAACGGGCAGGTGAGGAACAGTGCTCATAAAATAATTATTACGTGTGCGGACTATTTCAGGGAAACCGCCGGCGTGGCAAGCTCTGGTTTTGTCTCCGGCTCATCGGCGAAAACCACCTTGATGCTGGTGAAGCGGTCGCGCCGCCAGTGGTCCTCGCGCAGGAGCCAGTCGCGGACGAACTCACCCACGGTCTTGCGGCATTCCTCGCGAACGAGCGCGAGGCGACGGGGGTCGGCCGCGTGCCGGGCGAGGCGCGGCGTGAGGCTGCGTTCCAGTTCGGCCAACTGCTCCGCGGCGTCGAACCGCGCCCAGCCGGCCGCCGAGCGCTTCTGCATCCGGTCCGTGTGAATCGCCGGCGGAAGCGTGGGGCGGATGGCGGGCGCGCGCACGATACAGGTGCTCCCCGAGACTTCGAGCTTCCAGGCGTCACGCAGGTTCAAGTGGTAGCGGTAGGTCACGGGCACGGAGATTTCGGAAACGGTTTTCCCGAGATAAATCATGTCCCACGCAATGGTCTTCTCGTCCGTGCGGGTCAGGGTCTCGGTGGACGTGGCGGTGGCAAGTTCCAGCGTGCCGCCGGGCGTGCGTGCCAACGTCGGCAGCGCGGACAAAAAGGTCTCGGTGATGGTCTGTTGTCGGAACTTCGCGGCCAGACCGCCCATGCGGTCGAGAACCATCTTCGTGGCCAGGAGGATCGTTCCGCACAGCAGCAGGACCAGGGCGACCTTGACCCACCACGGTTCGACCCGCGGCCTCCGGGACAGGGACGACGAGGGGGTTTCAGTCGGCGTGGCGGCCACCACATGAAGCGAGTCACCGCTGGCGGCCGCCGGCGGGACAAGGGCGCGCAAGTCCCTGCCGCCGGGCAGCAAGCTGGAGGATCCCTTCGCCCGCAGGATGCCTGCCCAGGTCAGCAGCGCCAGCCCCACGGGCGTTCCCGTGATGGAGGTCGGCACGCCGGCCAGCACGCCGAGCAGCAGCCCCTTGCCCGCAGCTTTACCCCAGCTGTCCCGGTGCAGGAAGCGCTGGAACAAAACCGTGGTGAGGGAGACCGAGCCGAAGCTCAGGGGGATGGTGAGCCACCAGGTCACGGCGTTCCAATCCGCGAGCATCCAAAGATTGTCCACGAACACCAACGCGGCGGCCGCGACCGGATGGATGGGGACGTCGAAACGGCGGGCGGAAGCTGGAACCGGCGGCTCGACGGGCTGGCACATGCTCACCCCACCTTACTGTGCCGGTGCAACTGGCTCAACCATCGAAGCCGGGGCCGCGGCTTCCGAAGCGGGCGGAGCAGCCGGAGCCTCCGGCGCATCGAAGAGGTCCGGTTGAACCTCCTGCCGCGGCACGGTGGCGGTGATGGCCGCGACATCGGCGAGATTGACGGCGAACACACCGACCGGCGCGTCGTGGTTCGCGCCATCCACGACCGCGTAGGCCTTGTGCGCCTTCACGCCGATGTCGAGATACTGCAGGTAATCCCGCATCAACTGGTCGTCAGCCAGCGCCGTGTCCACGTAGCCGCTGCCATTGTTGAGGTTCTTGAGATAGACGGTGAAATATACCATGGCATGTCGGGTGTTGGGCCGTGCGCGGATCATACGGGAGGCGAGCCCAATGTCACGCCTCACCCGGAACCGTTCGCGCCGGGCCCGGGTGGCCTGCGGTGCCGCCTCGACACCCGTAGCCCCCGACGCTACGTTCACCCCGATGAAAGCCTTGGCTGCCGCGCCACTCCGCGTTCCGCATTCCTCCTTCCGGGTTCCCGTCGTTCCCACCGTGGACCAGATCATGGCTGACGAGCGCGCCGCCAGTTTTGCCAAGCGCAGCATCAAGGCCGACGCCAAGCTCGCCGGGCTCAAGCTCGCGGTGAGCATGATGGACCTCACGACGCTCGAAGGCAAAGACACGCCCGGCAAGGTCGCCTTCCTCTGCCGCAAGGCCCTCGCCCCCGCCGAACCGCGCTTCGCCGTGCCGCCCTGCGCCGCCGTCTGCGTGTATCCGAACATGGTCCGGCACGCGCGCCAGTTTCTCGGCGCGGACTCGCCGGTGCATGTCGCCGCCGTGGCGACGGGTTTTCCGAGCGGCCAGTATCCCTTGCCCACGAAGCTCGCCGAGGTGCGCCGCGCCGTGGCCGATGGCGCGGACGAAATTGACATGGTCATTGACCGCGGCGCGTTTCTCGCCGGTGAGCATGCGAAGGTGTCCGATGAAATCGCCGCGACGAAGGAAGCCTGCGGCCCCGCGCACCTGAAAGTCATCTTCGAGACCGGCGAACTCGTCACCTACGACAACGTCCGCCTCGCCAGCCAGCTCGCGATGGACGCGGGCGCAGACTTCATCAAGACCAGCACCGGCAAGGTCACGCCCGCCGCCACCATGCCCGTCACGCTCGTCATGCTCGAAGCCATCCGCGACCACTTTTTCGCCACTGGCATCCGCATCGGCATGAAGCCCGCCGGCGGCATCCGCACCAGCAAGCAGGCGCTGGCCTACCTCGTCATGGTAAAGGAAACCCTCGGCGACGACTGGCTCACGCCCGATCTCTTCCGCTTCGGCGCCAGCACACTCGTCAACGACGTGCTCATGCAAATCGCCAAGCTCGCGGACGGTCGCTACCAGGGGCCGGACTACTTCGCGCTGCCGTGAGCTGCGGGACCACCCGTTGACAGCCCGCCGCGCCGCCGACACTGTCCGCGCCGCCATGGCGCACATCCATGAGAAGATAGATTTCACGGTGGCCATCTTCGTCGTCCACGACGCGAAGGTGCTGCTCATCCTGCACCGCAAGCTCGGCAAGTGGCTGCCACTCGGCGGGCACATCGAGCTGGACGAAGACCCGGAAATCGCCGCGCTCCGCGAAGCCAAAGAGGAGAGCGGCCTGGACGTGGAACTCGTCGGCGAACGCCCGCCCACCACCGAACCCGGCACCCGCGCGCTCATCGCCCCGCGCTTCCTCGACATCCACCGCATCAGCGACACGCACGAGCACATCGGCATGATCTACTGGGCGCGTCCCGTTGGCGGCGACGTGACCCTCGCCCCCGAGGAGCACCACGACATCCGCTGGTGCAGCGCGGCGGATCTTGACACGCTGCAACCGCCCATGACCAACGCCGTGAAGTGGTATTGCCGCCAAGCCCTCGCGGAAGTGCGCAACGGCGAAAGCGGAACGCGGAAACCTAGTTCGCCGCCCACCTGACCCGCGCGCCCCATTCCGAACTCCGCATTCCGCACTTCCCCATGTCCCGCCGCAAAGCCATCGGGTTTCTGCTCACCGGCCTGAACACCCTCGGCTGCGCCTACTTCGGCAACTACGTCTTCTTCCTGCTCCAGCAGCAGCACGCCTTCGGCGACCGCGAGAACCTGCTCGTCGGTGCGCTGCACGGGCTGATCTACGTGCCCGCCGCCTGGCTGGGCGGCCGCTTCGCCCAACGGCGCGGCCTGACCGCCTCCATGAAAGTCGGCTTCGCGGGCATGGCCTGCGCCATGACGGTCGGCGGCCTGCTGCCGACCCTGGCCGGCCTCTTTCTCAGCATGGCCCTCTGGACGGTCGCCATGTGCTTCACCTGGCCCGCGCTGGAAGCCCACGCCACCCACGGCGAATCCGACGCCGGCACCCAGCACATGGTCGGCATCTACAACCTCACCTGGTCCGGGTGCGCCGGGCTGATGTATTTCGCCGGCGGCACCCTGTTTGAAACGCTCGGCCCCCGCAGCCTGTTCTGGGTGCCCGCCGCCATCTACACCGCGCAGTTCATCGGCGTGCTCCACCTGGAGGGCCTGCCCCACGACGCGCCCCCGCCCCCGGCCGCCGAACCGCACCACCCGGAAGCCGCCGCCCTTCAGCAGCCCGTCTCTCCCGTGACCTTCCTCAAAATGGCCTGGCTCGCCAACCCCTTCGCTTACATCGCCATCAACTCCCTGCTCGCCGTCATCCCCGGCCGCGCGGCCGAACTCGGCCTCACCGTCGCGCAAAGCGGCTGGTTCTGGGCCGTCTGGCAGGCGGCGCGCCTCGGCACCTTCGCCCTCCTCTGGCGCTGGGGCGGCTGGCACTACCGCTTCCGCTGGATGCTCGCGGCGTTCCTCGCGCTCATCACCGCCTACGTGGTGCTGCTACTGGGACGCTCCTTCGCCCTGCTGATCGCCGCGCAAGTCATCTTCGGCCTCGCCACCGGCCTGCTCTACTACGCCTCGCTCTTCTACTCGATGGACGTGGGCGAAACGCAGGGCGAACACGGCGGCATCCACGAAGCCGCCATCGGCCTGGGCATCTGTCTCGGCCCGGCGGTGGGGGCTGGCGCGCTCTGGCTCGCCCCCGCCCAACCGCACGCCGGCGCATTCGGCGTCACGGGACTGCTGCTGATCGGACTGGCGGGATTGGTGGGTCTGCGCCTGCGGCGGTAAGCGGTGAAAGTTGGGCGTTGAACGTTGGCCCTTTTTGCCGGCATGCTGGCCTCACTATGTCGTTACTCGCAGGCAAGATCGGACTCGTCTTCGGCGTCGCCAACAAGCGCTCCATCGCGTGGGCCATCGCGCAGGCCTGGCACAAGGCCGGGGCCACGCTGGCGTTCACCTATCAGGGGGAACGCCTCAAGGAGAACGTCGAGGAACTCGTCTCCACCTTCGGCCCGGACACGTTGCTGCTGCCCTGCGACGTGACCAAGGATGAGGACATCAACGCGGTCTTTGCCGCCGTGCAGCAGAAGTTCGGCAAGCTGCACCTGCTGCTCCACGCCGTCGCCTTCGCCCCGAAGGAGGCGCTCGAGGGCCGCTTCGTGAACACCACGCGCGACGCCTTCAAGATCGCCCATGACGTGAGCGCTTATTCGCTCGTCGCACTGGCGCGCGGAGCCGCGCCGCTGATGACCGAGGGCGGGAGCATCGTGGCGATGAGCTACTACGGCGCGGAGAAGGTCATCCCGCACTACAACGTCATGGGCGTGGCCAAGGCCGCGCTCGAAGCCAGCACGCGTTACCTCGCCTACGACCTGGGCACGCAGAACATCCGCGTGAACTGCATTTCCGCCGGCCCGGTCAACACGCTGGCCGCGCGCGGCATCGCCGGCTTCAGCGCCATGCTGAAGCACTACGAACAGCACGCGCCGCTCAAGCGCAACGTGCTCCCGGACGAACTCGGCGCGACCGGCACCTTCCTCGCCAGCGACGGCGCGGCGGCCATCACCGGCCAGGTGCTTTACGTGGACTGCGGCTATCAGGTCATGGGCATGACCGAGACGCCCAAGGCCGGTTAGTCGCGAGACCCGTTACTTCAGTTCCCAAACGCGGACCTCGTCGAGGTGCACCTCGTCGGCGTCCTTGCCGCCGGTGCGGAAGACCACGCCCGGCTTCTTCACGTGGAAGTCCTTGCTGGTCGCGCGCAGCGGCTCCTTGCCATCGACCTGCGCGAGCACGTCGTCGCCCTTCACCTCGAGGAGCAGTTCATACCACTTGCCCGGTTCAAAGGCACCGGTGGCCTTGGCCAGCGCCTTGTTCGTGGACTTGGGGTCGGACTTGTCGTTGTGCTCCATGATGCTCCAGCCCGCCGGGGTGATGACGACCGAAAACAGGTGGCCCTTCTTCTTCAGCTCGCCCGGCGCGGGGTCGAAGCCGAGGTGAAACATCTTCGCGCCGGCGAAGCGGAACTTCACGAGGATCGCCGCATCCTGCAACGGCAGCGGCCGGCGGAAGGCGGCGGCGTGCTGGTCGGCGGCGACCTCACTGGCCTTGAGCACGCCGTCGGTCACGACGAGCTTGCCGGTATTGCGGTTCCACAGCTTGGGCAGCTCCTGGCCGTCGAACTTCTCCTCCAGCAAGAGCGTGCCCGGCTTGCCGAGCTTCGGTTGCAGTTCGGCGGCGAAGGCGGGGGAAATGGCGAATGCAACGACGGAGGCGATCCAAACGGCGGACAGTTTCATGCTGCGAAGGCGGACGAGAGCCGGTGCCGGCGGGTTACGCGCCGGCGGGCCCGGGCGCAAACCGCTTCAATGGCCGGCCCGCACCGCGCGTCGAAACCCGCACTCATGCTCACCTTCCAAGACCGTCTGCATCGCCGCGGTTTCCTGCGCGTGGGCGGGCTGTCCCTCGGCGGGCTGACTTTGGCAGACTGGTTCGCCCTCAAGTCGCACGCCCGGACTCATCCGCATCTGCTCAAGGACAAATCCGTCATTTTTCTCTTCCAGCACGGCGGGCCATCGCAGTTCGAAACCTTCGACCCGAAGATGGACGCACCGCGCGAGATCCGGTCGGCCACGGGCGAAATCCCAACGCGGATTCCGGGCGTCACCTTTGGTGCCACGTTCGAGCGGCTCGCGAAGCTGAACGACAAATTCTCGATCGTCCGCTCCTTCCATACCGGCGACGGCAACCATGACATCAAGCCCGTCGTTGGGCGCGACACCCTGCGCGCCAACATGGGCACCCTCTACGCCCGCGTGGCCGGCGCGCTGCGGCCCGACACGGCGATGCCCACCAACGTGGCGCTCTTCCCCCGCGCGGTGGATCCAGCCACCGGGCCAGCCATCACGCAGTTCGGCAACTTCGAGGCCACGGGCGAGTTCGGGGCGGCCTACGCGCCGTTCGTGCCGGGCGCAGGCGGAGGCCTGCAGGCGGACATGAAGCTCAACCTGTCTCCCGCGCGGCTCAACGACCGCCGCGAGCTGCTCGCCTCGCTCGACCAATGGAAGCGGCGCGTCGAGGCCGGTGGCACCTTTGCGGGGATGGACGCCTTTCAGCAGCAGGCGTTCGCGGCGCTGGAGCGCGGCATGTCCGATGCCTTCGACCTGTCGCGGGAAGACCCGCGGCTCGTGGCGCGCTATGACACCGCACCGCTGCTGCCCAAGGTCCGCATCAGTCCAGAGTGGAAGAACCGTGAGCATTACGCCGACAACGCCGCCACGCTCGGCCGGCTGCTGCTGCTGGCCCGCCGGCTGTGCGAACGCGGGGCAGGCTTCGTGACCGTCACCACCAGCTTCGTCTGGGACATGCACGCGGACATCAACAACGCGCCGATGACCGTAGGCATGGATTACGTGGGCCGGCCCTTCGACCACGCCGTTTCCGCGTTCATCGAGGACTGCGAAGCGCGCGGCCTGCGGGACAAGATTCTTCTGGTCTGCTGCGGGGAAATGGGCCGGACGCCCCGCATCAATGCGAAGGGCGGCCGTGATCACTGGGGCGGCCTCGCGCCGTTGCTGCTCTACGGCGGCGGCCTGCAGATGGGCAAAGTCATCGGTGCGTCCGCGCGTGATGGCGGAGCGCCCGCCGATAATCCGGTGACGATGCAAAACCTCCTCGCCACCGTCATGCACACCCTGCTTGATCTCGGCGAAGTCCGCGTGATGGACGGCCTGCCGAAATCGCTGCTGGACACCCTCACTGGAAGCGAGCCGATCAAGGGGTTGGTTTGAGCCACCTTCCGCTCAGCGCGGTGGCTTAAGCGCGGCGCCAAACCCTGCGAGCTGCGGCAAATCCCTGGAGTGGGCGGTCAGGAGGTTGATTCTGGTGCATCAACCGGAGAAGCGCTGCGAAGGCAGAACATCGCGGTCGCCAGAAGTGGGAGCGTGATGAGCCCATGATGAACCACCAAGTAAGGTGCCGTGAGCCGCTGTGTTGGGCTGAACGGCACATGCGTAACAACCAGTATGCGGTTGACGACTTCACCCGCGGCGGTGCTGCACACCAGCAACACCCATCCAGCGATTATACGCTGTTTGTCTGCTAGCCCTAGGCCGAACAAAAGTGGAAGCGGTCCGGCCAGCGCTATTGCGACACCCTGCTGAAACAAGTTTCCACCAAAAATACCCATGCCAAGCACACCCAGACATGCCACCAGTTGCACACACAAAAAGAGCGTCATCGGTCGCAGTGTTTTTGGCAGGCCCAGTGCCACTTGGAACCACATGCCGCAGCTGATGCTCCACGCGGCGGCGAGCAACAGCCCGCCCACGTCTTCCCGCAGTAACAGGCGAAAACAGGCCAGCAGGACCACGGCGCACACGCCCGGCAACCGAACGGATGGAGATTCGCGGCGCAAAAGGAAGGCCGACACACATGCCAGAACCGGCGTGATGACTAGCTCCCAAGGCAGGGTCAGGGCCGCT
Source organism: uncultured Klebsiella sp. (assembly GCA_964591495.1). Lineage (GTDB taxonomy): Bacteria > Verrucomicrobiota > Verrucomicrobiia > Limisphaerales > SXTU01 > SXTU01. The sequence continues at coordinate 17,978 of CAZQEW010000002.1, forward strand.
GGGAAAGCTCGCCACCCCCAAGGCAGAACACTCGCGAGCACCGCCAAAGCGAACAGCGGCCGCCCGCACAAAACTTTGAGGCCGGTTTCTTGGGCTGACATGCTGGGTAGCTGACGATCCCCCAAGCTCAGGTAGTCACTAACGGCGAGCCGATCAAGGGCTTGGTGAAAGTGATTCCGCTTTCGGTCTGCGGGGGAGACAATACATCGCCGTGGCCAGCAACGGCAAAGTGACCGCCCCATGCCAGGCCAATGTATGCGGCAGGTCGCGCGGACTATCACCGAGATGCAGCACCCACCCGTGCAGGACGCTCCCGGCCACCACGCCGCTCAGCACCAGCCATGCAGCAGCGGCGGCTGGGCGCTTGGCCGCGATACGCCCGCCGACCAGCAGCGGAAGCACACTGGACACCGCCACCAGCATCGCGTTCCCCACAGCCGTTCCACCCCCCGCCCCCGCGAACAGTCCGACCGCGGCCCAGCCAGCGCACAACAGCAACAGTCCCCAGCCATAACGCATCATAGGCTTTAAGGACTCGGGCTTACCCATCGCCACCCACATCCACGCCCCGCAACTCACACCCCAGATCGCCTCTTCGAGCGGCCAGCTCCCCAGCAGCGCCACCGGAGTGAGCATCGCGGCCACTGTCACTGCTGCGGCTGTCCAAGCCGCCCGCAGTCCCCGCTCCCGCCACCACCACGTGGAGACACCCGCATACACGCCCGCCGCCAGCGCCGCCACACCGGCTGGGAAACCCCGCACGAACAACGGCAGCAACTCCACTATCACTCCCGAGACGAGCACCCAAATCCAATGCTTTGGCCAGGATGCTGGAGAAGGGAACGGCATGCCTGCTCTCTAGTTCCACCGGAGACATCGTCAAGCCCATCGACAGGGTATCCAAAGCTGCTGACTGCGTGGGCAACGTCACCCCGGATGAATGGCGCGATTTCTTACAACAACGATCATGCACACCCTGCTTGATCTCGGCGAAGTCCGCGTGATGGACGGCCTGCCGAAATCGCTGCTGGACACCCTCACTGGAAGCGAGCCGATCAAGGGGTTGGTTTGATCGAGCCGACAGCGGCTGCCCTTACACTCTGGGCGTCCACTTCGGCATGCCATCCTTGCGGGACTTGGCTTTGCGGGGCTTGCCGTAGCTGAACGACTTGGCCGGTGCTTCGCCGCCGGCCATGCGCTTCAACTCGTTGATCTGGTCGCGGCACAGCGCGGCCTTCTCAAACTCCAGGTTGTTCGACGCCTCGATCATTTGCGCTTCCAGCTCGCGGATGGTCTCGGTCACGTCGAAGTCGCCGGCGGCTTCGTTCAGCATCGCCTCGGCAGTGGCGCGCTCCTCCTTCTGCGAGCTGAGGCTTTCCTCGACGGCGCGGCTGACGCTGCGCGGCGTGATGCCGTGGGCAGCGTTGTAGGCGAGCTGCTTCTCGCGCCGATACTTCGAGACGGCGAGGAAGCGCCTCATGCTGTCGGTCTGCACGTCCGCGTAGAGAATGACTTCGCCGTGCAGGTGACGCGCGGCCCGGCCGGCGGTCTGGATCAGGCTGGTTTCGCTGCGGAGGAAACCTTCCTTGTCCGCATCAAGGATGGCGACGAGGGAAACTTCCGGCAGGTCGAGGCCCTCACGCAGGAGGTTGATGCCGACGAGCACGTCGAACTGGCCTTTGCGCAGGGCGCGAATGATCTCGACGCGTTCGAGCGCATCCACCTCGCTGTGGAGGTAACGGACGTTGATGCCGATATCGCGGAGGTAATCGGTGAGTTCCTCGGCCGTGCGTTTGGTGAGCGTGGTGACCAGGACCCGCTCCTTTTTCTCGACGCGCTTGCGGCATTCTTCGATGAGGTCGTCAATCTGGCCCTTGAGCGGCTTGAGCGTGATGACGGGATCCACGAGGCCGGTGGGGCGGATGACGAGCTCGACGATGCCGTCGTATGGCCGGCCAGACGATGGCCCATCGCTGACCCGGCGGATGGCCTTTGCACTGTCCCGTGCCCATTCCAGTTCACGCGGCGCGGGCGTGGCGCTCACATAAATGGTCTGCTGCTGGAGGGATTGGAATTCCTCGAAGTTCAGCGGCCGGTTGTCGAGCGCGCTGGGCAGGCGGAAACCGTGGTCCACCAGCACGGTCTTGCGGCTGCGGTCGCCGGCATACATGCCGCCAATCTGCGGCACGCTGACGTGCGACTCGTCCATCACCAGCAGAAAGTCGTCCGGCATGAAGTCGATGAGCGTCGTGGGCCGCGAGCCGGGCGGGCGCTGCGCGATGTGACGGGAGTAGTTCTCGATGCCAGGGCAGAAGCCGAGTTGCTCCAGCATTTCGAGGTCAAACTCGGTCCGCATCTTGATCCGCTGGGCTTCAAGCAGCTTGCCCTGCTTCTCAAACCACGCGATGCGATCGCCCAGTTCCTCGCGGATGGTGAGGATGGCGGCCTTGAGCTTTTCGTTGGTGGTCACGAACTGCTTCCCGGGATACACGACCACGGCCTCCAGTTCCTCCAAGACCTCGCCCGTGAGCGGCTCGAAGCGCGTGATGCGGTCTACTTCGTCGCCGAAAAACTCGAACCGCAATGCGTCCTCGGTGTAGCCGGGCCGCAGCTCGACGGTGTCGCCGCGCACGCGGAACTGCGCACGCTCGAAGGCGACGTCATTGCGGGAATATTGGATGTCCACAAGGCGGGAGAGAAGCTGCTCCCGCGAGAGCGCCATGCCCTTGCGCACGGGGATGACCATGGCCTCGTAATCCTCTTTGCTGCCGATGCCGTAGATGCACGAAACGCTGGCGACCACCACCACGTCCCGGCGCGCAAAGAGCGAGCTCATCGTCGAGAGCCGCAGGCGCTCGATCTCGTCGTTCCGGCTGGAATCCTTCTCAATGAACGTGTCGCTGCGCGGGATGTAAGCCTCGGGCTGGTAGTAATCGAAATAGCTGACGAAGTATTCGACGGCGTTCCGCGGGAAGAAGGACTTGAACTCGGCGTAGAGCTGGGCGGCGAGGGTTTTGTTGTGCGAGATGACAAGGGTGGGCCGCTGGATCTGCTGGATGACGTTCGCGACGGTGTAGGTTTTGCCCGAGCCGGTGACACCGAGGAGCACCTGATGCTTCGCGCCCGCCTGCAAGCCCGCGACGAGCTTCTCGATGGCCTGTGGCTGGTCGCCAGCGGGCGCGTAGGGAGCGGTCAGTTCAAACATCACGCCGACGGTAGGAAGGAGCGGAAGCCGAGTCAAACGGCCGCAAGAAGGCGTGCAGCCTGGCCTGAACTAGGCGCCGCAGGCCCTCGACTCAGGCATGAAGCCGCCGCCGCCCGGCCGTGGCATGCTTGGACCACACACCCTGACAGCCGGCGGGCCCGCAATGATCGGTGATCTGATCGCTGATTCACACTCGCCCCACGGCTCGGCCTGTGCATAAATCCTCGTGCTCTACGTGAAGCGAGCCGTGTCAGCCAAATCAGATGCCCCCGCATGCTCCGGGGGGCCGGGAGTCCGCATTCGCTTGCGTGCCCCGCTGTCCCATCCCCCGCTCAGGCTCCTTCAGCTCGCCGTGTGGCATGCGTTAATCTCCACCTTCGCCACGGTCGCTGCACTGGCGGCCGAGCCGGCCGAGCTCCGCCGCAAGCTTTTGGCCGGTGAGCCCATCGTGTTTGCGGCTGACCAGGCTGAGACTGCGCGCACGCTTCCCGCAGCCTGGCTGGCTGAAGCAGCGCACAAGGGCATGGCCGTTAATGTCTCGCGGGCGGTGATCGTGGAGCCGCTCGACCTGCGCCACGCCGCGGTGACGAACAGATTCCGGCTGGCCCAATGCACCTTCAAAGCCGGAGCCAACTGCGCATTTGCCGTCTTTGAGCAGGGCTTTGACTTCACGGACAGCCACTTCGCAACCAATGCCAACTTCAATGGGGCGATCGCTCGGCGGGCAGCGCTGTTGCGCAGCACCAGTTTTTCGGGCGACGCGATCTTCACGGATGCGACGGCGGAAGACATTTTCCTCGCCGAGGGCGCGGCCTTCCTCGGTCCTCTCGTTCGTTTTGACCGGGCAAGCTTCCTGAAGTCCGCCTATTTTGGACCGAGCACTGGCTGGCCGGCCGCCTCGTTCGGCGGAAGCGTCTCCTTTGCCAACGCGCGATTCGCAGGGGCGGTGAATTTTGACCGCGTGCGTTTTGGGAGGCCGGACAGCTCGACGGATTTCCGGGAAGTCCGCTGTGAACGAACGGCCAGTTTCCGGGGCACGGAATTCCGCGGGCCGGCGCTGTTCAGCACGGCTACGTTCCTCGGCACGGTGATGTTCGGTCCGGAGGCTACCCAAACGAGGGCGGTGCCCGCTGCCCGGTTTGTTGGCCCCGCTGATTTTGGCAGTGTGCAATTTGGCGGCGAAGCTGACTTCACCCAGGTGCAGTTCCTGACCAAGTCCCCCGTCAGCTTCGATGGCAGCTCGTTCAAGGATTATGCGAAATTCGGTCAGGCGCACTTTGCAGGTGGGGCGCTGTTCTCCCAGGCCACCTTTGGCTCATTGGCCGAGTTTGATAAGGCGCGTTTTCTGGGCACAGATGAAGGGCCGGCCGTAAGTTTTCAGGACAGTTCGATCGGGGGGCGGGCGAACTTTGCATCCGCCCAGTTCGCTGGAGCGGCCGACTTCCGCAACACGCGATTTGCCGGTGAAAGCTTCTTTAACGGAGCGGTGTTTGCCGCAGAGGCGCTGTTCACCTATGCCCGCTTTGGCCACACCGTGTCGTTTAGCGCACTCCAGAACAGCGATGTGCCGGGAGCCACCTTCGCCGACATGGCTGTTTTTTCGGGCGTAAAGTTCGAACTGGACGCCTTTTTTGAGCGGGTAAGCTTCACGGCAACCAATCGGCCGGTATCATTCTCGGGGGCCATCTTCGGGGCTGAGACGGCTTTCGATGGGGCACAGTTTTCAGGCGACGCGAACTTTGTCCGCGCCACCTTCACTTCAGCGGCAACGTTCACGGAGGCAAAGTTTCTGAACCCTGCCATGACGGCCCAGTTCAATTCGATCAAGGCAGGAAAAACGCTGAACTTCACCGGCGCACGATTCGCCGGACCATTCGACTTCGTCGCGGCCGAGGCCGTGGGCCCCGTGCAGTTCGCCAGTGTCGTGTTCGGCGGCGAAGCATCTTTCAACGCAATGGCCGTAGAGCGGCACGCGGTGTTCGGCCCGCTCGGAACGAACCCGCCGACGCGTTTCCACAAATCGGCCGATTTCATCGCGTCACGCATCGGCGGGCAACTCGACTTGGCGGCCGCGCGCTTTGACGGCGAGGCGCTGTTCCGGGGAGCCAACTTTCAGCGCGGCTTGATTCTAAGCTGGCGCCCCGGAGGCACCGGCCCCGTGCAGGCGGCGGAGTTTCGGGCCAAGGTTGACTTTCGCAATGTGCAGGCGGCCGAGCGCGTGCAAATGGCCGGGGTCACCTTTCATGATCAGGTGGCTTTCGACTCGACGAAATGGGATGTGCCAATGGCCTTTGAGGAAGTGCGCTTCCGGAAAGGCGCGAGCTTGACCCGGGCAGCCTTCTCGCAGGGCGCCGATTTCAGCACCGCACGGTATGAGGGAACCCTGGATCTGACGGATTCCAATTTTCGCACGCTCCGGCTGACCACACTGTCACAATGGACCGATGGTCCGATTGAGCTGCGCGGGGCAACGTATGAGGAGTTCATCGGCAACGTGGGGGCGCTGCTGGAGGCCTTCACCCGGCCGGACCGTCCCGTGCTCACGCGGCTGGAGCGTTCCCTGAGGCAGGTAGGTCAGGACGATGAAGCCGACATTGTTTACCTGCAGAACCAGAATCGGGAGCGTCAGCAGTGCTGGGCCGAGAGCAAGTATGGCGAATGGTTTTTCCGGTCGCTCTACGGCGTCCTCGGCAACTATGGCGTGCGCCCCTACCGACTGCTCTTCTTTTCGATCGGGCTGGTGTGGCTGGGCGCGCTGGTCTTCCAGATTCCCGGTGCCGTAGCGCACAAGAACGCGCGCTCTGGTGGTGCCAGCTCGCCAGCGCGCATCACCCGGTTTGAAGCGGTCGCATTGAGCATCTGCTACTTCCTGCCGGTGGAGTTCCCCCTCGAGGAGGAATGGGTGGCCGCGACAGCCCCATTGAGTTACCGGGTTCCCTGGCTGAGTAGACCCATCGTGCTGCGGCCCGCGGCGATAGCGAACTTTCTCCTGCGGCTTTCAGGCTGGGTGGTGGTTCCGCTGGCCTTGGCGGCAGTCACTGGCCTGCTGAAGACCAACGGCTGACTCACCTCGGGCCGGCAGGAGCAGGATTACTTTTGCCCAGCCTGTTTCGTGTAGGCCGTGACGGTCTTGATCCGGGCCGATTTCGCTGCGTCCATCACCTTCACGAGTTGGCCCACGGGGGCGTCCGTATCCGAACGGACCGCCAGAACGAGGTTCGGATTTGCCCGCACCTTGGCCGACAGCTCCTCCTGCAAGCGTCCCACGGTCATCGGTTTGCCGCCGAAATGGAGATGCGGTGGAGATTTGACTATGTCCACAAACACGGGCGGCAGTTTTTCGGCGACACCTTCCTTGGCCTGCGATGATTCCGGCAGGGTAAGCTTGACCGCCGGCTGCTGGCGGAAAGTCGTGCTCACCATCAGGAAGATCAGGACCACCATCAGCACGTCGATCAACGACACGATGATGACGGCGGGCGGCGAACGGCGTTTACGGGAGGTGAACTGCATGGCCGGTCAGGCGCGGTTGGCAGCCCGGTATTGCCGCTGGAGAAACTCATCGCACAAGGTCTCCATTTCGACCGCCAGGTTCTCCACCTTCTTGCTAAAGTAACTCCACGCGACGAGAGAAGGGATGGCCACGAGCAATCCCATCAGGGTCGCGCGGAGGGCGAGGGCGATGCCGGCGGCAAACACGCTGTTGTCACCGGTCAAGGCCTGCTGCCCCAACCCTGTGAACAGGAGAATCAGCCCATATACCGTGCCGACCAGACCCAACAACGGGGCAATCCCCGTGACGATCTCCAGCACCACCAATCCCCGCTCCAGCTGGGCCATCTCATGCCGCGCCTTGGTTTGCAGCGCGTCCACGTTTTCGCCCTTGGGGCAGTCCAGATGGCTCGCAGCCACCAGCAGCAGCCGCCCCAGCGGAGACGGGTGCTGTTCGCACAGGCGCCGAAGCATGGGTAAATCGGACTCGGACTGACAGTTCTCTACGGCATCTGCAAGCACCGGCGGAATGACGCGCGCAGCCCGCAGTGCCAACGCCCGCTCAACTATGAAGGTCACGCTGACCACCGAGGTCAGCGTCAGCAAAATCATGATGGCCTGTTCCATTTGTCAGGCGGGATTGAGGCCCTTCCGGGGCAACGGAGCAAGCGGAGAAGTTCAGCCCGCTTCCCATCTGAGCTAGGCCAGCACGGACTGGATGACCTGCCCATGCACGTCCGTGAGGCGACGTTCGATGCCGTTATGGTAGAAGCTCAGGCGCTCGTGGTCCAAGCCGAGGAGGTGCAACACCGTCGCGTGCAGATCATAGATCGTGGTCACGTCCTGCACCGCGCGGTAGCCAAACTCGTCCGTCGCACCGTAGCTGAATCCACGTTTCACCCCGGCACCGGCCAGCCAGATGGTGAAGCCGCTGGGGTTGTGATCGCGGCCGCTAGCCCCTTTTTGGAAGGTAGGCATCCGGCCGAACTCGGTCACAAACATCACCAGTGTATCCGCCAGCAGCCCGCGCGACTTCAGGTCACGGAGAAGCGCGGCGCAGGGCTGATCAAGGATGTTCGCGTGACCGGGATATTGGTTGGCGATGGTTTTGTGCCCATCCCAGTTGCCGACGCCCTCCCCCATCGCGTAGGCACCGTTGAAGAGCTGAACAAAACGCACCCCGCGCTCCAGGAGACGGCGGGCGAGCAGACAGTTCTTGGCAAAGCCGGCCTTGTTTCTGTTCGGATCGTCAACGCCATACAACGCAAGCGTCGCCGCGCTTTCGCCACGCGTGTCGCCGACTTCGGCGGCGGCCAGCTGCATCCGGGCGGCGAGTTCATAGCTGGCAATGCGCGCCGAAAGTTCGGTGCCACCGGGATGCTGCGCGAGATGACGGTCGTTGAGGAACTTAACTAGGTCCCGGGTCGCCACGTCCGCGCCTTCGCTGATGGAGGCCGGCCGCGCCAGGTTGGCAATGGGTTTGTCCGCGTTGAAGGGCGTGCCCTGATAGGCGGCGGGCAGGAACGCGGAAGCCCATTGGCGGGTGCTGATCTGCGGCACGCCGCGCGGGTCAGGAATCGCCACATAAGCGGGAAGATTTTGGCCCTCGCTGCCGAGGGCGTAGGTTACCCATGCGCCCATGCTGGGGAAACCATCCAAAATGTAGCCGGTGCTCATCTGACTCTCGGCCGGACCATGGGTGTTCGACTTGCCAGTCATCGAATGGATGAAGCACAACTCATCCGCCAACTCCCCGAGGCACGGAAGCAGCTCGCTGGTCATCTTGCCGCTCTGCCCACGGGGACGGAACTCCCACAGCGGCTTGATAAGGTTGCCGTTTTCGCCCTGAAACGTGACCAGCCTGTCCTGTCCCGGCATGGGCGTGTCGTGCCGCTTCAACAGCTCGGGCTTGTAGTCGAACGAATCCACATGGCTCAACGCGCCGGTGCAGAACACCATCAGCACGCGCCGGGCTCGCGGGACAAAGTGCGGCGGGCGGGCGGCATAAGGCCGCTCCGAATCAATTACCGGCCGGATGGGGGGGCGGTCGGACGCCAACAGAGACGTGAGGGCCAGACCGCCCAAACCCATGCCGCCCAGCCCAAGCAGTTCCCGTCTTGCAACGATGCGGTTACGAAAAATCGCCTGATGGTTCATGTAAACAAAATGGCTGAAAATTGGGCTTGCGGTGAGTATGGCATCGATGCCATACTTACTCCATGAAAATGACCATGCACATCGACGAAGGCATCCTCGAGAGAGTGATGAAATGGACCGGAGCCAGCAGCAAAACCGAAGCCGTAGACCTCGCGCTCAAGGAAATGGACCGGAAAGCCAGACTCGCCGAATTCGGAAAAGCTGGCCTCGGCCTGACCCGGGCGGAACTCATGGAAGCCGTGGATCCGAGCTATGACCTCATGTCCCTGCGTTTGGCGGAGTCCCCTGGAGCATTGCCTCCGCCGGCCGGACCGGTGGGTCCGGTCACTTACCGCAAGGCCGGGCGCTCCAAAAAATAACAGACACCTCCTGTGCTGCTCATCGATTCCTGCATTTACATCGAGCATCTGCGAGCCGGCCGCGACCCGGCGCAAGTGTTTGCGCCCTACGCGCAACAACACGACCTCTCTACCTGCGGCATCATCCGGTGCGAAGTCCTGCGCGGCATGCGCACCGCCAAGGCGAGACGAGCGCTGGCAGATTACATGGGCTGCCTGCTCTACATCCCCACACTCAACAATGTTTGGGAGGCCGCCGAAGAAATCCTGTGGCAGACCGACCGTGCCGGCTTCCGAATCCCTGTCTCTGACGCGATAATCGCCGCGTGCGCCATCAAGACGAATGGTGCGGTGCTCACCCACGACCGGCACTTTCGCGCCATCTCCGGGCTGCGGGTGTTCGACGAGTTTCCTGGATGAGTCAAAGCGCATCGAGGTTCAGAAAACGGTCAAAAACTCGTTCGCGTTGAACAGCGCGCGGCACAGCGAGGGCAGGCCGTGGGCCTCCACCAGTTTCACACTGGCAGCCAGCTCCGCCGCTGCAGGCTCGCGCATGATGGCCAGTCGGAATGCACGTCTCACCTGGGCGTCAACCGGCTGCCCAGCCTCGGTCATTACGCGATCCGCAAAATAGCCCGCCTGCTGCACGGCGAACGGACTGTTCAACAAGTTCAACGCCTGCAACGGCGTGGTGCTGCTCGTGCGCTTGGGCGTGACCTGCCCCGCATCCGGGCAATCGAACGCGCCGAAGGTGCTGTCCAACTCGGTGCGGGGCTTGGCCTGATAGATCATGCGCCGGAACTCTGCCGGGCCAAAGTCCGCGCGCGAGTTGTAGACTTTCACGTAATTGCTGTTCGCCTCGAACAGATCGAAGCCCGGCCCGCCCATGGTCCGGTCGAGCTTCCCACTGATGGCCAGCATCGCATCCCGCAAGGGCTCGGACTCCAACCGGCGCGCGGGATAGTGCCAGAGGAGCCGGTCGGAAGCATCGGTTGCAATGCCGCGCCTCAGGTAATCAGAACCCGGCGGCGCTGGTTCGGTGGCGCGACCGGGCGTGGAGCTCTTCCTCACCGGTGAAGGTTGATTGACCACCGCATACAGCCCACCCTGGCTAAACGCCGCACTGGTCAAGATCAGCCGGTGAAGGTGCTTAAGCCGCCACCCGCTGTTCACCAGCTCACTGGCGAGCCAGTCGAGCAACTCCGGATGCGACGGGCGCCCGCCGTTCAGGCCAAAATCGCTGGGCGTGTCCACCAGGCCGGTCCCGAAATGGTAGTGCCATAACCGGTTCACGATCACCCGCGCAGTCAGGGGATTCTCCGCGGAGCCCAGCCACTTCGCGAGGGCGAGCCGACGCTCGGAATCAGGCGCATCAGGCGGCAGGGCAAGCTTCGGAGCAAATGCCGCCAGCGCCCCGGGCGCAACCTTCTCACGCGGCTGCATGGGATCTCCGCGATGCATCAGGTGCGTGTCCCCGGGCTTCACAAACCTCCCGGCGTAAACCATCGGGAAAGTCGTGACCGCAGCAAGATCCGCCTCCAACTGCTTGCGCGTAGCCAGCAACTCCGCCAGCCGGGCTGCCTCGACCGGTCCCATGCCCTCTGCGGAGTAGGTGATGCCCCCCGGTGCCTTCCCGCCGAACGGCTGCCGATCATCAGATGTGGCCACCGTCTGCCAAGTGCTGCCATCGCGCGAAACTTCCACCCGATATCGCGTGGCCAACCGGTCGTTGTAGCGCGGCACATTGTCACGGTCGCGGCTCCACTGCACACGATCGATCATCTCCTCTCGGGCGAATTCGATCTGCACCCAACCCTTGCCGCGCTCGTTGGAAATCCAGCTCCGCTCGTTGCCGTATTGACCGTCGTTGATGTGCTCCAGCTTGTGAAAGGGATTGCTGGGATAGGAACCCGATGCCGACGCCTTCGCGCCCGCGCTCGCGAGTGCGACATTGCGCCCCGTAGCGCCCGCACTGAAGGCCTCCAGCTCATCAATGCACGGCTCCAATTGGGTGGTCTCCGCGACGGTGAAGCGGATGAACCGAGCAGCGACCGGGGCGAAGCGCTCCACGTTCAGCCCGCGCGTGACAGGCGGGCGCAACTTGGCGCCTGCCCCCGTGCCCGCGTGGGCCACCGGCTCAAAGCGCTCCAACTGCTTCATGACGCCGGCCAACCGCTGCCGCAACGCATCCGCCTTGCCCTGCAATTCTGCGAAGTTGGCCGGCTTCACCGCGCGCTCGCCGTGCTGCACGCCCGCAAAGCACGCCACCACCGCGTAATAATCCGTCATCGCGATGGGGTCGAACTTGTGGTTGTGGCACCGCGCGCAATGGAGGGTGAGGCCGAGAAACGCGCTCGCGGTCGTGGCGGCAAAGTCGTTCAAATCCTCCGCGCGCTGGTTCGCCGTGAGCACCGGGTCCGGGGATTTCACGATGTCAGTGGGCCCGCCCACGATGAACCCCGTCGCTTCATCCACGCCCAGCACATCGCCCGCGAGCTGTTCCGCGATGAACCGGTCGTAAGGCAGGTCCCGGTTGAAGGCCCGGATGACCCAGTCGCGGTAGGGCCACGCGTTCTTGCGCGCACCGTTGGTCTCGTAGCCATTGCTCTCCGCGAACCGCACCACATCCAACCAGTGCCGCGCCCATCGCTCGCCGAAATGCGGCGAGGCGAGCAGTTTGTCCACGAGCGCGGCAACGGCTTGTTCTCGCTTTCTTTCATTCTCGCCCGCAGCCCCTCCCGCCGCAGACGGAGAGCATTCCCGCACAAACGCCTCAACCTCCTCGGGCGTCGGCGGCAGGCCGATCGTGGTAAAATGAAAACGGCGGATGAGGGTCCGCGGGTCCGCAGGCGGGGCAAAGGTCAGATTTTTCTCCGTCAACCTGGCGAGAAGAAAGCGATCGACCGGGTTTTTGACCCCGTCGGCGGCGGGCACAGCCGGTCTCCGTAAGGGTTGCCAAGCCCAGTGCTGCGGGCTCGCCGGTGGCGGCTTATCGGCGGAGCGGGCGGTCAGCGGCCCAAAACACAGCCCCAAGATGCAGGCCAGGCCAGGGGAAAGTTTCAATGCAGACTTCATCAAAGGCTGGTGTTTCGACGGAGCGTGCAGCCGCGGATTTCAGCCGGGAAGGAAAATTCGCGTTGGACGCTGCGCCGGCGCTTTCGCAAGCTGCGCCCGATGTTTGCAACGCTCCGCAAGTGGGCTGAGTTCGTGAAGCTGTCGCACACGGTCTTCGCACTGCCGTTCGCCCTCGCCGCCATGGTCGTGGCGGCCCGTGACACCCGCGGGTGGCCGGGGTGGCGCACGTTCGGGCTGGTCCTGCTGGCGATGTTTTCCGCGCGGACCTGCGCCATGGCTTTCAACCGGATCGTGGACCGGAAGTTCGATGCGGCGAATCCGCGCACGGCGAACCGGCACCTGCCCGCCGGGCAGATCTCGCTGGTGAGTGCATGGACGCTCTGCGTGATCGCGGCGGCAGGACTGGTGGGCGCCGCGTGGCTGCTGAATCCGGTCTGCTTTTACCTTTCCCCCATCGCACTGTTCTTTGTCTGCTTTTATTCCCTGACCAAGCGGTTCACGGACTACACCCATGTCTGGTTGGGGATCGCGCTCGCGCTCGCGCCGGTGGGCGCTTGGCTGGCGGTGAAGGGCCAGCTCGGCTTCACGGCGGCGGAACCCTCCTTTGGCATGGGGCCGCTCGGCCGGGTAGTGGCGGAGCGCGGCCTGACGGGGCTGCTGCCGCTGGTGCTCGCGCTGGCGGTAGTGTTCTGGCTGATCGGATTCGACATCATCTATGCCATCCAGGACTTCGAGTTTGACCGTTCAAACGGGCTGCATTCGCTGGTGGTGGCCTGGGGGCCGAAGAATGCGCTCACCGCGTCGCTGCTGGCCCACGCCGTGATGTGGATCTTGCTGGGCCTGTTCGGGCTGATGGCCGGATTCCGACTGGCCTACTATGTCGGCTTGGGGCTGATCGCCGGCTGCTTGTTGTTCGAACACTTCCTCGCCCGCCGGCGCAGCCTGAACTGGGTGAACAATGCTTTCTTCCGCCTTAACGCCATGATCAGCGCCGTGTTTTTGGCGGTGATTGTGGTGGAGGTGGTGTTCCCTGGCTTCCGACTGCGGGAATAAACGCGGCTGCCGCGGCTGGGCTAAAACTTCAATGAGCATTTGCCTCGCCGAAGCGCCGCGGAACCCGACGGCTGAAGATCCCGCTCAGGCGCCTTCCTCGGCCTTTTCCCGCTCCAGGATCTTGTCGATCGTCTTGTCCAGCAGCGCCACATAACCCTGCACGTCGAGGCAGCGGGCTTCAGGCGTGCCGGTGGCGGCGTAGAGCCAGCCGTGGCCATGCGGGTCCTTGTTCACGGTGGTGATCTTGGTCTGAAGCAGCGGGTTAGCACCGAGGAATTCACCGTCCACGATGCAATAGACATCTGAAATGGCCTTGAAACCTTCCAGCCAGCCAATGGGTTGGCCGCACGCGATGACTGCCCTGGGCTCCACCTCCCAGCCGCACTCAACCATGTCGCCCAGCATCCGAGTGGCAAATTTCGTGATGCCCACCCGCCAGGTGCCATCGGCCTGCCGCGCTGCCCAAGCGTGGGAAGGGCTGTAAAGGGCGTCCATCGGCAACTGCGCGGAGAAGCGCGAGCGCTTGTAGGCCACAAACTTTGGCTGGGCTTGGCTCATATTTCAGGTGATTGGGCCAGAACACTCAGAGAAATGAAAGGGGGTGTTGCGGCCATTTCCAGGCTCTACGCAAGAAATGTGTAAGCCCCGGTGCGGGTAGCACAGACCCACGGGGCTGACCTTTGACATGGGATTGATGAAGCATCCTGCTACGACACGGCTGGACTAAATGCGGGGACCCATTCGATGTTGCGGGGCACATGGACAAGTGAACCGCCACGCGTGTCCATAACCGCCATGCAGGGAGTCGTCCTTTCCGTTGCGGAGAGTGTTTGGTAGGGTGACGCTCGTGAACAGGCTTTCACTGCGTGAGATGCATTCGGAACTACATGGCAGCTTCATGACCATGAAGGAGGCGGAGGTGGTGGCGGATTATGGGGATGCAACTGCCGAACACGCGGCGCTTCGCGGAGCCGTTGGCGTGCTGGACCTCTCCTGCCGGGGCCGTGTCTGCCTGACCGGTGCAGACCGCGTGAAGTTCCTGCATGGCCAGGTGACCAACGACGTGCAGCGCCTTCGCGTCGGCGCGGGATGTTATGCCGCGCTCGTGAACGCCAAGGGCCGGATGCAGGGCGACTTGAACATCTACTGCCTGCCAGATGAACTGCTGCTCGACTTCGAGCCGGGTTACACCGCCGCCATTGTGGATCGACTGGAGAGATTCATCATCACCGATGAGGTTCAAGTGGTGGACGCCGCACCGCATTATGGCCTGCTGAGCGTTCAGGGGCCGCAGGCAACGGAAGCGATCAATCAACTCGGCCTCTCTTGGCCGCTGCCCAGCCAGGCCCTGAGCTACAGTGGGGTGCTGGACGCGACGTTGGGCCAGCTCTATCTCATGAACCACGCCCGCACAGGTTCGAAGGGTTACGATCTGTTCGTCCCGACCGCCGCGCTCGGCGCAGTGTTCGACAAGCTGGTGGCAGCCGCAAAATCCCTTGATGGTAGGGCCTGTGGCTGGCGGGCGCTGGAAGCTGCCCGCATTGAAGCGGGCATCCCACGCTTCGGCCAAGATATGGACGAAGGCACTCTCCCGCCCGAGGCGGGCCTGGAAAGCCGAGCCATCAGCTACAGCAAGGGCTGTTACATTGGCCAGGAGGTCATCGCCCGCATCCGCACATATGGACAGGTGGCGCGCGCGCTGCGTCGCCTGATCATCCCCGCTGACCTCAACCCACTCCCCGCGACCGGGGATAAATTGCTCGCCGACGGCAAGGAGGTCGGCCACCTCACCAGCGTGATTCCGGGCCTTGGCCTCGGCTACGTGCGCAAGGAGCATTACGCACCCGCCACGCAACTAATACTGCAAACGGCTGCCCGCGAAGTAACGGTGGAGGTTGCGCTCCTGCCGAGATGAAGCGTGTGAAGCACCGGGCTTTTCCCGCGTGACTTTCCTGCGCCCTCATGGCATTTCCACCGCCGCTATGCACAAGAAACTTTTGCTCCCGCTGCTCATGTTGGCCATCGCGTTTGGCGTCTCTTCCGCGCCTGCGCAGGACAAAAAGGAAGAGAAGAAGCCCGCCGCGAAGGAAGTCGCCGTGCTCAAGTTCAAAGACTTCGGGGACATCGTCGTGGAATTCTACCCCGAGGTCGCGCCGGGCCACGTGGAGAACTTTAAGAAGCTCGCCAACCAAAAGTTTTACGATGGCACCCAGTCCCACCGGCTCATCCCCGGCTTCATGATCCAGCTCGGCGACCCGCTCACGAAGGATCCGAGCAAGGAAGCCTTCTGGGGCACGGGCGATCCCGGCTACAAGATCAAGGCCGAGTTCAACGACCGCCCGCATGACAAGGGCGTGCTCTCGATGGCCCGCAGCGCCAGTCCAGATTCCGCCGGCAGCCAGTTCTTCATCTGCTTCAAACGCGTCGCCCACCTCGACCGCCAATACACGGTGTTTGGCAAGGTGCTCAAGGGCCTCGACGTGCTGGACAAGCTCGAAGCCGTCCCCGTCGGCGGCGCGCAGGGCAGCAAGCCGCAGCGCCCCGTCGTTCTCGAAAGCGTCAAGATCGCCCCCGCCGACTCAATCAAGTAACCACCGCCGTCTTCCCCACCCCATGAGCACCGTCAACGAAGTCGCCCTCATCAACACCTGTCACGGCCAGATGGTCGTCGAGTTCTGGTCGGACGTCGCCCCCGGGCACGTCGAGAACTTCAAGAAGCTCGCGCGCCAGGGCTTTTATGACGGCACTGCTTTCCACCGCGTCGTGAAAGGCTTCATGATCCAGGGCGGCGATCCGCTCACGAAGGATCCGAATGAGGAAGGTCGCTGGGGGACTGGCAATCCGGGCTACAAGATCAAGGCCGAGTTCAATGACCGGCCGCACGTCCGCGGCGTGCTCTCCATGGCCCGCTCGCAGGACCCTAACAGCGCCGGTTCGCAGTTCTTCATCTGTCTCGCGGACGCCCGGTTCCTTGACCGGCAATACACGGCTTTCGGCACGGTCATCGGAGGTGATGATGTGCTCGAGGCGATTGGCAGCGTGGAAACGACGTTTGCCGGCGGCCGCGAGAAAAGCCGCCCCACCCGCCGCATGAGCGTGGAGAGTGTGCAGATCGTCCCGCGCGATACGGTGAAGCTGTAGGACCGGAACCGTTGGGTTTTCCCTCCGGTTGCTTCAGTCTCCCGGGAGTTTCCATCGCCCCAGCAGGCGCACGTCGTCCAAGAGAAACTCCCGCGGGCTCTCGCCGCTGAGTTCGATGCTGAACCAGTCCGTGCCCACGGCCTGAAAGTTGGGGAATGAGCTGAAGGACAAGTCCACCTTGCGCCATTGGTCATCCAGCGTTGCTTCGATGGTGGAAACGGCGGTGACCGCGTTGGTCGTCCCGTAACCCGCGTGCATGGTGAAGCGCGCCCGCCCTGTCCCACCCGGCGCGCGCAGCCACACGCGCAATCCCGTGGCAAGCTGGTGTGAGTAATGCCACCCGCGCACCCGGGCCGTGCCCACGGTGACGGAGCGCTGGCCGGCAGGCAGCGTGATTGACAACGCCGCTTTGCCATCGTGCGCGGCCGGGGAAAGCCTTGGCGGCGGTGCCCCCGTGCCCGCCGGTGAAAGCTCCCAACCTGACACCCCTTCCTCAAAACCATCCAGGAAAGGCCAAAATACCCGCGACGGTTTCTCCATGCCTACCAGCCGCGGCGAGACCACCCGCATAGGCGAAAGGACTGCCGGCGCGGGCAAGCCGTCGCTAACGAAATACACAACCGGCACATCGAGATCGTCCACCGGCAGCGTGCCTTCCCAGACCGCACCGCGCTGCGCGAACGGAAGCACCCTCCAGTCGCGGGCGGGCCAATGCCCCGGCGCATCCGCACTGAAATGCAGCACGAGCCTCGCCGATGCGGGCGACACGGGCGGTTGCCAACGCACCCTGAGCTGCTCGGCCAGATGTTCCGCTGCCAACGAGCGAAAAGCCTCGCCGTTGACGGCGTTGGTTACCAACCCGCGCGGAAACTGCGCCGTCCCGACGACCCAAGTGTCAGCCGAAGGCTTGGTCTGGGCGTGGACCAGCAGCCCATTCACCACCAACACCGCCAAGAGGCCGATCCGGGCGTTTGCCTTCACTTGCCGGACTTGCCTCCTCCGCCCCCGCCTTTGCCCCCGCCCGCGGTGAGCACCGTGCCCGTGACCACGCCCACGGCGAAGAAGGCGTAATACATCATCGCCGACGGCAGCGTGATTTTCTTGGGCAGCACCGGCGGGAGGGAGAAGTCCACGGTGCCGCGATTCTCGCGGCCCATGAGCACGAGGAAAAACAGGACCACCAGGAGAAAGACGGTTTTGAGGAGCAGCTTGGCATTCATAGGCGCAGCAGACGGACCGTAGCAATGCCGCGCGACGTTGTCAGCAGTCACTTCGGCCGGCTTGCCCGCGACGCCGGCGCGCGTATTGTTGCGGCATGAAATTCGGCTCCGACGGCATGCTGCTAGGCCTCGCGCTTGCCCTGCTTGCAGGCTGCTCGCCGAATGCTCCCCAACCAACCCCGATGCCCTCCCCTGCCCCGCTTCCGACCAGCACGAACACCGCCGATACCGTGACCAAAACCGACGCGGAATGGCGCCAATTGCTCACGCCCGAGCAGTATCATGTCCTGCGTGAGGCAGGCACCGAACGGCCGCACGGCAAGGCTTATGAGGAGTTCAAGGCACAGGGCGCAGGCACTTATGTCTGCGGCGGCTGCGGCGCAGAACTGTTCTCCTCGGCACACAAGTTCGATTCGCACTGCGGCTGGCCGTCCTTCTACGACCCAGCGAACGCGAAGAACGTCCGCACGCGTGAGGACCGGGCGTTTGGCATGACGCGCGTGGAAGTGCTGTGCGCCAAGTGCGGCGGGCACCTCGGCCACGTCTTCAAGGGTGAAGGTTTTCCCACGCCCACGGATACGCGCTACTGCATCAACGGCGTGGCGCTGAAGTTCGTGCCCAAGCCGGCGGCAGCCAAAGAGCCGTAACCGTCAGAAATGGGTGCGCGCCGGCCAGCAAGCCTACGGCGTGTATTTCTTTTTCGCGTCGTAGTTCTGGCCACCGACGGGCGGTGGCGGACTGGGCGGCGGGACGATGCCGTTGGCTAGCATTACCTTCTCCACGGCGGAAATGGTCTCGGCGATGGGCTTGAAATTGCCGGGGCGAAAACCTTGCGCGATGAGCAACGGCGTCCAGCCGGATTTGTTCTTCGCGTTCCAAACCGAAATCTTCGCGCCCTTCGCGGCGAGCAACTCCACCATCTTGGGCAGCCCCTTGTATGCTGCGCCGTGCATCGCCGTCTCGCCGTTGGCGTCCACGGTGTTCACATCTGCCCCGAGTTTGAGCAGATACTCGACAGCTTCGAGGCATTCGGGTTCGGTGCCGGCCTCTTCCGTCGGCGCATGGCAGCCGAGACCCGCAGCGGCCATCAGCGGCGTGGCTCCGTCCTTGTTTGGCAGAAGCGGGTCCGCGCCCAACTCGACGAGCAGCTTCATCAGCGGCAAGTCCGCCGTCTTCGACGCGAACAGGAAGGGCGTCGCGCCGACGGAGCTGAGTTTGCCGCCGCCGGAAACGCGCCGTGCGAGTCGCGCGTTCACGTCCGCACCGTGCTTCACCAGCGCGCGGACGAACTGGTCCCACGTCACGTTGCCTGAGCCGTCGGGCGGCGGCTGGCCGTCATCGCCGTCGCCGCGATTCGGTTTGCGGACGTGTGTGAGCAGGTGCAATGGCGTAAGGCCGGAGCGCTGGTCGTTCGGGTTCGCGCCGGCTTTGAGCAACTCGACGGCGAGTTCGTAATGCGCGTTCTCGACCGCGAGCAACAGCGCGCTCGTGCCGTTCGATGCCATCCGCCCGCCGCCCTTCTCGGTCTCGACGGGATGGTCCACAGCCACGCCCGCCTTGAGCAACGCGCGCACGGCGGCGATGCGCCCCTCGCGCGCGGCGAAGTGCAGCGGAGTGAGGCCGGACTTCACGCGCGCCAGCTTGTCCGCGCCGGCTTTGAGCAGCAGTTCGACTACCTCCGCGTAGCCCTCGGCGGCGGCCCACATGAGCGGCGTCTGGCCCTTGCGGTCGGCGGCGTCCACCTTCGCGCCGCGCGCGAGTAACGCCCGCACCGGCCCCGGCCGCCCTGTGCGCGCGGCGGTGTGCAGGACCGACTCGCCCCCGCGCAACGTCGTGTTCGCATCCGCCCCGGCCCCGAGCAGCGCGGTGACGATGACCTCGTCGCCGTTCACGCACGCCAGCGCGAGCGGCGGGACGCCGAAGTGATTCGTGGCCTTCGCATCCGCGCCCGCAGCGAGGAGAAGTTTTACAGTCGCCGCATCGTTGTGATGCGCGGCCCAATGCAGCGCCGTGGTGCCGTCGGCTTGGGGGGAACGCACGAGTGATTTGTCCACCAGCAGTCGTTGAACACGCGGCCAATCAGCCTTTTCTGCGGCGTTGGCGAGCGGTGACAAAGCTGTTGAGGCCGCGTGCGCTGGCGAGAACAACCCGCCAAGCACAATGACTCCGAGTAGGAAACAATGGACATTTCTGAGCAGCCTACCGCTCATCGTAACCCTGAATCCACCGAGTTGGGGTGGAACACCGCAAGGCGCTCGCATTGAATCGCTAACGCTCATGGTTCGAGTGGGATCTTGCGGCTTAGGTTCGGATCCGCAGTCGGCTTGAACACGTAGTGTTGAACCTTGTTATCTCGATCCTCCTTCATGTGCAGTAAGTAGAGGTTGGGATCGTTAACGAGCTTGATGGTGTGGCAGTTGAGAAGCCCGATAATCTTGTCACGCCAGCTCCTGATGTTGCGCTCGTAGTAGCCGTAATCAACCTGCGATCCGTAGGGGTTTCCTGCGTGTATGATGGCTCCACACTTTTCGTAAAGCTTCAGAAACTCAACTCGAGTCAGAAACCCGTCCCGCTTTTCTGCCAACTCCGCTTGAACACGAGGCTTGCCAGCAGGCAGTTCCGCTATCGGGTGTGGGTAAAAGCCAGGGTTGATGCGTTCAATATCTCTCAAAAGATAGTGCGCGTTCCAGCACTTGGCGAAATCTGCATAAACCTTCGAGAATTCCCTTCTGTTAGCAACCAAAGACCCAAATGCGATTAGTTCGAGAATCTTCCGAAACTGCAAATAAACACATTCAATGGTGGTCGCTCTGAATGGTGTCCCAGCTTTGTCAGAGCCAAAAGCACTTATGACAGCCGTCCGGTGCTTAATCTCCTGCATCAAGTTACAGTATTTGACGATGCCTGATTCTTCCATAAATCGAGCGAGCGCTGGTCAAATCCCCAGCGGTCGGAACAGCCCGTCCAGCTTTCCGTCGCTGTCGGCGAACTTGTCGATGCGGACGCCGGCCTTGTCGAGAAGGGCGAGGTGGAGGTTCGCGAGCGGAGTCGGCTTTGCATGGCGGAAGTGGCGGCCGCCTTTCATCACGCCGCCCGCGCCGCCGGCGACGATGATGGGCAGGTTGATGTGGTCGTGCTGGTTCGGGTTGCCCATGCCGCTGCCGTAGAGGTAGAGCGAGTGGTCGAGCAGCGTGCCGTTGCCTTCCTTCGTCGCGGCGAGCTTGCCGAGGAACTCCGCGAAGAGGGAGACGTGGAACTGATTTATCTTCGCCATGCGCGCGACTTTCTCGGGGTCGTTGCCGTGGTGCGAAAGCGGGTGGTGCGGGTCGGAGACGCCGGTCTCGGGGTAAGTGCGGTTGCTGGTCTCGCGCGCGAGCTGGAAGGTGATGACGCGCGTGACATCGCCCTGCATCGCGAGCACCTGCAAATCAAACATCAGCCGCGCGTGGTCGGCGTAACTCGCGGGCACGCCAATGGGGCGGTCGAGGTCGCGCAAGGGATTCTCCGCGAAGCCGGCCTCGGCGCGCTGGATGCGGCGCTCCACCTCGCGGACGGTTTCAAGGTAGTGGCTGACCTTCGCACGGTCGGCGGGGCCAAGAGCGCGTTCGAGACGGGCGAGGTCGTCCTTCACGAAGTCCAGCAGGCTGGCGCGTTTGCGGAGCGCGGCGCGGCGCTCGGCCTTCGTGCCGCCTTCGCCGAAGAGCTGCTCGAAGACCATTCGCGGGTGCGCCTCGGCGGGCAGCGGCGTGGTGGGCGAGGACCACGAGAGGTTGTTCTGATAGACGCAGGCGTAGCCGTTGTCGCACTGGCCGACGGTTTGCATCATGTCCATCGCCATTTCGAGCGAGGGCAGTTGCGTCTCGCGGCCGAGCTGCTGGGCGGCGAGCTGGTCGGCGGTGGTGCCGAGGTAATAGTCCGTGCTTTCCGTGTGCTTGGCCTTCGCGCAGCTCAGGAAAGAGGAGTTCGAGGTCGCGTGCGTGCCGGGATAGGCGTTTCGGATTTCGAGATTGGAGACGACGTTGATGTGCTGCTTCACCGGCGCGAGCGAGCTGAGAATGGGCGACAGCTCGTCGAGCTTCTCACCGCCCGGCGGCGTCCAGCGCGTGATGTCCGCACCCATCGGCATGAAGACGTAGCCGAGCCGGCGCACGGGTGTGGCGGCGGTCTTCGCGGCGGCGGTGGCGGCGGGGACCATCGCGTCGAGCAGCGGCAGGGCGAGCGTGGCGCCGACGCCGCGCAGGAAAGTGCGGCGCGGGAGGAAACGACGAGTGGTGAAGGTGCTCATGGGGTTTGCCTCATGTTGAAGGGGGCGCTTTTGACGATGCCAAGGACGATAGCAGAGAAACGGTGGTTGTCAGCCTTCGCCTCGCGCACCACTTGCCGCACGGCTGGCGCATCGAACGGCTCCACGCCGCGACCCAGCGCGAAGGTCAGCAGCTTCTCGGTCAACGCGGTGGTGAACAGCTCGGGGTGGTTCAGCAACGCGCGCTCCAGCCCGGCGACGCCCGTGAACTGGCTGCCGTCGGGGAAGCCGCCGGTTGCGACCACGGCCCGGCCTTCCTCCAGTGTGCGCCAGCGGCCCACGGCGTCGAAGTTCTCCAGCGCGAAGCCGACCGGGTCCATCAGGTCGTGGCAGCTTGCGCACGCGGCGTTCGCGCGGTGCGCGGCGAGGCGCTCGCGGACGGGGAGATTTGCGGCGACTGAATTCTCATCGAGAGAGGGCACGTTCGGCGGCGGCGGTGGTGGCGGCGTGCCGAGCAACGTGCCCAGCACCCAGTTGCCCCGCAGCACCGGCGACGTGCGCGTGGCGTAGCTCGTGACCGTGAGCACGCTTGCGTGTCGCAGCAACCCGCCGCGCGGCGTCTCCGGCCCGAGTGCAACGCGCCGGAAGCGTTCGCCGAAGATGTGCGGGATGCCGTAGTGCTTCGCGAGCCGCTCGTTCAGGAACGTGTGGTCCGCGCGGAGCAGGTCGAGCACGCTGCGGTCTTCGCGCACGATTTCCTCGAAGAGCAGCTCCGTCTCGCGGCGCATCGCCTGGCGCAGGTTGTCATCAAAGTCAGGGAACAAACGGCCGTCCGGCGTGATGGAGTCGAGGTTGCGGAGGTGAAGCCACTGGCTGGCGAAGTTGCGAACGAGCGATTGTGCGCGCGGGTCGGCGAGCATCCGCCGCGTCTGTTGCGCGAGCACGCCGGGCTGGCTGAGTTGGCCGCGCGCCGCTGCGTCGAGCAACTCATCGTCGGGGATGCTGCTCCACAGGAAGAACGACAGGCGCGACGCGAGTTCCACGTCGCTCACGCGATACGCCGACTTCGCCACGAGGCCCGCCGGCTCCTGCTCGACGCGGAAGAGAAACTCCCGGCTGACCAGCACGGCGGTCAACGCGGCTTCGATGCCCGCGTCAAAGCTGCTTTCCGCCCGCGCCTCGCGGAACACTTTCAGCAGCCGCGCGACATCCGCGTCGTTCACCGGCCGCCGATACGCGCGGCGCATCAGCGTGGAAAGGATTTGCTTCGCGCACGCCTCCTCTTCACCCGGCGACTTCGGCTGCGCGACGAAAATTCGCCGCCGGCTCGGCGTGTCGCCCGGTCCCTTCGCCCCGAACGGCCCAGTGACGGACAACTGATACAGCGCGGGCGATTGGCGCGGGTGGCGGTGGAAGTTGAAGCTGACGTGGTAGGGCTGGCGTGCGGTTTCGAGCAGCGAGGAAGATTGCTTGAGGAAGGTTACGCCGACCTCGTGCGGGCCGGCCTTCACCGGGAGCCGGACGGAGAGGCCGGTGTCCACGTCGTTGTGGCCTTTGCCGGGCGGCGGCGGGCGCACGGTGAACGTGTGGGCCTGCACGCCGTCGAGCAGCACGAGAATCTGGTGCGGCTCGCGCAACCCCTCGACAAGGTCGTTGCGGTCGCGCGTGAGGCGGAGTTGGAATTCGTATTCGCCATCCTGCGGGAACGTGTGGCGAAACACCGCGCCGCCGCGCGTGCCGAACGGCAAGCCCTCGACGCGTTCTTCCTGCGTAATGTCGGGCTTCACGCGATACGTGTCGCCGCCGGGACGCTGCGCACCACCGACCGCGAGCCGAGCGATGCGCTGCGCCGCCGTGAGGTAGCGGTCCAGCAGCATGGGCGAGAGCGTGCCGACGGTGATGTTGTCGAAGCCGTGGCTCGCCTCGTCCGCCGGCAGCAGCGCCGCCGCGTCCACCTCGAGCGCGAGCAGGTCACGGATGGCGTTTTGATACTCGGTGCGGTTCAGCCGCCGCACGGTGTCGGTGCGCCCGGGAGTTGGCTTCGCCGCCGCCGCGCGGTCGAGCGGTTGCTCCAACGCGGCGATGACAACATCGAACGTCTTCTCGTCCGGGCGCGGCTTGCCGATGGGCGGCATGTGGCGCGCGCGCAGCTTGCGGATGACTTTCTCCCAGTCACTGGAATGCTGGGTAACGTCCTGGAGCAGCATCGCTTCCAAGTTGAGCCCGCCCTTGGACACATCCGGGCCATGACAGTCGATGCAGTAACGGCTGACCAATGCCTGCGCTTGCGCGACTGGCTGCGCCCCAGCCCGACCGCCCCCCAGACACGGCAGGACTGCTACAAGCCAGAGAGACAGGAGGCGCATGCCCATTTGCTAGCAACTCGCCGAGCGTCTGGCAAACCGTCCGTCCAGATCGCCGCGTGGCGTGAAACTTTCTTGGGACTCTTTCCGTCCAGAGAGCGTCGCAAATCGAATATGATGCCCCCGCCAAGCTTTGACCTCGGGAAGCAACAGTGCCTGCTGTTGGCGGTGCTGTTGGTGACCGGCTTTCCCAGTCTCGGGGCTAGCAAGGTCCGATCGGAGAAGCCAACCAAGGTTGACGAGGGATTCAAACCGTTCGCCATCATCTCGGAGCGCAATGTGTTTAATGCAAACCGCCAGGGCGATGCGGCCGCGGCCCCCGTGGTCCCCACCCCCAAGCCCGCCCGCCCGCCCAAAGTCGAGGCGTTCGCCCTCCTTGGCACACTGATTTCCGAACGCGGTTCCGTCGCCTTCTTCGATGGCACCAGCACGGCTTACCGCCGCGCAGCCGAGCCGGGTGACCAGCTCGGCAGCCACACTGTCGCCGCCATCGAGCATGACCGCGTGACGCTCCGTGATGGCGAACGTGAGCTGTGCCTGCCGCTGAAGATGCAGTTCCGCCGCGAGGGAGAAGGCGAATGGCTACTCGCCGCGTTGCCCGATGATTTCCAGCCCACGGCCCCGCCGCCCGGCCAAGTCTTCGCGCACCGCAAGCCCGACCCGCGCTCCCTCACACCCGCGCAGATCCGTGATTACGTGATGAACAAGAACGAGCGCAAACTGGCCCAACTCGCCGAAAACCCTGAAAAGGCTGAGAAACTGTTGCGCGCCCTGGACAAGGAAATTGAGGGCCGCGTCCGCAAGCTCGACAAGGATTTGACCAAGGCGGAGCGCAAGCTCCAACAGTCGGCACCGTAAGTCCGCGGAGGAGAATCTTCTGCCCCTTCAAGGCTTCAAGGTTAGGGTGACCTGCCGCACATCCATCACGCTCGCGCCGGGGATTTCGAGTGCACGCAAGGTGAGTTGTCCCCTGCCCTTTTCCAGCTTCATGGTGCCGAGATTCAACGGGCGAAACTCCTTCATCTGCGATTCGGCCGGCGGGCGGGCGATGGTGTCCTGATTCGTGTAAAGCGGCGGGTTCCACACGGCGGGGACTTCGCCGGTGAGCTTGCTGGTATTGTGGCTCAACTCGACGGTCGCACCTGCGGCGGCGGCGGTGTGCTGGATGACGACTTCGTAGTTCCCCGCCGTGGCGACTTCCACGTCCCAGGTGATTCTGTCGTCGGTCGTCTTCCAGTTCACGAAGTAGGAGCAGTTCGGCGCGTTGGCGCTGCGCTTGATGCCGCCGTGGGCGATGCCATCGCGAGCGGGGAGCGGCGTGATGGGGAACTTCGCTCCGCCTGCGCCGACGGGATACGGCCGGTCGTCGGGCGGGAGACCGCCGCCCTTGCCTTTGCCCTTCGCGTTGGGTGCGGGCGCGTCGGTTCGGCCCAGCACGTCGCGCCGCCAATCGGTCACGGCCTTGGCGAACTGCGCGGCGACTTCTGGTTTCTCGGCGGCAATGTTTTTCGTCTGGCCGGGGTCCGCGACCATGTCGAACAGTTCGCCGGCGTTGCTGAAGCGGTATTGCTGCGAACGGGCGCTGACATTACCGTTCTGGTGCGAGAAGAGGGTGCGGTCGGGCCACTGCACTTTGGCGCCGCGCAAAATCGGTGAGAGATCCAAGCCATCAAGCGGCTTGTCGCCGACTCGTTTCACGCCCGCTAGCCCCGTGAGCGTGGGCAGCAGGTCAATCGCGCCGGCGATTTGCGTGTCCGTGGTGCCCGCCTTGATTTGGCCGGGCCAGCGGATAAAGAACGTCGAGCGCACGCCGCCCTCGTCGGTTGAGCCTTTGCGGCCTTTCATGCCGCCGTTCCAGCGGAAGCTGTTCGGGCCGTTGTCGGAGAAGTAGAGCACGATGGTGTTGTCCGCGAGCTTGAGTTCATCGAGGCGTTTCAGCACGCGGCCCACGTTCCAGTCGAGGTTCTCCATCATCGCGAGCGCGCAGCGGGTGTGGTCGAGCTCCTCCGGGTCGCCGGGCTTGGCCTTCATGCCGATGGGTTGGTCTTTGAAGCGCTGCCAATACTCCTGCGGCACGGCCCACGGCGAGTGCGGCGTGTTGTAAGGCACGTAGCAGAAGAACGGCTTCGCCTGGTTCTTCTCGATGAACTCGATGGCGTGGCTGGTCAGGTCGTCGGCAATGAAGCCCTTGGCGCGAACCGTCTTTCCGTTGTGCTCCAGCGGCGGGTCGAAGTATTCGCCCCAGTGGCCGGAGGTGAACCCGTAGTATTCGTCGAAGCCGCGCGCGTTCGGGTGATACGGCCATTGCGAGCCGTTGTGCCATTTGCCGAACGCGCCGGTCGCGTAGCCGGCGGCCTTGAAGGCATCGGCGATGGTGCGCTCGTCCACGTTCAAGCGCTCCTGTCCGGTCGAGACACCGCGCACGCCGCCGCGTGGATGGTAGCGGCCGGTAAGCATCTCGGCGCGCGTGGGCGCGCAGACGGAGCAGACGTAAAATCGGTCGAGCGTGGCCCCAGCGCGCGCGAGCGAGTCAATGTTCGGCGTGCGCAGGTTGGTGTTGCCGTTGACGGAGTAATCGCCCCAACCGGAATCGTCCGCGAGGAAGATTAGGATGTTCGGATGGGGTGCGGCGGCAGAGCGTGCCACGATGCTGAGCAACAGTCCGAGAGCCAAGGCGCAGATTTGTTTCATGGGATTGGAATTCAGGGCTTATCGAAGTCCCACCGCTGGGGTTTGCCGTTAGCGGGTTTGAGTTCGACCCAGTCGAGAGCAACGGGGCCCGCTTGCACGGGGAGATAAAGGCGCATCACGCCAAGTGGGCCGGTGGTTGGCACGCTCACGGAGAGTTCGCGCCAATCACCCGACGGGAGATTGAAGGCGGCGGATTGCGCATTCGCCGTGTCGCCTGCGCCGCCGGGGAGCCACTCGACTTTGCCCGCGCCGCCCGTTGCGGAACGCGCGCGGAACTTCAGCGTGGCCGGACCGGTGAGCTTGCCCATGCCGTGGCCGAGGAACGCGCCTGCCTTGCCGGTCACGGTCAAGACGCCGTCTTTCACCACGGCTTCACACTGGCGCGCTTTCCAGCCGTCGAGCGGGTCGGCGGCGTTGGCGTTGGCGGGCGCAGGCGCGGCGGCGGCGACTTTGTAAGCGAGATTCGGGCGCGGGTAGAGCGCGCCGGTGTCCTTGAGGAAGCCATCAATGAGCACGTCGAGTTCTTTCACCTTCGCGGGCTGGGCGTCGGCGAGGTTTTTCGTTTCGCCCAAGTCGTCCTTCAGATTGAACAGCTCGCGGGGCGTGCCCGGCTCGAACCAGCGAATCAGCTTCCAATCCCCCGCGCGCACCCAGACGCCACCGCCGTTGCGGGCGTGCGGGAAGTAGTTGAAGAACGCGGCGCGGTCGAGCCGGCCCTCGCCGCGCAGCACGCGGGCGTAACTCACGCCATCGAACTTCTGCTCGGCCGGACGCGGGACGCCGGTGAGATCGAGCACGGTGGGATACAAATCAATGTGACCGACCACATCGCTGGCTACGCCGGGCTTGATGCGGTCGGCCCACACCCACATGAGCGGGACGCGCGTGCCGCCTTCGTAGAGCGTGCCCTTGCCGTCGCGGAGCGGGTCGTTGTTCGTGGGCGGGAGGTCGCCGGCCCATTTGCGCCAGTCGGCGAGCATGGGGGATTGGGACTTCTCAGCCTTCGCAGTCTTCCCAGTGTCGGGGACGTTGCTGTGCGTGTTGCCGCCGTTGTCGGAGTTGAAGATGACGATGGTGTCGTCGGCGAGTTTGAGGCGGTCGAGCGCGTCGAGGATGCGGCCGAAGCTCTCGTCCACGCTGCGGAGCATGGAGGCCATGATGGGGTTGCCCTGCTTGCCGCGCGGGTCGGTCTTGCTGACGAACTGCTGCGTGTAGTTGGTCTTGTGACCCCACGGACCGTGGACGCCATATTGCCAAAGGTTGAGGAAGAATGGGCGGTCGCGGTTCGCCTCGATGAATTTCACGGCCTCATCCGCGAGGCGGTCCACGATGTATTCGCCGGGCGGGCCGTCGGTGATGGTGCCGACTTTCGATTGGCCGCGCGGTTCGCCGTCGCGCGCCACGCCGTAGGGTGAAAAGTAGTTGCCCGGCGGTCCGGGGTCGGGATGGCAGTGGAAGGCCACGTCGAAGCCCTGCTGTTCCGGCCAGTGCGGGCGCGTGAGGCCGAGGTGCCACTTGCCGATGTGCGCGGTGCGGTAGCCCGCCGCGCGCAACGCCTCGGCCAGCGTGAACTCCGACAGCTCTAGGTAGTTCTTGCTCTCCGGCGACAGCAGTGGGCGGTTCGCCGGCGCGGAGTCGGGCAGGAACTTAAACCCCGCCGGCTGCGGTGGCTGATGGCCCGTGGCGCTCGTGATGCCGTGCCTTGCGGAATACTTCCCCGTCAACAACGACGCGCGCGTGGGCGAGCAGAGCGGCTGCGCGTAGGCATCCGTGAACCGCAGCGCCCGCGCAGCGAAGCGGTCGATGTTCGGCGTGGCGTAAAACTTCGAGCCGTAAGCGCCGCAGTCCATCCAGCCCATGTCGTCCACGAGGAAGAAAATGACGTTCGGCCGGCGTGCGGCGGCGGAGGCAGTGTTCAGTAAGCAGTTTTCAGTGTTCAGTGCGAACACGGCGAGCAGGGCGGCGAGCAGGTGCTTCATGCGGAGGCGCGAATCGTTTCATGCAGGGACGGATTTGCCAGCCCGGAGGTTGCCGACTGGAGCACGCGCGGATTTTTACTCGTAAGCCTTTGCATCTGGCGCAATAAATCGTCCTGCCGCACGTCAACTGCTGACTCGTAAGGCTAACTGTCATCGCATGAAACTGAAGTCCCTCCTCGCTGCCGGCGCATTGCTCGCAGCCTCGCTCACGCATCTGCTCGCCGCCGTCGAGCTCAAGCCCGGTGAAAACGTCGCCGTCATTGGCAACGGCCTCGCCGACCGCATGCAGCACCACGGCTGGCTCGAAACGCTCGTCCACGCCAAGTTCCCCAAGCACAACCTCGTCTTCCGCAACCTCGCCGCCGCCGGTGACGAGGTCGCCGGTTTCACTGAGAAGCCGGATGCGAAGTTCCGCATGCGCTCCGAGAACTTCGGCACGTCCGACGACTGGCTCAAGCGCGTGCAGGCCGATGTGGTCTGGGCGTTCTTCGGCTACAACGAGTCGTTCGCCGGCGACGCCGGCCTCGCGCAGTTCAAGACCGACCTCGAACGCGTCATCAAGCACACCACCAGCCAGAACTACAGCGGCAAGGGCAACGCGCGCCTCGTGCTGTTCTCGCCCATCGCCGCCGAGCCGAGCAGCGATCCGAATCGCCCGCCCGCGGCGCCACTCAATGCGAACCTGCAGAAATACACCGCCGCCATGGCCGAGGTGGCGAAGGAGCACAAGGTGCCGTTCATTGACCTTTTCGCGCCGTCCACCGAGCTGTTCGCCGCCGCCGCGAAGGCGAAGCAGTCGCTGACCTTCAACACGATTCATCTCACCGAGGCCGGCGACAAAGCGCTCGCGCCGCAGGCGTTCCGCGCGCTGTTCGGCGAGACCGCGCCGGACGTGGCGAAGCTCGGCAAGCTCCGCGACGCCGTGCTGGACAAGAACCTCGAGTATCACCGCCGCTACCGCACCGTGGATGGCTACAATGTCTATGGCGGCCGTTCCGGGCTGGTCTTCGAGGCGGGCAAGGGCGGCTTCAAGCAGAACAACAAGGAACCCGAAGCGCCCGCGCTCTCGAATTACCAGACCATGCAGGACGAGATGAAGCAGCGCGACACGAAGACCGCCAACCGCGACAAGCGCATCTGGGCCGTCGCCAAGGGCGGCGACGAGAAGGTCACCGACGACAACCTCCCGCCGGTGCGCCTGCTCGCGTCGTCGAACAAGCCCGACATCAAGCCGTTCCTCAGCGGCGAGGAATCCATCAAGCACATGACCGCTGCGAAGGGCACGAAGATCACGCTCTTCGCTGATGAGAAGCAGTTCCCCGAGCTGGCCAGCCCGGTGCAGATGGCCTTCGACACGAAGGGCCGGCTGTGGGTCGCCGCGTGGCCGAGCTATCCCGAGCTGCGCCCGACGGACAAGGTCTTCGACAAGCTGCTCGTCTTCGAGGACACGAACGGCGACGGCAAGGCCGACAAATGCACCACCTTCCTCGACGGGCTGAACTGCCCGACTGGGTTCCAGTTCTACAAGGACGGCGTCATCGTCGTGCAGGCTCCGGACGTGTGGTTCGTGCGCGACACCAACGGCGACGGCAAGGCTGACTGGAAAGAGCGCGTCATCATGGGCCTTGATTCCGCTGACTCGCACCACACGGCGAACGCGATGAACTGGTCGCCCGGCGGCGAGAACTTCCTCAGCGACGGCGTCTTTCACCGCACGCAGATGGAGACGCCCTACGGCCCGCCCGTCCGCAACAACGACGGCTGCATCTACCGTTGGGAGCCGCTCACGCACAAGCTGGAGCGCTACATCCCCTACGGCTTCGCGAATCCGCACGGCAAAGTCTGGGACCGCTGGGGCAACGACATCATCACCGACGCGACGGGCAACGCGAATTACTTCGGCCCGGCCTTCAGCGGCATGATTGACGCGCCTGCCAAGCACGGGAACCTGAAGCAATTCTGGAACCGCCCTTCGCGCCCGTGCCCCGGCACCGGGATGATTTCCAGCCGCCATTTCCCCGAGGATTGGCAGGGCAATTTCCTCAACGCGAACGTCATCGGCTTCCAAGGCATCTTCCGCGTGAAAGTCAGCGAGGACGGCGCGGGCTTGAAGGGCGAGACGCTCGAAGACCTCGTGAAAGGCAACAACGACACCATCCCGAACTTCCGCCCCGCCGCCATGGACATCGCGCCCGACGGCTCGCTCTACTTCGTGGACTGGGCCAAGGAACTCATCGGCCACATGCAGCACCACATCCGCGACCCGCATCGCGACAAGACCCACGGTCGCATCTACCGCATGACCTACGAAGGCCGCGAGTTGCTCAAGCCGGTGAAGATTCATGGCGAATCCATCGAGAAGCTGCTCGCCGCCCTCCAGACGCCCGAGGATGGCGTCCGCACGCGCGCCAAGATTGAATTGAGCAAGCACGACTCCGCCAAGGTCATCGCCGCCACGAAGAAGTGGCTGGCCGGCTTGAGCAAGACCGACAAGGAATATGAGCACCACCGCCTCGAAGGGCTGTGGGTTCACCAGTGGCACAACGTCGTGGACGAAGCCCTGCTCAAGGACGTGCTCAAGTCCCCCGACCACCGCGCCCGTGCCGCGGCCACTCGCGTCCTTTGCTACTGGCGCGACCGCGTGAAAGACCCGCTCAAGCTCCTCGAAGTGCAGGCCAAGGACGCCCACCCGCGCGTGCGCCTCGAAGCCATCCGCGCGTGCAGCTTCTTCACCACCAGCGCCGCCGCCGAGGTCGCGCTCGGCGCGTTGGAGAAGGAAGCCGACCCGAACAAGCCGGATTATTACATCAAGTATTGCCTCGACGAGACCTTGAAGCAGCTCGGCAAGTTCAAGTGAGCTGAGGCACAAACTCACACGCGCAGGCCGGCAGGCAACCGCCGGCCTGTATGCTTTAAAGCCAGCACGTTAAGGCCGCTTGATTCTGCCCCCCAGCAGCTTCAGCCCAACTAAAACCAGCTAGATGGCACTTGCCAATGCCCCGTCCCCCCCGCATAAATCTTGGGTCTCAAACAACGACACTTTATGGCAGACATCGCTAACAAATACGAAAACAACGTCGGCGGAAAATACTACGTGGACAACCAGTGCATTGACTGTGACCTGTGCCGCGAAACCGCCCCAGAAAACTTCACCCGCTTCGACGATGGCGGCTATTCCTACGTAAAGAAGCAGCCCGAGACGCCTGAAGAAGAAGCGCAATGCAAGGAAGCCAAGGAAGGCTGCCCGGTGGAAGCAATCGGCGACAACGGCTGATTCCCATTCCGATCAACCCATTACCACAAGAACCCGCCTGCGTAAGCCGGCGGGTTTTTAGTTTTAGTGGCCCTGCCTCGGAACTGCGGAAAAACAAGCGGTCATCACGCCGACTGAAAGCAGGACTGAGGTAATTCCGGTAGGCTGGCCGCGACTTGGCTTGTCACCTTTTAGATCTTGCCCTTGGCCGCCGCCGCCTGGACCTCGCGATATGTGTGCAGGAACAAGTCGTTGTCACTGACAGTCTTTTGAATGATCGAACCGAGGCTCCCAAGGTCCGCCTTATTCACCACGGCATGGACGCTTTGCTGGAAGGCATGCATGGGATTCAGCGTTTGGTGGCGCTCGCTGATGAGGATGACGACGGAGTGCCGACGACGGGCCATGGGCATCCACTGGAGGGAACGCAGCGTTGTGTTCTCCTCCGGAGCGCCGGCAGCGAAGAGCTCCTCAACCACGACGAGCTGGTAGTTCAGCGCGCCAAAGCGGCGACCGAAGTCTTCATGGTTACTGGCCACGTGAATTTTATAGCCGCATTCCAGCACGACGGTTTGAACGTTTGCCAGAACCTCCAGGCTGCTTAACGCAAGCAACGCTGGTTTGTCCGACGGGCTGATAAACTCGTATTCAGCAAATGATTGGCTCATGGGTTGGGGAGGTGGAAAGGAGTGCGGCTCGCTGAAGAAATTAGTCGCCGAATGAGACTCCCACCCGGCCTTTTGTGGTGATACTCAAACAGAATTGCATGGTTACTTTAGTTTGAGCGTGAGCGCGGGCGGGGCGGCAGCGGGCGCGCCATGGGGGGCGGCATCTTTCTTCATGCCCAGGCTGGCCACGTTCGAAGTCACCTCGCCGCGCTTCTTCTTGATGTTGTCGATGCCGCGCGAGGTCGGACCGCGCTTGCTGCAATACTGGAGCGCCACTTCTTCGGTGATGAGGTTGTGCTCAAACGCCTCCATGCAGGCCTGATCGAAGGTCTTCCAACCAAAGGTGTAGCTGGCTTCAATGATCTCGTAGAAGGTCTTCCCCTCGCTTTCGCCCTGAAGGATGGACTCCTTGGTGCGAACGTTGTTGCCCATGATTTCGAGCAAGGCCTGACGGCCACCGCCAACCTTGGGGGCCAGCCGCTGGCTCACCACCCAGCGCAAAGTGTCCGCCAGACGCTCGCGGATCTGGTCCTGTTCGCTCAAATCAAAGAGACCAAGGATGCGGTTGATGGTCTGACCGCAATCAATCGTGTGCAGCGTGCTGACGACCAAGTGGCCCGTCTCGGCGGCGGAGAGGCCCAGCTCGATGGTTTCCAGATCCCGCATTTCGCCGACGAGAATCACCTTGGGCGCCTGGCGCAGCGCGGCGCGCAGGCCGCTAGAAAACTTGTCGAAGTCCGTGCCCATCTCGCGCTGGTTGAACGTGGCCTTCTTCTGCGGATGCACGAACTCGACGGGGTCCTCCAGCGTGACAATGTGGATAGACTTGTTCTCGTTGAAGTCGTTGAGGAGCGCTGCGAGCGTCGTGGACTTGCCGGAGCCGGTCGCGCCGGTGACGAGGACCAAGCCCGTCTTTTCTTTCGCGATCTCCTTGAAGACAGGCGGCAGTTTGAGCTGCTCCAGGGTGGGAATCTGGGTGTTCAGCTTACGGAGCACGCAGGAGTAGTTGCCGCGCTGGGAAAAGATGTTCACGCGGAAGCGCGCCTTCTGGCCGAGACCGTAGGAAGAGTCACACGAGCCGGTGCGGATCAAGTCCTCCGTGAGGCGGCGGCTGCCACCGATTAGGTTAAGGGCGATCTGCTCGGTCTGGAAGGGCGTGAGCCGGTCCACCGGCGGGTTTATGGGCACGCCCACGAGCTGGCCGGAGGATTCAACCTGGAGCGGCTTATCCACCGTGATGTTGAGGTCGGACACGTCCTTGTTGGAGTCCAACATCGTGGTGAGAATATAATCGAGTTCGTTGGCGCGCATAAAAATAGAAGGTTAATCAGCCGCTACGTTCCCGGAGAATTCCAGCAACCAGTCCCGCGACGAACATGGCAGCGACCAGAAAGGTGCGCAGCCCGCCGGCGGGCAGAAAGTAGTATAAAGCGAAAGCCACCGCGCCCGCCAACAGCATGGTCAACGCGAACCGCCAATGCTCGACCACGTTGACTAAGTCGATCAAGTCCAGCAGCCATTCCCAGAGGTGCATGGTGAGAAAGGCGGACCATGGTTAATCCGCGTCGCCGTTGGACCGTGCCTCCTCCTGCTCTGCCGGAGTCAGGAAACCGAAGAACTTTTTCTTGTCGAGCGACTTGTCAAAAGCGTCCTTGGGACTGATGCGCTTCATGCGCAGGTGTTCCATGATGGAGTCGTCGAGCGGGCAGTTGCCGAGCTTCTTGCCGACCTGAATCATGCCGGGAATCTGGTGGGTTTTGCCTTCGCGCACCATGTTCGCAACGGCGGTGGTGAAGACCAAGATCTCCAGCGCGGCCACGCGGCCGGGCTTGTCAATGCGCTTGAAGAGGTTCTGCGCCACCACGCCCTTGAGCGCTTCGGACAGTGTTGCCCGAATCTTGTTCTGCTGGTCCGCCGGAAACACGTCGATGATGCGATCCACGGTCTTGGCTGCGCTGGGGGTGTGCAGCGTCCCAAAGACCAAGTGGCCGGTGCTGGCTGCCGTAAGCGCAAGCTCAATGGTCTCCAAGTCGCGCATTTCGCCGACCAGAATGATGTCCGGGTCCTCGCGCAGGGCGCCCTTCAGCGCCGAGGCGAAGGACTTGGTGTGCATGCCCACCTCGCGGTGATTTACGAGGCAGCCTTTGCTTTCGTGGACGAATTCGATGGGGTCCTCAACGGTAAGGATATGGTCGTGGCGATTCTTGTTCGCGTAGTCAATCATGGCCGCCAGCGTGGTCGACTTGCCCGAGCCAGTGGGACCGGTAACCAGCACCAAGCCCTTGTGCATCATCGGAAATTTGCGCAGCACGGCGGGCAGCGGGGCGTCAAATTTCTCAAAGTCCTCGAAGGATAGCACCTTGCTGGGAATCTGGCGGAACACGGCGGAGCAGCCGTATTTTTGGTTGAAGAAGTTTGCACGGAAGCGGGCCTGCCCGGGGATTTCGTAGCCAAAGTCGACGTCCCCGGTTTCTTCGAACTGCTTCACTTTGATTTCCGGCGCGATCTCGTAGAGCATCGCCTTGAGCGCATCGCTTTCCAACGGCGGGTAATCAACGCGGCGCAACTCGCCGCTGATGCGCAAAATGGGAGGACTGCCCGAGGCCATGTGCAGGTCGGAGGCCTTTTGCTGCATCATCAGGTTGAAGAAGGCGTCGATCTTGGCCATAAGTGGGGTTCCTGTTTGTGTTTCGACGTGTCATAGCCAATCCGCCCGGCGACTGCAAGAATTCGCCAACACTCCATGCGATTTTGCGCGAGGAAATCGAGCGCGCGGGTCCGATTTCCTGCGCGCGCTTCATGGAAGTGGCGCTTTACCACCCAGACTTGGGCTACTACGAGCGTGACCGCACCGCGGTGGGCCGCCGCGGCGATTTCTACACCAGCGTGAGCGTGGGCACACTCTTCGGACAGTTGCTCGCGTTTCAGTTTGCCGAGTGGTTGGATGCATTCGGGGCGGAAAGCCAGCCTCATGAAAAATATCAAATCCTCGAAGCCGGAGCGCACGATGGCCAACTCGCAGAGGACGTCCTGCTTTGGCTGCAAGCGCATCGGCCTGATTTGGTGAGTCGGACCGAGTATTGGATTCTGGATCCGTCGGCACGCCGGCAAGAGTGGCAGCGGAGCCGCTTGAGCATGTTCGCCCCACGCGTGCGGTGGTTCGCCAACTGGGGCGAAGTCCAGGCCGCTGGCGGCGTGACTGGCATCATTTTTGCCAACGAACTGCTCGACTCCTTTCCCATCCACCGGCTGGCCTGGAGCGCAGCGGACCAGCAGTGGTTTGAGTGGGGCGTTCGGCATGCCGCCGAGCGCTTTGTCTGGACACGGCTGCCCGAGTTGACCGCCGCGGTTGCCGAGTTAAAGCGGCCCTCCGCTGCGCTGTCGACTCTCCCGGCGTCGTTGCGCGACAGCGGATGGGCAAATCTCGCAGCCGTGCTGCCGGATGGCTTCGTCCTTGAATGCAGCCCGTTTGGCCAACGCTGGTGGGAAATCGGCGCACACACCTTGCGTCGTGGAAAAATGCTCACCCTTGACTACGGCCACACTTCGGCCGAGGCCATCAATCCCACCAAGCCAGCTGGAACTCTTCGGGGCTATCGCGATCACCAAGTCGTGGACGACATTTTGGCAACACCGGGCGAAACGGACATCACCGCCCATGTGAACTTTGCAACCATCAAACAGGCGGGCGAGCGGGCTGGGCTGACTACGGTGGAACTCACGGAGCAATCACGGTTCCTCTCGCGCATTGCACAGCGCACGATGCAGGAAACCGCCCGTTTCGGCGAATGGAATCACGAGCGCGCACGACAATTTCAAACGCTGGCCCATCCCGAGCACCTCGGACAGAGTTTTGCCGTTTTGCTTCAGACGCGCGATTGACTCGCTGAGCGATTTGTCTGCCCTAAAACGCTGTAAGACTTGCCCCCGCACTGGCGGTTTGCAATTCTTG
Organism: uncultured Klebsiella sp.; assembly: GCA_964591495.1. Taxonomy (GTDB): domain Bacteria; phylum Verrucomicrobiota; class Verrucomicrobiia; order Limisphaerales; family SXTU01; genus SXTU01. The sequence continues at coordinate 54,808 of CAZQEW010000002.1, forward strand.
CGCTAAGTTCAGCCTGATTCTGATGTCTCGCGCCTTCGGCCAAAGGCTTCAGCAACTGCCAGTATTCTTCGGGATGCTGCTGGCAGGATGGACGCTTGTCCTGTCTGCCCCCGCATTTGACGGCGGTTATCAAAATGCTCCCGCGCCCATTTCCGATCTGTTGTCCAGCCCCGCGCCGGCCTCCGTTTACTTCAGTCCTCAGCGCGACGCGATGCTGACCTACCGCGTGGAGCGTCATCCGCCCGTGGCGGACCTGGCCGAGCCGGTGTTGCGGTTGGCGGGGCTGAGGATTAATCCCGCCAACAACGGCCCTCACCGCACGGCCCGTTGTGTCGAACTCACCTTGCATCCCCTGCCCGAGGGCAAGACGAGGCCCATCACCCTGCCCGCAAATTCACGGATCTCGATTCCAACGTGGTCCCCGGATGGCAAGCAGTTCGCCTTCCTTCGCTTTGGCTCGCGCGAAATTGAACTGTGGGTGGGCGAAAGCAAACGCGGCTCCGTGCGCCGATTGCGCGGCGGCATCAGCGCGGTAACCGGTGAATCAATCCACTGGATGCCGGACAGCCACGGCATTGTCTGCCAGATCGTCCCCGCCAACCGCCCAAAACCGCCTGGGGAAGCGCGTGTGCCCCGCGGCCCCGTGGTGCAGGAGAGCACGGGTAAAGTCGCCCCGGCCCGCACCTTTCAGGACCTGCTCGAATCGCCCCACGACGAGGCCTTGTTTGAATACTACGCCACCGCCCAACTGGCACATGTCAACACCCGCACTGGCGATTCAAAACTCATCGGAGCGCCGGCCATTTTCTCCAGCACGGAGGTTGCGCCGGACGGACGGCATATTCTCGTATCGCGAATTCAACGGCCCTACTCGTATCAACTCCCCGCCAGTATGTTCCCGCGGATCGTGGAGGTCTGGAGCTTGGATAGTCCTGCGGTTTATCCTTTGACCAATCTGCCATTGGCCGAAGAAATCCCCATCGGTGGCGTGCGCACCGGGCCCCGCAATTACCAATGGCGCGCCACCCATCCGGCAACGCTGGTCTGGGTGGAAGCGCTTGATGGCGGCGATCCACGCAGAAAAGTCCCGCACCGGGACCGCGTTTTAATGCTGGAGGCCCCCTTTGCCGCCAACCCCACTGAGCTGGCTCGGACCGAACATCGCTTCCAAACTCTCACGTGGAGTGAACGGCCAGACGTGGCGCTGCTGCGCGAGCATCAATCCAGCCGACGCTGGAACCGCACCTGGCTGATCAACCCCAATGCGCCATCTGAATCCCCGCGCCTCCTTTGGGATGTCTCCTCCCAGGACCGTTACAGCGATCCTGGCCAACCATTGCTGCGCCCGCTGACCAACGGCTTCCGCGCCGCACGCGTGCATGAAGGCAACCTGTTCCTTGTGGGAAACGGCGCCTCACCAGAGGGTGAGCGGCCATTTCTTGACAGTTTCAACCTGGTTTCGCAGCGCACGGAACGCCTGTTCCAGAGTGACGAAACGGCGCATGAATCAGTTATCGCCCTGCTCAAGCCGGACGCCTCCCAGTTCATCACGCGCCGCGAATCCCCCACTCGGCCAGCCAATTACTTCATCCGCTCGCTGGCGGAAAACACGCGGCTGGCCATTACTGATTTCCCCGACCCCACGCCGCAGTTGCGGGGCATCCGTAAACAGCTGGTGACCTACCAGCGGCCCGACGGCGTTCCACTTTCCTTCACCCTCTACCTGCCCGCCGACTACCAACCCGGCCAACGACTTCCCACCCTGCTTTGGGCCTATCCGCGCGAGTTCAACGATGCCGACACCGCCGGACAAGTCACGGCCTCGGCCAACCGATACACAAGCTTTACGGGGGCCAGCCATCTGTTTTTGGCAACCCAAGGCTACGCCGTGCTCGACAATGCCACGATGCCCGTGATCGGCGACCCCAAGAAAGCCAACGACACGTTCCTGGAACAGATCATCTCCAGTGCCAAAGCCGCCGTGGACAAGGCGGTTGAAATGGGCATAACCGACCCGAACCGTGTGGCCGTCGGTGGTCACAGCTACGGCGCGTTCATGGTGGCAAATCTCATGGCGCACACGGATATCTTCAAGGCCGGCGTGGCCCGCAGCGGCGCTTACAATCGCACCCTGACGCCCTTCGGCTTCCAGAATGAGCGCCGGACACTGTGGGAAGCGCCCGAAATTTACACCCGGGTATCCCCTTTCATGTTCGCTCATCGCATCAAGGAACCGCTCCTGCTCATCCACGGAGAGGCAGACAATAACCCCGGGACCTTTCCCATACAGAGCGAGCGCCTCTATCAGGCGGTCAAAGGCAACGGCGGAATTACGCGTCTGGTCCTCCTGCCCCACGAAAGCCACGGCTACGAGGCGCGGGAGAGCGTGGAGCACGTGCTCTGGGAGACCATTCAATGGCTCGACAAACACGTGAAGCGAGCTCCCGAGCCCAGTGTCAGCACGTTTACCCCGAGCGATCTGCCGCCACCTTGAGCGCTTACGCGGAAGGTGCACCGCGGCGAACTTTGGTCGGCGGAGGCTTGGCTTGGCGAAAAAGTTACCGCCAAGCAGTTGGTTCCAATATCGGGTGGTTAAATTCTCCCCGCAAACCTCGGATAACCTCTGCTGGAGCGGATTTTGACAGCTGATGGTCAGACTCTGGGCAATGGATCAAAACCATGCGGGATACTCCTGCCGGCCACTGATTCCAATGGCTTTTTACGGGACTCGTTACTAGCCTACCGCCATGCCAGAGAAGAGTGCGAGCGATGTTTCACGCGCGATCCGGGAGCAATACGAGAAGGGCGTCGCAGCCATTGATAGAAACAATTTGGACTACGCCATCGAACTGCTTCTGGCTGCGGTAAAGGCGGAGCCGGGGTTCATCGTGGCCCGGGACGCTTTGCGGCGCGCCGCCAACAAGAAGGCTGGCCAGAGCACCGGGCTCTTCAAAAAACTGGTGTCCAGCGCGAGCAGCAGCCCCGCGCTGGCCAAAGCGAGGCTCATTACGGAAAGCCAGCCGCTGGAGGCGATGTTCGTGGCGGAGCAAGTTCTCGCCGGTGATCCGCGCAGCGGGCTGGCGCATGACATTTTCGCGAAGGCTGCGGTGGCCGCCGATTTTCATCGCAGCGCGATTCTTTCGCTGGAGGTCTTGCGGCAGGAAAATCCGGCCGACAAGGAAGTGTCCATCCGCTTGGCCGGAGCTTACACCGCCATCGGAAACAGCCAAAAGGCAGAGGCTGTCTTTGCCGCGCTCCTGAAACACCACCCCCATGATCCAGCGCTCAACGAGATGGCCAAAAACATCTCGGCGAGCCGAACCCTGAGCCAGGGCGGCTACGAGAATCTGGCCGATGGCACGGGCAGCTTCCGGCAGGCCCTGCGCAACAAGGAAGAGGCTGTCCAACTGGAGCAGGAGTCGCGCATCAACAAGGACTCCACGCAGGCGCAAAGCCTGATTACCGAGTATCTCAGCCGGCTGGAGGCCGATCCGGCCAACGTCAAGCTTCTGCGCAACATCGCGGAGCTCTACGCCCAGCAAAAGGACTACTACAGGGCGATTGAGTTCTACCAGAAGATCGAGGCCATTCCCGGAGCCATGGACTCTGCGCTCGAACAGGCGCGGAACGAGATGGTCGTCAAGCGCTTCAACCAGGTCATCGAGCAACTCGACCCGGCGCAGGAAGATTACGAGCAGCAGAAAGCTACGCTCGCGGCACAACGCGACCAGTTCCTGCTGGATGACTGCAAAGCTCGCGTGGACAAATATCCCACCGACCTCGCCATTCGCTTTGATCTGGGGCTGCTGCTCTTCAATCATGGCCGCATCAGCGAGGCCATCCCCGAATTCCAGAAGGCGGAGAACAATCCCCACAAGCGCCTTCAGGCGATGCTCCACAGCGCCCGCTGCTTTGCCGCGCGCAACATGAACGACATGGCCGCGCGCAAGCTCCAGACGGCCCTGAAGGAAAAGGCGGCGTTTGACGAGGAGCGCAAGGAACTGCTCTACACGCTTGGTTGCGTGCTGGAGAAGATGGGTAAGGCCGAGGAGGCCATGGATCAATTCAAGCAGATTTACGAGGTGGACGTTGGTTTCCGGGATGTGGCCAAGCGCGTGGATGACTACTACGCCGGACAAGGGTGAGGCACCATTGACTACGCGGAAAAAACTAACCGCTTGGCTGCCGCTGGGCCTGTGGATGGCCCTGTTGTTCGGAATCTCCACCGAAATAGGAGCGCCCCGTCGCACCTCACGCATCTTGGTTCCACTGCTCCGCTGGCTCGTGCCGGACATTTCACCTGCCGCACTGGATCGCACGCACTTCTTAGTGCGAAAGGCAGGACATGCGCTCGGCTACGCCGTGCTCGCTGCCCTGCTGTGGCGCGCCCGCCGGCTCAGCCGGCCAGAGGGCGAGACCGTGAGCTGGCCCAGGGATGCCGCCATTGTCCTCGGGATGGCAGTCCTATTTGCGGCCAGCGATGAGTGGCACCAAACCTTTTCGCCTTCGCGGCAAGGGTCTTTGTCCGACGTTTTGCTCGATGCTGCCGGAGCCGGCAGCGCTCTCCTCGCCATCGGATTGCGCAGGAGATGGCAGTAAGGTCAGCGGCTCCCATTCCTGGCGGAAGGGAGCCCCTCATCGGCGATGGTTGCGCCCGCGTTTGCGGAATTGCGCGAGCCAGCCAGACTAATTGTTGAACTCAGTTGAGTCACAACCAAGCCCGCCACCACCAACAACCCCGGGGATGTTTACGGCGCTGGCCCGCAAACACCCGCTTGCGCCGGTGGCAGTCGCGTATGTCACCGGCGTGCTTGCCGGCTGGTGGATGCCTTTGCCGCTGGGCTGGTTATTTTGCATCTCGGGAACCCTTGCCCTTGCAGCTGCCCTGTGGCCGATGAGGTTGGGATGGCTGCTGTGGCCGCTATTGATGGGACTGGGCTGGACAAACATGGCCCTGCACACGGCGGTGCTGTCCCCGGTGGACCTGCGCGTGCTCGCCAAGGATGCGCCGGAGTTGGTCATGATTCGCGCCCGGCTGGTAGAGACCCCCACCTTGCGGATCTTCGAGGGCGACGAGCAGGCCACTTGGCGGACCCATGCGCTGGTGGAAGTTACCGGTCTCCGCCGGAGCCATGAGTGGATGCCCGCAGCCGGCCGGCTGGCCGTGACCACACCGGGCGTGCTGGGGGCCAATTTTTTTGCCGGACGAGCCGTGGAACTCACCGGGATTCTCCGCGAGCCTCGCGGTGCCCTCGCTCCCGGGCTGTTCGACTACCGGGCGTTCCTCGCGTGGCAGGGCATTTGGCATCAACTCCAATGCGCGGACACCAACGACTGGCGGCTGGCGGTGGACGTCCCCCAACCCGCCGCCCCACCGATCGCAGATCAGTTCCGCGAATGGGCGCAGCGAACCCTTGCTCGCGGTCTGCCCATGCAGGACCAGGAACTTCGGCTCTTGTGGGCGATGACCCTCGGCTGGCGCACCGCGCTGACCGACGAGGTGGCGGAACCATTCATGCGCTCAGGCACCATGCACATTTTTGCCATCAGCGGGCTTCACATCGCGCTGATCGCCGGAATCCTCGTGGCCGTGCTGCGGGCGGCCCAGCTGCCCCGCGGTGCGTGCGGAGTGGTCATCGTGCCGCTCATCTGGTTTTACACGGCGGCCACGGGTTGGCAGCCCTCGGCCATCCGCTCGACGATCATGATGACGCTGATCATTGCGGGCTGGGCGCTGCGTCGGCCGGGTAACCTGCTCAATTCACTGGCTGCCTCCGGCTGCATCATTCTCCTGTGGCAGCCAACGCAGCTTTTCCAGGCCAGCTTCCAACTTTCCTTCTTCGTCGTGCTCGCCATCGCATTGCTGCTGCCACCCTTTGAGAACCTCCGCCAGCGACTGCTCCAAGCCGACCCGCTGCTACCCGACGAACTGCGCCCGCGCTGGCAGCGCTGGCTCGACTGGCCGGTGCGTTTCATCACCACGAGCTTCGCGACGTCCCTGGCCGCATGGCTGGGCTCGCTGCCTCTGATCGCTTACTACTTTCACCTCGTCACACCTGCCAGTTTGCTGGCGAACCTGGTGGTAGTGCCCCTGAGCGGCCTGGCGCTCATGGCCAACTTGGGGGCGCTGGTGACCGGCGATTGGCTGCCGTGGCTTACGGACCTCTTTAATCACTCCGGCTGGCTCTTCATGCATGGCATGATCTGGTTCAGCGGGTGGACGACAAACTTGCCTTGGGCTTACTTCCATGTCCGCGCACCAACGGCGTTCGAGTTCTTTGCGTTCTACCTGATCGTGTTCCTGCTGGTCACCGGTTGCCTTTGGACCGATGGCCGGCGGCGGTGGGCGTGGGCCTTCATCCTCGCAGTGGCCGTGCTCTGGCTGGCGGGGGAATTTCGCACCCGCGATGTAACGCGGCTGACGGTGCTGGGACACGGGGCGCATGCGATATTCTGCGACGCCCCGGGCCGCAACCACGACGTGCTGGTGGACTGCGGCAACGAGAACACCGCCGCGCAATTCGTGAAGCCATTTCTCCATGCGCACGGCTTCGGCACGCTCCCGCACCTGGTGCTGACCCACGGGGACCGGCGTCACATCGGTGGTTTTCAGGAGATTATCCAAGAATTCATGCCCCGGTTCATTTACACCAGCCCGGCGCGCTCGCGTTCGCCGGCCTATCGCGACGCACGCAAATGGCTGGAGGCGAATCCAACTCGCGCGAAGATCTCCTCCGCAGGCGACCGCATCGGCGACTGGGAGGTGTTGCATCCGGCAGCCGGCGACAAGTTCGAGCGGGCCGACGACAACGCGCTGGTGCTCAGCCTCCGGCTGCCTAGCCTGCGCGTGCTGTTGCTGTCAGAACTGGGGGCCTCCGGGCAGCGCGCCCTGCTCGCCCGCGGCGGCGACCTCCACGCGGACGTGGTGATTGCCGGCTTGCCCGAGCAAGGCGAGCCGCTCGAAGCCGACCTGCTGGCAGCCATCCAACCTCGGATCGTGCTGTTGACCGACGCGGAGTTTCCGGTGACGAAGCGAGCCAAACCCGAGTTGCGAAACCGGCTTAGCGCTGGAGGCGCAGCGCTTTTGTCGCTGCGGGAGGCCGGAACCCTCTGCATCAGCGCGACGGCGGAGGGGGCAACAATCCGGTCAGTTGACGGGCGGCTGTGGACAGAGCTGTCGGGCAAATTGTCGGCCCGTTAGCCATCCGAATCCACTCTTGCGCTTTGGAGCTTCAATCCTACACTCGCCCTCCCGCTGCCCACCAGCCAGCGATCGCAATGAGCCAGCGCCGGATTTTCTACTTCGATAACAACGCCACGACGCGGGTTGCCCCCGAGGTCGTCGAGGCAATGACCCCCTTCTTCACCGAACGGTGGGGTAACGCATCGAGCGCCTACGGCTTCGGCAACCAGGTCGTGAAAGACATGGACCTCGCCCGCGAACAGGTCGCCGCGCTCATCGGTGCGGACCCACGGGAAATTGTGTTCACCAGTTGCGGCACGGAGGCCAACAACACCGCCCTGCACAGCGCGTTGATCACGCAGCCGGGGAAACGTCATGTGCTCACCACGGCGGTCGAGCATTCCGCCAACATCAAGTATTGCGAATACCTCCGGCGACGCGGCTACGAAGTGACGTTTCTCCCCGTAGAGTCGGATGGCTCCCTGGACCTTCATCTCCTTGAGAAATCCATCCGGCCGGACACTGCGATCGTGTCCGTGATGTGGGCCAACAACGAGACCGGGGTGCTCTTCCCGCTGGAAGAAATCGCCGCCATCTGCCGGAGCAAGGGCGTGCTTTATCACACCGACGCGGTGCAGGTGCCGGGCAAACTCAAGGTGGATGTGGACTCGCTGGGCGTGGACTTCCTCTCGCTCTCCGCCCACAAGCTGCACGCGCCCAAGGGTGTCGGCCTGCTCTACTGCCGCTACACGGCCCCGTTCCATTCCTATCTGATCGGCGGCGGTCAGGAGAAGGGCCGCCGGGGCGGGACTGAGAACGTGCCTTACATCGTCGGCTTCGGGCGTGCGGCGGAGCTGGCGATGAGCTCCATTGAGGACGAGAACACCCGCATCCGTGCGCTCCGTGACCGGCTCGAACAATCGATTCTGGCCACCATTCCGGACACCAGCCGCAATGGCGGCCGGGACAACCGGCTGCCCAACACCAGCAACATCGCCTTCAACGGCTGCGAGGCCGAGGCCATCCTGCTGCTGCTGGACCGCGAGGGCATTTGTGTTTCCAGTGGTTCAGCCTGCACGACTGGCTCGCTCACACCCAGCCACGTGCTTACGGCGATGGGGCTTTCTTCGGCCCGCGCCAAGGCGTCCATCCGCTTCAGCCTTGGCATCTATAACACCGCCGAGGAGGTGGATCATCTGCTGGCGAGACTCCCCGGCGTCATCGCGACCGCACGCGGCACGGTCACGCCCTCCATCACTCGCAGCTCCAGCGGCGCACCGGCGCTGGTGTCCGCCTGAGAAACTGTCCGCCTCAGGGTCGCCGCTAAGTGCTTGCCGCTCCCGGGCAGGCGGCTTATTTTGAAGGCGTCGCCTCCCCACGGCCCACGCGGTGAGCAATGAGCAGTCCCAGTGGTTTGGGCTTAGGCTGGCAGACACTCAAATGCGCGTCATTTACAGCTACCAAGGTCGGGAGGAAATCCGCACTTTCGAGCGCAATGAGGTTCTCATCGGTCGGCTCAGCCCCTTGAGCGCGCCGGACCTTGACTTTGGGGTTGACCCAACGGTTTCCCGCAAGCACTGCCGCATTAAAATCAACAACGGAGAGGTGTGGATCGAAGATCTACAGAGCACCAACGGGACTGTCGTAGACGGCGAGTATGTGGAAAGCGCTCCCGTGACCCCACAAAGCGTCATCCGCGCGGGGGAAACCACCGTGCGCATCGAATTCACTGCGCCGGCCGCGCCCAAACCCGTCGCAGCCAAACCCAAGGCCACCCCGGCTGCGGATGGGTTGCTCATTCCCTCGGTTAACGTCATGGCCCCCTCTGCGGGCCAAACCGCCGCTGCACCTGGACCCGTTGGCATTCTTCCGCCCAAACCGGGTGTGACTCCGGTGCCGGTATTGCCCAAGCCAGCAATCGCCCCGACGCCCGCGGCGAGCAGTGAAGCGCCCAAAGTTTCTGTGGTGGTCAGGCCCGCAGCCACCCCGGCCGGGCCCGCGCCATCGGCCACTCCGGTTCCGGTTTCGGCCCCGCCGGAGCCCGCCCCGACCGCACCACCTCCGGCACCGGTGCCCCAAGCGGCTGGCCCCATGCCGGCTGCGCCGGCCGTGGCGGACACCCCTGGAGATGCTGACTTCAAGGGCCGTCTCGCCAAGCTGTATCAAGTCCCGCTCACCTTCACCCCGGACATGCGCCTGCCAGACATGTTGCAGGCCATCCTTACGCGGGTCATAGCGCTGATCCCGGGGGCCAAGCGCGGGGCGTTGATGCTCCATGACCCCGCGACAGGCCGCGTCCAAGTGGGGGCAAGCCTGCCTCAAGGCGAAGTAATCGTCAGCGAATCACTGGCTCGGCGCGTGATGGATGAGGGCCACGGCTTCATTCTCCAACGCAACAATGAGGCCGGCCTGCTCGACAAGAAACTGGTCACTTTCGAGACGGGCATGTATGCCCCGTTGCTGCTCAAGGAAAAGCCGCTCGGCGCGATATATCTGGATGATCCAGCACATCCGGAGCCCTTCAGTGAGGACGACATGCAGTTCCTGCTCGCGGTCGCGCACTACATCGCCGTCATCATCTTTAACCAAGACCTCCAGTCCAAAAACGCCCACAACGCTTCCCTTTTGGATCGCATTACCGTGAAGTTCCCACCGCGCGTGCAGGAGCGCCTGTTGGAAAACCTCCGGCTGGAGCGCCTGCATTCCAGCGCGACCAAGTCGGACCTGCCCGTGCTCTATGCGAGCCTCCGGGGCTTTGATGCAGTCACCACCATGGCACCGGCAGACGCCGCGGTCACTCTGGGCGACTACCTCGGCGCAATTACCGATGCCGTGTTCCGCTATGATGGGACGCTGGTCAAGGCAGGCGGAGAGGAAATCATGGCTGTCTTTGGCTCACCTGAAGCCGACCTGCAGCAGAACGAAAAGGCCGTTTGCGCGGCCATCGCGATCGAGCAGGCCGTAAAGGAAATCAACACCCGGCGCGCCACGCAGCGCGCCGCGCACTTTGAACTTGCCGTGGGGGTCCACATTGGAGAAGTCCTCCACGGTTTCGTGGGTTCCGGGGAGCGGATGGATTTCGTCGCGGTGGGAGCCGGCGTAACCCGGGCATCGCACTATTGCAAAGGGGCGCACAACGGCGAGGTGCTCATCGGCCCGGAGGTTTACCAGAAGGTTTTCAAAATCATCGAAGCGGACCGCGCCACCGTTTCCAACAAGGAGTTCGGTGAATTCCACTGCTACCGCGTCAAGAGCCTCAAGGGCGGCAAGCCAGCTTGAGAATTGCAACCAGCTCGCTTGCACTGAAGTGCGAGTCTTCACACCAATGCTGAGTCTCGGTTCCCTCCTTCTCCCATGATCCACGTTGGCATTGGCTATGATGTCCACCAGCTCATCGAGGGCCGCAGGCTCATCCTGGGCGGCGTGGACATTCCCCACACGAAGGGCCTCGACGGCCACTCCGACGCCGACGCCCTCATGCACGCCATCACCGACGCTGTCCTGGGCGCGATCGGCGAAGGCGACATCGGCCAGTTCTTCCCCAACACCGACCCGCGCTGGAAAGGCGCACCCAGCCGGATCTTCCTCGAAGAAGCTGCGCGCCAAGTCGCCCTCCGCAAGGGCCGCCTCGTGAATGTGGACGCCTCGCTCATCGCGCAAGCGCCAAAGCTGATGCCGCACGTGCAGGCCATGAAAGCCAACATCGCCGCCGCCCTTGGCCTTGACCCGAAGAAGGTCGGCATCAAGGCCACGACCAACGAGAAGATGGGCTTCGTCGGCCGCGAGGAAGGCATCGCCGCAATGGCCGTGGCCAGCGTGCATTTGCCGGAGTGAACCGACTGCGGCCCGAGCATGAGCGCCGCCCCCGCCATCCTGTTCGGCATCGAGACCGAATACGGCATCGCCCGTGACGGCGCGGATGATCTCGACGTGGTCGCCGAGTCCATTGCCCTGGTGCGCAGCGCCATGGAGCCCGGCGTGCGGATGCGCTGGGATTACGAGGCCGAAAACCCCCATCACGACGACCGGGGCTTTGACGTGCCCGAGCTGCGGCAAGACTTCGACGAGGCGAACTACTTCGAGCAGGACACACGGCGCGAGCTGTCCTTTGCGGAAATCAAAAGCGACCTCGCGCTCGGCAATGGCGCGCGCTTCTACAACGACCACGCGCACCCCGAATACTGCACGCCGGAATGCAGCACGCTCGCGGAACTGATCGCCCATGACCGCGCGGGCGAGCGTGTGGTCATGGCCTGCGCCCAGCGCCTCTCGCAGCGGCGCGGCGCAACCGTCCGCCTCTATAAGAACAACACCGACTTCCGCGGCCACAGCTACGGCTGCCACGAAAACTACCTCCTCCCCCGCGCGCTTCCTTGGGACCGCCTCGCGGCCGGTGCGCAGGCCTTTCTCGTCACACGGCAAATCTTCGCCGGCGCGGGCAAATTCGCCATCGAGGCGGAGGACAAGTTCATCTCGCCACATTTCCAAATCGCCCAGCGCAGCGATTTTTTCAGCGAGTTGCAGAGCGTGGACACGATGCAGAAGCGCCCGCTCATCAACACCCGCGACGAGCCCCACGCCGACCCGCGCCAATGGCGCCGCTTCCACGTCATCATCGGTGACGCCAACATGTCGCCCTTCGCCACGCGCTTGAAGGTCGGTTCCACGGCACTCGTCCTCGAAGCCATTCTCCGCGACCCG
>CAZQEW010000002.1:66791-86318 GCA_964591495.1 uncultured Klebsiella sp.
GACGACCCGTGGCTGCAAAGCCTCGACCTCGAATATCACCGTGTGGACTTGGACGACGGCCTTTACTACGGCCTCGAGCAATCCGGCGCGATGCGCGGCGTGCCGCCAGTGGACGAAGTGGAGCGCGCGATGCTGGAGCCGCCGGCCTCGACGCGCGCCCTCGTGCGCGGCCGGCTCATCCAAAAATTCCCGGCTGCGGTCCGTTCGGCCCAGTGGGATCACGTCACCCTCCTTGGCGATGAAGGTGAGTTTAAAATCTCCTTGCTGGAGATGTTTACCCCGGCGCGCATCGAGACCGTGGCCCGGGCCATTGCCGCGGCGGACTCTCCGGAAGCGCTCCGACGGCGCCTGAAGGTGGATTAGTTGGCCGCCTTGTTGCGCTTCTCGCCGGACTTGCGTAGTTGCTCACGAACACTGGGGATGCTCTTGCCCTGCGTGAGGCTCTCGCTGTCCACGGTGAAGTTCAGATACGCGAGGCACATCTCGTCGGTGGTCTGCTCGCCCCAGCGGACGGGCTTGGGTGGGGAATGGGGGTTGCGGGGATTGTTGGCGGAGTTGTCGTAGCGGGCTTCGAGGGTGACTTTGGAGCCGCGCGGGAGCTTCACGGGCTCCTGGAAGGCGTAGCTCATCTGCCAGTTGAAGTCCCAGTCCGGCACATGGACGAGGGGCAGTTCCTTGCCGTCCGGCAGCGTGGCGGAGATCTTCATGGCGCGGCCAAGCAAATGCATGTGGGGCATGACGCTGCGGAGGGTGACGTCCGAGGGGACCGGCATGGAGGAGGTAACGACGTGGTCGGCGTCGCCGGCCGGAATGTAGACGCGGCCGGCAAGCGGGAAGAGGCGGGCGCGTTTATCCACCGGAGCTTTGGCGAAGTAGAGGCCGATCTGGGTGCGGTCGGTCTCGGGTTTGCCGTTCAGGTTGTAGTGGACTTGGATGACGATGTCCGAGTTCTTAGGCACAGGCATTGCGATGCCATCGGGCAGGCGCCGCGCGATGTTGCCAGGAGCCCAGCCGCCAATTTGCCCCGCGCTGGAGAAGCCAACGCCGCCACCGGTGCGGTAGCCGGGACCGGGGTCTTTCGCATCCAGCTCACGCGCCTTGCCGGAGACGTCGAGGTGCACAAGCACATGATGGACGACACGGCGGTTGCCGGGGTGAATCTCGACGGCGGAGAGCCAGCGGTCCTCGGTGAAGCCGGTCGGAATGACGAAGTTGCGGTAGATGTCGCGGCCTTCGGCGGGAACGGTGTAAGACTCGGGCATGGCCACAATGAGGTCGGGCTCGCCGTTGCGCCAGCCGTCGGGGAATTTGGGCAGCGGCGGGAGGTCGGCGGCGTTGCCTTCCTTAGCGCCCTCGGCGGCCCACTGTTTGATTAGGCCGATCTGGTCATCGGTGAGGCGGCACTCATCCACGTAGGCCGGACCGGGCGCGGCTTTCCAGGGCGGCATGACGCGCTTTTCGACAACGCTGGCGATGGTTTTAGCGCGCTTGGCGGCGTCGGCGTAGCTGGTGAGGTTGAACGGCGCGACTTCGCCCGCGCGGTGGCAGGAAGCGCAGTTAGCGAAGAGAATCGGGGCAACGTCCTTGGCGAAGGTCAGGGTGTTCGCGGGACGCGGCGAATAGGCCAAAGGTTTTGGCTCGGGCGTCTTGGGTCGGGGATTGGATTTGGCGCGCGGCGCGGCGAAGGCAAGCAGCGCAAGAAGCGCTAGACCGAGGAGCAGGCGGAGTTTCATGGGTTCTTGGTGGGTGAAATGGTCTGGATGTGGCAGCCGATGGCGTCGGTGACGGCCTGCGAAACGGGTTTGCCGGCGAGCACGGCATCGAGCGCGTTGCGCAGGTCGTGCTGCGTGACGGTTTGCCGGCGGGTGCCGTAATCCGCGTAGAGGTTGTTGATGCGGCCGCGGTAAACCGTCGTGCCTGCGGCATTGATGACGAAGGCTTGCGGTGTCTTCGTTGCCCCCAGTCTCCGCACGAGCGCGTGCGAGGGGTCGAGCAGCACGGGGCAGCGGAAAGCGTAATCCGCCGCGTGCCGGCGAGCCGCTTCAACCGTGAGATCACGGTCGGCGTGTGCCAGGTAAAAACCGATGCCCTGCGCCGAATAGTCAGCGGTGAGCCGGTTGATCTCCGGGGCGAAGGCGTTGGCGATGGGACAGTCCGGCAGGGTGAAGATGATGACCGTGGCCCGGTTCGTGGTGGCGGCCTGCAAAGGGTCGTGCAACCGCCCGGCGGTATCGGCCAGTGACAGTGGTGCCGCCGCACCAGCCTGCCAGATCGCGGCGGCCCAAACAAAGAGCAGGAGCGTCCTCATGGCTTGCCTTCCTTAATGCTCTTCCCTTCGCCCGGCGGGAGCAGCGGCCCCGGGCCTTTTCCTGGCGGCACGCCCTTCGGCCCGAGCGGGCCGGCGGATCCTTGCTGACGCAGGCGTTCGCGCACCTCCCGGTTCACGCGCACAAACTCCTCCCGCTGTTCGGGTGAGAGTTCGGCGGCAATTTCCTCATGGGAGAGGCGGATGACCTGGAAGGTGCGGCCGGCCATCTCGGTGCGGAGTTCCCCCATTTCCCGCCCGGTGCGCTGGAGGATGGGGCGGATTTTTTCCACCTGCTCAGGGGTGAGCTTGAGCCGCCGTTGGTATTCTGCCAGCAGGCTTAGGGACATGCGCTCCGGGTTCGTGCGGCTCTCAATCACTCGTTTGACTACCTTGAGCGTGATGACCGAGCCCGTTGCCGCGCCCAGGGTGAAGAGCGCCAGCAACGCAAGGATGACTTTCCAATGCCGAAGCCAGTTCATTCCTCGAAAATGGGGTCAATGGTCGCGTCCGCGACGGTGTATGCCTGCGTCCAGCCAGGCGTCGTGATGTCGTAACTCGTAAACAAAACCGCCACCATCAGCGCCCCGGCAACCAGGAGCCCGCGCAGGGAGAAGGCCTCGACCACGTCCCAAGTGGACGGGGCAGGCGATTCCCCCGCCGCCCAGCGGGCGGCCACGCGCGTGGCGAAGCCGAACGGCGCGGACTCCTCGGCGGGCTTCGGGGCCATCCGCGCGTGCTGCGCAAGTTTCTGCCAGTTGTCTCTTTGCTCACTCATGGCGCTTCTGTCTTTCGAGCTGTTCAAGCTGCTTCCGCAGTTTCCGGCGCGCCCGGAAAGCGCGGACTTTCACCAATGTCTGGCTCCAGCCGGTCTGGGCGGCGATTTCTGCGACGGACCGCTCTTCCAAGTCCAGCAGCCGGATGACGAGCTGATCCTCGGGACACAGCGTCTGCATCAGCCTGCCCACCAGCTCGCCCGCGTCGGCGGCCAAGCCGGGATGGGGTTCCGCTTCGTTGTGCAGAACCGCATCCAACACCTCCGCCTCGCCCTCGGACAAATCCGCCCAGCGCCACTCGGGCCGGCGTTTCTGCGCCCGGAGCCGGTCGAGGCAGGTGCTCACGGCGACGCGCGAAACCCAGTGGTCAAAGGGCACTTCACCCCGATACTGCGCGGCGTTGGCGAAGACTTTCATGAAAATTTCCTGCGCCAAATCTTCCTCGTCCAGCCGCCGGGGCAGGTGCGCGCGGACGATCTTGATGACCAGCGGATAGAGATGCTCGACCAGCGCACGGGCGGCGTCCTCATCACGCTCGCGCACGCGCGCCAGGCACACCGCGACATCCAGGCCGGGCTGCTCACCCATATGCACTCTACGGACCAAACCAGCACAGAACTGGTGACGCCGCGAAGCGTAGGCGGTTACGAGGCACCTGACGAAAGCAAAGTCGCGGCCATGACCGGCACTCGCATTAGTTCGGCCGCGATTATGACATGGGCCCGGAAAGGCTTCGGAACGGCTCCGGTCAGAAAACAGGCGGGCCGCCCGCTTTGGGCAGCCCGCCTGAAGTAGCTCGGCTGACGAATTAGTTCTGGGCAGTTTTGGCAGCAACGTCGAAGCAGGCTGCTTCCGTAGTGCTGCGGACGAAAACGCGGCCGTTGCTCACCACAGGCGTGGACCAGCACTTGCCGGCGACGACCTTGGCGCGGCTGACTTCCTTGTAGGCGGCCGGCTTGGCTTCCACGACGACGAGTTCCCCGGCGTCCGAAAGCGCGAGCACCTCATTGCCGAGCAGGATCAGGTTGCCGGGACCGAAGCCGGGCTTGCTCCACTTCACCTTGCCGGTAGAAACCTCGACGCACTTCATCGCACCGCTGCCGTATTCCTTGAACTGGAACATCCCATAAAGATGGCCGTCCTTGAGCACCGGGGTGCTCCAGTGGTTGGCGACCGCATCAGGACCGGCATGACCGGACACGAACCAAGTCTCCTCCGCCTTCCAACCATCCGCGCCCTTGGTGATCCGGGCCGCGCCGCCGCCTACTCCGTAGCCGGCCGAGCAGAACACCACGTCACCCGCGACGATGGGTGTCATGGCCGTGGAAACGGCAAACTTGAAGGGGCGCTTCCAAAGCAGCTTCCCGTCCTTGGCATCAACGGAGACGAGGCCACTCTGGCAGAAGAAGATGACCTGCCGCACGCCGTGGATCGTGGCGGCGACGGGCGTGGAGTGCGTGATCTTCTCGTCGTGCGCCTTCCAAGCCACGGCACCGGTCTGCTTGTTGAAGGCGATTATGGACTGGCCCGCGCCGCCACCAGCCACGTAAACGAGGTTCCCCTCCACGAGCGGTGAGGCGGCATTCTGCCAGGAAATGTTCCGCCCGGCGAAATCCTTCATGAGGTCCTTCTGCCAGACGGTCTTGCCCGTTTTCGCATCGAAGCAGCTCAAGACCAGCTTGGCCGACATCACATACACCTTCCCGTCGCTGATGGTGGGGGTGGAGCGGGGACCATCGCCGCCGTCATTGCCCTTGGCGCCGGCCTGGCCGCCATCGCCGAGCTTGAGGGTGCCGAGGGGAGCCATCCACTGCTCCTTGCCGGTGTTGGCATCCAGCGCCACGCAGACTTCCTGCGGCCCACCGTCCACATCCCGCATGACAAGGGTGAAGGCCTGTCCGCCGCCGACCGCGAACGAGCTGAAGCCATCCTTGGCCGGAACCTTCCAAAGCGCCTTGGGACCGGCGGCGGGCCACTTGGTAGAAATTTTTTCGGGGGTGGAGCCATCGAGATTGGGACCGCGATACTGCGGCCAGTCGGCGGCTTGGACGGTGAGCGCGGCAGTGAGCGCCGCAGCGAGGGCGAAGTTGTTTTTTGTCATGGCGGACGGACGTTACGTATGCGAACGAAATTCGCAACGCAGAAGCGCGGCCCCGTCCGCCTCGCTTTTGAACCCGCCACCTGCTAGGGCTAACCCAACAATGGAACTGCGGGAATTCGCCGAGCGCGTGCTCTTCGCCACGTCACTGGAGGAAAAGCTCCGGTGTCCGGCGGACATCACGGATGACCAGCCCGGCACCGCGATGGCCGCCCCGGCTTTGCCCGGGCGCCCGCCGGAGCTGCGCATCAAACCGGGTGGCACCGGCGAAAAATCCGCCTTCCCGGGCCTCCACCAGCTTGACGATGAACGTGAGCGCGGCCGGCTGCTGCACTTCTTTGCCAACCACGAACTGCTCGCCACCGAGCTCATGGCGCTGGTGCTGCTGCGCTTTCCCGAGGCCCCGGCCGCCTTCCGTCGGGGCGTGCTCCAGACCTTGCGCGACGAGCAGGAACACACGCGTCTCTACCTCACCCGGATGCAGGCGTGCGGCATCGCGTTCGGCGAACTGCCGGTCAGCGGCTACTTCTGGCGCGCGGTGTCCGGCATGGCGAGCCCGATGGATTATGTGGCCGGCCTGAGCCTGACTTTTGAGCAGGCAAACCTCGACTTCGCCCGGCATTTCGCGCGCGGCTTCGCATCGGCAGGCGACGCAGATACGGCCCGGCTGCTTGACCAGATTTACCGCGACGAGATCGCACATGTCGCCTACGGCTTGAAGTGGTTTCGCCGCTGGAAGCAGCCGGGGCAGAGCGATTGGGATGCCTTCTGCGCGCAGCTCAAGTTTCCCCTGTCCCCCCAGCGCGCAAAAGGTTTGTCCCTGAACATTGAGGGTCGGCGCGCCGCCGGGCTGGACGGACAGTTCATCGCGGAGCTGGACGTGTTCGCGCAGTCCAAGGGGCGGACGCCCGCCATCTTCGTCTTTAATCCGTTCGCCGAGGGCCGCATCGCTCAGGGCAAGTCCTTCACGCCCGCCAAGCAACCGGCACAGCTGGCGCGCGACCTCGCCGCGCTGCCGATGTTTCTCGGCCGGCAGGATGACATCGTGCTGGTGGAGGAGCGGCCGTCCGTCGAGTTTCTCAGCGGGCTCAAGCGGGCGGGCTTTCCGCTGCCAGAATTCGTGGAGCGGAAAAACGGAGCCGCGATCGCGCAACGCAAACTGGGCCGCCTGCGCCCCTGGGCCTGGGGACCGGACAGCGTGGAGCTGCTCGCGCCGTTCTTCGCCCGCCTGACCGGCGAGGCGCGCACGCCGGAGAGCTCCTTCAACGAACGCATCAGCCAGCTCTACTCAAAGGCATGGAGCGCGGACTTTCTGAGGCGTTTGTTGCACAAGATCGCGAGACGGGACGACCTTGCGCAGGCGGTTTCCAGCCGCATGCCCGATGGGGGCGCGGCCCTGATTTGCCCGCTGGAAGAAGTTGGCATCGCGGTGAACACGCCGGCGGCGGCACTGGCCGCCATCGCCGCCATCCGTGCGCGCGGACACCATCGCGTCGTGCTCAAGCAGGTCTTCGGGCTGGCGGGACACAACGCGCTGCGGCTGTGGGAACCGGAGCTACTCGAAACGCAGCGCCGCTGGCTGGAGCACTCGCTGCGCGACGGCCGGCAGTTGGTCGTGGAACCGTGGCTGGAGCGGCTGGCGGATTTCTCCATGCAGTTGGAAATGGAGCCGGCCGGCCTGCGGCGGCTGGGCTTCACGGGCCTCATCACGGATGCGCGCGGGCAGTTCCTCGCCAACACCGCCGCGCCGAACTTTGCCCGCACCGCACCGCCCGCAGTTCTGGATTGCCTCCGCGAACACCGCGGGGCGGCAGCCGCGCTGCGGTCTCTCTTCGACGCGCTCGGGGAACTCCTTGAACCCGAGCTGCGGGGTGCCGGCTACCTGGGCCCGGTAGGCGTGGACGCGTTCGTCTATCGCGATGCGGCCGGACAGGTGCGACTCAAGCCCGTCGTGGAAATCAATCCCCGCTACACGATGGGCCGGGTGATGCTGGAGCTGATGCAGCGCGTGGCGCCGGGCGCGGGCGGAGAGTTCCGTCTCGTCAACGCGGCCGCGTTGCGCGCTGAGGGTTTCGCCAGCTTTGCCGATTACGCGGCGGATCGAAAGCTGCGCTTTCCCCTGCTGACGGCAGGCACACCGGTTCCGCGCATCCGCAGCGGCGCGCTGCCCTTGAACGATCCCACCCACGCGCAGGCGGTGCTCGCCATGCTGCTGGTCAGCGACGCCACGCGCATGCGCGAGTAAGGTGACGCGCTGCTTTCCTTTCGCCCGCCGCCCTGCCACACTTGCTCCCATGCGTCATGCCCCGATTGATTCGCAGGTGTTCACCGCCAACCGCGAGCGGCTCAAAAAGCTTCTTCCCCCCAGGTCCCTCGCCATCGTCAACGCCAACGACATCCCGCCCACCAACGCGGATGGCACGTTGATGATGCAGCCCAACTCCGACCTCTTCTACCTCACCGGCATCGAGCAGGAAGAAAGCATCCTCCTCCTCGCGCCCGATGCCCACGAGCCGAAGCACCGCGAAATCCTCTTCGTGCGCGAGCCCAACGAGCACCTCAAAATCTGGGAAGGCCACAAGCACTCCAAAGACGAGGCCACCAAGATCTCCGGCATCAAGCAGGTCAAGTGGCTCTCCGAGTTCCCCGTCATCTTCCGCATCCTCATGTGCGAGCAGGAGCACGTGTGGCTGAACTCGAACGAACACAAACGCGCGCACGTGGAGGTCGAGTCGCGCGACGCGCGGTTCGCCCGCGAGTGCCAGGCCAAGTTCCCGCTGCATGACTACAACCGGCTCGCGCGCCTCATGCACCAGCTCCGCGTGGTCAAGACCCCGGCGGAAATCGAGTTGCTAAAGCAATCCGTCGCCATCACGGAGAAAGGCTTTCGCCGTCTGCTTAAGTTCGTGAAACCCGGCGTGACGGAATACGAAGTCGAAGCCGAACTGGCCCACGAATTCATCAGCCACCGCGCCAAGTTCGCCTACAACCCCATCATCGCCAGTGGCAAGAACGCGAACATCCTGCACTACAACCAAAACGACCAGCCGTGCAAAAAGGGCGACCTGCTGCTGCTCGACGTCGCCGCTTCCTACGCGAACTACAACGCCGACCTCACCCGCACGATCCCGGTGAGCGGGCGGTTTACGCGTCGGCAGAAGGCCGTTTACAACGCCGTCCTCCGCGTCACGCGCGCCTGCATCAAGGGCGCGACGGTCGGCAAGCTCACGCGCGACTGGCTTAAGGAATCGCAGCTGATGATGAACGAGGAACTGCTCTCGCTCGGCCTGCTGAAGAAGTCCGACATCAAGAAACAGACCGAGGATGAACTCGCCTGCCGCAAGTATTTCATGCACGGCCTCGGCCACCCGCTCGGGCTGGACGTGCATGATGTGGGCTTCACCACAGAACCTTTCGCGCCCGGCTGGGTGCTGACCGTCGAGCCCGGCATCTACATCCCGAAGGAAGGCTTCGGCGTGCGCTTGGAAAACGACATCGTCGTCACCGCCAATGGCCCGGTGGACTTGATGGCCAGCACGCCGATCGAGGCGGAAGAGATCGAAGACTTGATGCATCGGTGATGCCCGCACGACATCCGCACCCGCGCAGCTTGCTTTTGGCTGTCGCTTTGCTGTTGGCCGGCCTGTCAGGGGCTTTGGCACAAGGCACCTTCGCCGACTACGAACGCGCCGCCCAGCTGCGCGAACGCACGGCCAACACCGTCTTCCGCACGGAGGTGAAGGCCAACTGGCTGCCGGGTAACACCCGCTTCTGGTATCGCCTCATCACCGGTCCTCAGCAGCATGAGTTTGTCCTTGTGGATGCGGCGGCGGGCAGGCGCGCCCCCGCTTTCAACCACGCCAAACTCGCCGAGGCACTGACCAAAGCGGGCGCGGTGGACGCGCGCGCGGACCGGTTGATGCTGGAGCAACTGGACTTCAGTGCCGACGCACAGCGCCTGACGTTTTCGCATCGCGGCAAACGCTGGCAGTTCGCGTTGCCCGATGGCGGGTTGAGCACGCCCACGCAACCGGCTGCGCCCGTCACGGCGGGCAAGGCGCTTGCCCAGATTCCCCGCGCCAGCACGCGCACGGGCGGCGACACCCAGATCACTTTCGTCAACCGCACGGCCGGTGTCGTGGAGTTGTTCTGGCTTTCGACTGAGGGCGAGCGCCGCAGCTACGGCAAGCTCGCGCCCGGTGCACAGCGCGACCAGCACACCTTCGCCGGGCACATCTGGCTGGCGGTGGATGCGAAGGGCGAAACGCTCGCGGCTTTTGCGGGGGAAGACGGTTCGTTGACCGCGGAAATCACCGGAGCCAATCGCCCAACTCCAGCGACACCAAAGGCGAAAGCTCCTTCCAACCCCACGTCCGTCGGGCGTCAGCCGGGTCTTTCGCCAGACGGTCGTTGGCGCGCCTTGGCGAAAGAGTTCAACGTGTGGATCGTGGACACGGCCAACGGCGCGGAAACGCAGTTGAGCACGGATGGCCGGGCGGGCGACGCCTATAGCCAGCAGTTCGCGTGGTCGCCGGATTCGCGGAAACTCGTCGCGGTGCGGGTCGAGGCCGGGCAGGCCCGCAAGCTCACGCTCGTCGAATCGTCGCCGAAGGACCAGTTGCAGCCGAAGGTCAGCACGCACGATTACTTCAAGCCCGGCGACCAGTTGCCCCACCCGCGCCCGCGATTGTTCGACCTCGCGACGCGGCGCGTCATCCCGATCAGCGACGCGTTGTTCCCGAACCCGTTCACCGAGAGCGGCAACTTACCGGTGCGGTGGGAGCGGGACTCGCGGCGGTTCACCTTTTCCTACAACCAGCGCGGCCACCAAACCTTCCGCGTCCTGGCCGTGGAAGCTGCGACGGGTGCGGTGATGCCGGTGGTGAACGAGGAGTGCCGCACGTTTTTTTGCTACAGCAGCAAACAGTTCCAGCACTGGGTCGACGAAACCAGTGAGCTGGTCTGGATGTCGGAACGCGATGGCTGGAATCATCTGTGGCTTTACGACACCGCGACCGGGCGCGTGAAGAAGCAGATCACCCGGGGCTCGTGGGTGGTGCGCGGTGTGGACAAGGTGGACGAACAGGCGCGCGAAATCTGGTTCCGGGCCGGCGGCATCCGGCCTGGCCAGGATCCGTATCACGTCCATCATTGCCGCGTGAATTTCGACGGCACCGGGCTGGTGGTGCTGACGGAGGGCGACGGCTCGCACACGATTGAATGGTCGCCTGACCGGAAATTCTTCGTGGACACCTGGTCCCGCGCGGACCTGCCGCCGGTGAACGAACTCCGCCGCGCCGATGGCACGCTGGTCTGCGACCTGGAACGCGCCGACTGGCGGGCATTGCTGGCGACGGGTTGGCGGGCGCCGCAGCGTTTCGTCGCGAAAGGCCGCGACGGCACCACGGACATTCATGGCGTGATTTACCGGCCCACAAACTTTGACCCCGCGCGCAAGTATCCCGTCATCGAATACATCTACGCCGGCCCGCACAGCGCGTTCGTGCCGAAGTCGTTTGGCGCAATGCCCGGCGGCTGGGTGCGCGAGATGGCGGAGCTGGGCTTCATCGTCGTGCAATGCGACGGCATGGGCACGAGTCATCGCTCGAAAGCATTCCACGATGTGTGCTGGAAGAATCTGGGCGACTCCGGGTTCCCCGACCGCATCGCGTGGCTGAAGGCCGCGGCGTCGCAGCACCCGGAACTTGACCTGACGCGCGTGGGCATTTACGGCGGCAGCGCTGGTGGCCAGAGCAGCACGCGCGCATTGCTGGCTCACGGGGATTTTTACAAGGTCGCCGTCTCGGACTGCGGCTGCCACGACAACCGCATGGACAAGATCTGGTGGAACGAGCAGTGGATGGGCTGGCCCGTCGGCCCGCACTACGCCGAACAATCCAACGTGACGCAGGCCAAAAATCTCGTGGGCAAACTCATGCTCGTGGTCGGCGAGTTGGACAAAAACGTCGATCCCGCGAGCACCTTCCAAGTCGCCAACGCCCTCCAGCGAGCCGACAAGGATTTCGACCTGCTGGTGATGACCGGAGCTGGTCACGGCGCGGCGGAATCGCCCTACGGCCGGCGGCGGCGAGCCGATTTCTTCGTTCGCCATTTGCTCGGCAAAACGCCACGCTGGCAGAACTGATCTCGAACCAAGACTACACATGAAACCCCACTGGACCGGCGTCTTCCCCGCCTGCACAACTCAACTCAAGAAGGACCAATCGCTCGACCTGCCCGCCACGGCGCGGCACTTCGAGGCGCTCATCGAAAGCGGCGTCAGCGGCCTCATCGTCTGCGGCTCGCTTGGCGAGAACCAGACGCTCGACCCCGAGGAGAAACGCGCCGTTGTGAAGTGCGCCATCGAGACCGCACGCGGCCGCGTGACGGTGTTGAGCGGCGTTGCCGAATCAAGCACCCGCGCCGCGGTCCGCTACGTGCGCGATGTGAAAGAGCTTGGCGCGGCGGGCGTGATGCTCATGCCGCCGATGAGCTACAAGGGCGACCCGCGCGAGAGCATGACTTACCTCCGCACCGTGGCGAAGGACGGCGGGCTGCCCATCATGATTTACAACAACCCCATCAGCTACGCGAACGACATCACGCCCGCCCTGTTCGCGGAACTTGCGGATGAGCCCGAGTTCGTCGCGATCAAGGAAAGCTCCGGCGACCCGCGTCGCATCACCGAACTGCGCAATGCCGTTGGCGACCGCTACGCCGTCTTCACCGGCGTGGACGACCTCTTGCTCGAAGCCGCCATCCTCGGCATTGACGGCTGGGTCGCCGGCACGGGCATCGCCTTCCCCACCGAGAACCAACGCCTCTGGGACCTCACGCGCGCGGGCAAGTGGGACGAGGCGCGCGCGCTCTACCGCTGGTTCCAGCCGTTGCTCAAACTCGATACGCACGTCCACTTCGTGCAATACATCAAGCTGTGCGAGCAGGAGACCGGCCTCGGCTCCGAATGGGTTCGCGCCCCGCGCCTGCCCATCGCCGGGGCCGAACGGACGGCGGTGCTGAAGATTATCCGCGACGCCATCGCGAAGCGCCCGAAGCTCCCCAAGCGCCGGTAGCCGCCGACCTCAGGAGGCTCCATCGCAGCAATATCGCTCTATGAAACTCCGCGCCCTCCTGCTCGCTGTCGCGTTGCACAGCAGCGCGTTCATCCACGCCCAGTCGCCCGCCGTCCCGCTCTACGGCACGGATAGCCAGGAAAAGGACGCCCTCATCGCCGCTGCCGCGAAACTGCGCGACACCGGCGCATTTGTCCCGGAAGCAACGCTCGTCGGCCAACTCTCGCGCACGAACTGCGTGCTCACGCTGCCCGCGCCGCGCAAATCCCGCCTCACCGGCCGCGAGCTGTGGGCCGCCGCCCGCGCCGCGCACCTCCGCGTGGGCTGGAGTTTCCTTTGCACCCGTTGCAGCAACTGGCACCTCGACCTCGCCGGCGGTTACGCACTCACGAAGGACGGCGCCGTTGCCACCTGCCAGCACGTCACCAAGCGCCCGGCGAACTTCAAGGAAGGCTCGCTCGTCGCGGCCGACGAAGCCGGCAACGTCTTCCCCGTCCTCGAAATCCTCGCCGCCGACCCGCGCACGGATGCGTGCATCGTCCGCATCGGCGCGCGGGACTTGAAGCCGCTGCCACTCGCCACCGAGGTCGCGCCTGGCGACCGCGCGTTCTGCTTCAGCGATCCGCTTGGGCAACGCGGCTACTTCAGCGACGGCATCGTGAACCGCTTTCTCACGCGCCAGCCCGGCGGCACGAACCTCCCGCCCGTCACGCGCCTCAACGTCACGACCGACTGGGCACCCGGCTCCAGCGGCTCGGCCGTGCTGGATGAGTTCGGCAACGCCATTGGCCAGGTCACCACCATCACGACCTTGCCCAGCGCGCCCGCGACGAAGTCCGGCGACTCCGGCAGCGCCCGCGCTGAGCGCACGCTCATCACGCTGCACGAAGCCGTGAGCGCCCGCGACGTGCTGGCGCTGACTCAGAAGCCGAGCAGACGCTGACTCCGATGTTCGCAGCCGCACTGAGTTGGGAACGCCTCGCCGGCATCGCCTCTGCGATCGCGGTGGAGAACGGGCTGCGTTATGCGCTCTTTGCGGGCACGGGCTGGCTGCTCGGTTACGTCTGGTTACGACAACGATGGGCGAAACGCAAAATTGTCCCGGCCTATCCCGCGCGCGCCGACGTGTGGCGCGAAGTGCGGCTTTCGCTTCTCACAGTGCTCTTTTACGGTCTGGTAGGAGCCGCGACCATCTGGGGTGCGCACCAAGGCTGGACGCAGCTCTACTGGCGATTCAACGCGCATAGCTGGGGCTGGTTCGTGACAAGCATCGCGTTGACCATCGTAGTGCACGACGCCTACTTCTACTGGACCCACCGGCTGATGCATCACCCGCGACTCTTTCGTTGGTTTCATCGCGGCCACCACCTCAGCACAAACCCCTCGCCTTGGGCCGCCTACGCCTTCGACCCGCTCGAAGCCATTGTGCAGGCCGGCATCTTCCCGGTCGCCGCGGTGCTGTATCCGATTCATCCCCTGGCCTTCGCCGCGTTCATGGTTTGGCAGCTCGGCTTCAACATCCTTGGCCACAGCGGCTACGAATTCTGGCCCCGCTGGCTCATGGACTCCTGGCTCGGCAAAGTCGTGAACACACCCACCGCGCACATCCTCCATCACCAGCACCTGCGCGGACACTACGGCCTCTATTTCAACTGGTGGGACCGCTGGCTCGGCACGAATCTCGACCACTACGAACGCAGCTTCCGCGAAATTACCTCCCCTGACCGTCATGCACCGCATCCAAGTCATTGACTCCCACACCGGCGGCGAACCCACGCGCATCGTCATCAGCGGCGGCCCCGACCTCGGCGGCGGCAGCGTCGCCGACCAGCTGAAGGTCTTCCGCGACCAGCACGACAAGTTCCGTTCCGCCGTCGTCAACGAACCGCGCGGCTCCGACGTGCTGGTGGGTGCCCTGCTCTGCCCGCCCGCCGACAAGACCTGCGTCACCGGCGTCATCTTTTTCAACAACGTCGGCGTGCTCGCCATGTGCGGCCACGGCACTATCGGCCTCGTCGTCACGCTCGCGCACCTCGGACGCATCGGGCCCGGCGAACACCGCATCGAGACCTGCGTGGGTGTCGTGACCGCCACCTTGCACGCGGACGGCTCCGTCTCCGTGGCCAACGTGCCGAGCTACCGCAAAACCAAAGCCGCGCCGGTGGATGTGCCCGGCCTCGGCAAAATTTCCGGCGACCTCGCGTGGGGCGGCAATTGGTTCTTCCTGGTCGAAAACCACGGCCTCTCGCTCGACCTGAAGAACGTTGAGCAACTCACGGACGTCTCGTGGCGCATCCGCCAAGCCGTGAACGCACAGGGCTTCCCCGAAGTGGACCACGTCGAGCTGTTCGGCCCGCCGCAGTCCGGCGGCCATTCGCGCAACTTCGTCCTCTGCCCTGGCAAAGCCTACGACCGCTCCCCCTGTGGCACCGGCACCAGCGCCAAGCTCGCCTGCCTCGCCGCCGACGGGAAGCTCGCGGAGGGCGCGGACTGGATTCAGGAAAGCATCCTCGGCACGAAGTTCGCCGGTCGCTTTCATTGGGTTGACCGTGCGAAGGGCGAAATCGCCCCCGTCATCACCGGCACCGCCTCCGTCAACGCCGAGGCTACGCTGCTGCTGGATGAGAATGACCCGTTCTGCTGGGGGATCCGCTAGCCACGGATTGAAAACGGATGAACCACGGAGAAGTTTTGCTTCGCTCGGTTGCGTCCGCTGTGTTCAATCCGTGTCCCATCTGTGGCTAAAGAAAAATCCATTGTCATCATCGGCTCCGGCGTCATCGGGCTGACCACCGCTTACTACTGCGCCCGGCGCGGACATGAAGTCACGCTGCTGGACCGCGAAAGCCCGGCCCGCGACGGCTGTTCCTTCGGCAACGCGGGCATGATTGTGCCCAGCCACTTCGTCCCGCTCGCCGCGCCCGGCATGGTCGCACTTGGGCTCAAATGGATGTGGAACCCGGAATCGCCCTTCTACATCAAGCCCCGCCTCGATTTCGGGCTGTTCGACTGGGCGTTCAAGTTTTGGCAGGCCTCGAGCGCCGCGCGCGTCGAACGCGCCGCCCCGCTGCTGCGGGACCTGAACTTCGCCAGCCGCGCGTGCTTCGAGGAACTCGCGGCGCTGCCGGGCAATGACTTTGGCCTCACCACGCGGGGCTTGCTCATGCTCTGCAAAACCCAGCACGGCCTGGATGACGAAGCCAAGTTTGCCGCCCGCGCAAATGCGCTCGGCGTCCCCGCACAGGTCCTCGACGCGAAGGCCGCCGCCGCCCTCGACCCCGCCATCACCATGGACATTGCCGGGGCCGTGCTCTTCCCGAAGGACGCGCACCTCACGCCCGGGCGCTTCATGGCTGCGCTGCGCTCGCAGTGCGAAGCAGCCGACGTGCGCTTCAAGTGGAACACCGAGGTCACTGGCTTCGCGCGCGAAGGCACCCAGCTCAAAGCCGTCCGCACCACCCGGGGTGATTTCAAGGCGGATGAAGTTGTGCTTTGCGGCGGCGCCTGGTCGCCCCTGCTCGCGGACGAACTTGGCCTGCACCTGCCCATCCAGGCCGGCAAAGGCTACAGCCTTACGCTGCCCAAGCCTCCGCAGCTCCCGCAGCTCTGCTCCATCTGCACCGAGGCCCGCCTCGCGGTCACGCCGATGGGCTCCGCGCTCCGCATCGGCGGCACGATGGAAATCGCCGGCCTCAACGAGGACATCAATCCCGTGCGCGTGCGCGGCATCATCAAGTCCGCGCTACAGTATTTCCCCGCGTTCAAGGAGTCGGACTTCGACGGCATACAGCCGTGGCGCGGACTGCGTCCCTGCTCGCCGGACGGCCTGCCCTACATCGGGCGGACCGCGAAGTTTGCGAACCTCTCCTTCGCCTCCGGCCACGCGATGATGGGCCTGAGCCTCGGCCCCATCACCGGCCAGCTCATCGCCCAAATCCTTTCCGGCGAAAAGCCGCCGTTCGACCTGTCGCTGCTTTCTCCCGACCGTTACACATGACCATGAAGTTGAACTTACGAAATGGTGCGCGCGCAGCGCTCGCCCTGCTTTTTCTCGCGTCCACAGCCTTCGCTGCCGACGCAGACTTCACCGCACTTACCAAAGGCGTGACGGAAATCGCCGCCCCCGGCGCGCCGGGTAACATCAGCGTCTTCGGACCCGCCGCCTTCGCCGTGGTCGCGGGCAAAGAGGGCAAGACCGCGCAGACCGCCGTCGTGGCGGCCACGCGCGCGGGCCGGGGCCGCGTCGTCGCCTTCGGCCACACGAGCTACCTCGACGCCGACCTCCTCAGTCAGCTCGATACCGGCAAGTTCATGGACAACGCCATCGCGTGGGCCGGCAACGCCCCGAAGCCCACGCTGGTCGTGCCTCGCTCAAAATCCCTCGCCGACGCGCTCGCAAAGCGCGGCTTCGCCGTCGCCACTACGCAGCTCGCGCAACTTCAGGCCGGCCAGGTCCTCCTGCTCTCCGCGCACGCGCTCACGGCCGCCGACGTGCCGGTCATCGCGAAGTTCTTGGAGAACGGTGGCGGCTTCATTACCTGCTCCACGGGCTGGGGCTGGGCGCAGGGCGGTCGCAGCCTCGCGAACGAGTTTGCCGGCAACCAACTTCTCGCCCCGTTTGGCCTCGTCTTCGGTGGCAACATGGCCGGCAAAACCACCGCGAAAGGCTACGCCATCGGGGCTTTGTCACCGCTCCTCCACGCGGGCAAGGCGCTCGACGCCGCACGTGCCGGCACGAAGCTCGCCAAGGACGACCTCGGCCAAGCCAGCGTCGCGCTCACGCTCGCCGCACAGAGTTTGCCCGCGGATGACAAAGCGTTTCTCCCCAAGCTCAAGGCGCTCCGTTCGCAGCCCGGCGTAAACACCGCGCCCACCGCGAAATCGCCGGTGAAGTCCGACCAGCTCGCCGCGCGCGTGCTGGTGTCGCTCGATGGCCGCGAACTGGAGACGTTGCCGCCCGCGCAGTTGAAGGCGCATCCGGCGGCGGCCACGTTCCCCGGCGCCGTGCCCGCTGAGGCGAAGCGCGAGACCGCCACGGTCAGCGTGGACCCGAAGATTCCCGGCTGGCATTCCACTGGCCTCTACGCCGCTCCGGGCGAAGTCGTGACCGTCCGCTTGCCTGCGAACGCCGCCAATGCCGGCTGGAAGATTCGCATCGGCGCACACTCGGACCGGCTGTGGCACCTCGACAGTTGGAAGCGCTTCCCGGACATCTCGCGCAGTTACCCGGTGAAGGCGGCGGAGACGCAAGTGGCCAGCGCGTTTGGCGGGTTGCTGTTCGTTGAGACACCGAGCGGGTCCACAGCCTCGCCAGTGAAAGTCGAGTTCGCCGGAGCCGTGCGCGCACCGCATTACATTCACGGCCGAACGACCTTGGCCGAGTGGAAGGAACTGCGTGCCGCACCCGCACCCTGGGGCGAACTGGAGACGAAGAAAGTCGTCCTCTCGCTGCCGTCGAGCGTGCTGCGGAATCTCGAAGACCCCGTTGCGCTGATGCAAGTTTGGGACGAGACACTCGACCTCGTGGCCGACCTCGCGACAATTCCCAAGGACCGTCCGCGTGCCGAACGCATCGTGTGTGACGAGCAGATTTCCGCCGGTTACATGCACAGCGGGTATCCCATCATGACGTGGATGGACATGCCGCCGCGGCTCGTGAGCGAGGCGCACATGCGCAAGGGCGACTGGGGCATCGGCCACGAACTCGGCCACAATCACCAGGTCGGCGACTGGACGTTCGAGGGCACGGGCGAAGTGACCTGCAATCTCTTTACCATGTATGTGATTGACCGCGTCGGCGGCACGAAGCCGGCGAACGGCCGCGTGGGCCTGCCGGTGGTCGCGGAGCATTTCCGCAAATACACGGCCAGCGGAAAACCGGACTTCGCCAAATGGCAAAGCGACCCGTTCCTCGCGCTCTCGATGTATGTGCAGCTCCAGCACGCGTTCGGCTGGGACGCTTACAAGAAGGTCTTTGCCGAGTATCGCGCGCTGCCTGCGAGCGAGAAGCCGAAGGGCACGACCGAGCGCATTGACCAGTGGATGGTGCGCTTCAGCAAGACGGTGAACCGCAACCTCGGCCCGTTCTTCCAGGCGTGGGGCCTGCCCGTGACGGATGCGGCGCTAGCGAGCATCGCCAAGCTGCCCGCGTGGCCGAAAGAGGAGTGGCCGGGGACGAACGGGAAGTTCGACTGATGCCGCAGAGTTTTGAGCCACAGATACACACAGATGAAACACAGATTTGATTTCCATCGGATGAATGACCCGAGAGTGAATGGCCCTTTCGATACACGGCGACGCAGAGGCTTTCCTCTTCTGTGTTCAATCTGTGTTTCATCTGTGGCTAAAACTTTTTTCCTGTTGTGGCTTGCCGTGGCTGCACAGGCGGCCGCTCCCGCGCTGCAAACTCGCCACGTCCTGCTCGTCATGGCCGACGGTGTTCGCTGGCAGGAGGTCTTCACCGGCGCGGAGGAGCAGCTCATCAGCAAGGAACACGGCGGCGTCACGAAGACCAACGACCTTCGCAAGGCGTTCTGGCGGGACACCCCCGAGGCCCGGCGCGAGGCGCTCATGCCGTTCTTTTGGGGCACGCTCGCCAAGCAGGGCCAGCTCTACGGCAACCAGCACAAGGGCAGCACCGCGCACGTCACCAACGGCAAGAACTTCTCCTACCCCGGCTACAGCGAGATTCTCTGCGGCTTCTCCGACCCGCGCATTGATAGCAACGCGAAGAAACCCAACGCCAACGTGACCGTGCTGGAGTGGCTGAACCAAAAGCCGGCCTTCGCCGGACGCGTCGCCGCCTTCGGCAACTGGGACGTGATTCCCTACATCATCAACCGCGAGCGCAGCCACGTGCCCGTGTGGACTGGTTTCGAGAAGACCGACCCCAAGCTCAACGCGCACTGGGCCATGCTGGAGAAGCTCATCGCTGACCACACGCCGACGTGGGGCACGCTGATGACCTATGACACCTTCATCCACGCCGCTGCGCTGGAGCATCTCAAGACCAAGAAGCCCCGCCTCATGTATGTCGGCTACGGCGAGCCGGACGAATGGGCGCACGAGGGCCGCTACGATTACTACCTGCACAGCATCCGGCACTTCGACGACTTCGTGCGTCAGCTCTGGGAAGCCGCGCAGGCCGACCCGGAAATGCGCGGCCACACGTCCATCCTGCTCGTGACCGACCACGGGCGCGGCACCAGCAACGCGTCGTGGAAAAGCCACGGTGCGAACATCGCCGACTCGCGCTTCATCTGGATGGGCGTGCTT
>CAZQEW010000003.1:0-12562 GCA_964591495.1 uncultured Klebsiella sp.
ATCTGGTATTCGCGATCCGTGAGCGTCTGGATCGGTGCGACGGTGATCGAGTCGCCGGTGTGCACGCCCATGGGGTCGAAGTTCTCGATGGAGCAGATGATGACGCAGTTGTCGGCCTTGTCGCGCATCACTTCCATCTCGTATTCCTTCCAGCCGAGGAGGGATTCCTCGATGAGGACTTCGTTCACGGGCGAGAGGTCAATGCCGCGCTTGGCGATTTCCTCGAACTCGTCGCCGTTGTAAGCGATGCCGCCGCCGGTGCCGCCGAGCGTGTAAGCGGGCCGGATGATGACGGGGAAACGGCCAATCTTTTCCTGGATGGCGCGGGCCTCGGTCATGTTGTGGGCGACGCCGGAGATGGGCACATCGAGGCCGATCTTGAGCATCAGCTCCTTGAAGACGAGGCGGTCTTCGCCCTTGTGGATGGCCTCGGGCTTCGCGCCGATCATTTCCACGTCATGCCGGGTGAGGGCACCGTTCTTGTTCAGCGCCATCGCGGTGTTCAGCGCGGTCTGGCCGCCCAGCGTGGGCAGCAGGACGAGTTTGCCGGTCGCGCCGAGTTTCTTCATCTCCTCCTTCTCGCGGAGGATGATCTTCTCGACGCACTCAGGCGTGATGGGCTCGATGTAAGTGCGGTCGGCGAACTCCGGGTCGGTCATGATCGTGGCCGGGTTGGAGTTCACGAGGACGACGCGGTAGCCCTCCTCCTTGAGCGCCTTGCAGGCCTGGGTGCCGGAGTAGTCGAACTCGCACGCCTGCCCGATGATGATGGGGCCGGCGCCGATGATGAGGACCGTGTGGATGTCGGTGCGTTTAGGCATCTGAAAGTGGCTCTGGGCGGAGCGTCGCAGACGGTCAACCCCCGTGGCTGAGTTCGCCGCGCCCCGCAAAAGCTCGGTGAGTGAACGCAATCCGGCGGCGCTTGTCAGCGGTTTTTTACGGTGGGCAGCGACCTTGCCAAGCAAAGGCCGGGGGCTACGCTGCCGCGCGTGATTTTCCGCCTCGCTCTCGCGCTGCTGTTGCTGCCCGGCGCAGCCGCCATCGCCGCCGCTCCGGCACCGTGGAAGCTCGTCTGGGCGGATGAATTTGACGGCGCCAAGCTGGACTTCAACAAGTGGGCCGTGGAGGAAAACGCGCACGGCGGCGGGAACAACGAGCTGCAATGGTTCCTGGACCGCCCGGAGAACGTGCGCGTGGAGAATGGCCTGCTGATCATCGAGGCGCGCCGGGAACTGCACGTTCACGCCGGCCAAACCCGGCAGTTCACCTCCGGTCGCCTGCGCACCAAGCACCGCGCGGACTGGACTTTCTGCCGGGTCGAGGTGCGGGCGAAGCTCCCGCGCGGGCGTGGGCTCTGGCCGGCCATTTGGATGCTCCCCACGCACGAGAAATACGGCGGCTGGGCGGCCAGCGGCGAGATCGACATCGCGGAGGTGATCGGTCACGAGCCGCATCAGGTCCACGGCACGATTCACTTCGGCGGCAAGTGGCCACGCCAGCAGTCCGCCGGGAAGCCCTTTGCCCTGCGGCAGGGCACCTTCGCAGACGATTTTCACATCTTCGCGTTGGAATGGGAATGTGGGGTCATCCGCTGGTATCTGGACGGCCAGATATTTTCGGCCCAAACCAACTGGCGCAGCGAGGGCGGCCCCTTCCCCGCGCCGTTCGATCAGCCGTTCCATCTCGTGCTGAACCTCGCCGTCGGCGGCAACTGGCCCGGCCCACCGGACGCAAGCACCGTCTTTCCCGCGCGAATGCTGGTGGACTACGTGCGCGTCTATCAACGCACGCCATGAACCAGCTCCCAGCTCCCAGTTCCAAGTTCCGAGGAAGCGCCAAACACCTAGCTCCCATCGCCCGTTCGCGTGCCCGCCGGCGCCTGGATGCTTGGAGCTGGGTGTTTCTTTGGGGATTGGGATTGGGGTTCGGGAGCTTCACCCAAGCCGCGACCACGAATCTCAACGGCCACAATTTCACCCTCCCCGACGGCTTCACGGTCGAACTGGTCGCGCGCGCGCCGTTGGTGAATCGCCCCATCTCCATCGCGTTCGATGAACTCGGCCGCCTCTACGCCACCGACTCTTCCGGCTCCAGCGACAAAGGCCCGACGCAATACGAGCGCAAGGACCACCGCATCGTCCGGCTCGAAGACACCGACGGCGACGGGCGCTTCGACAAGTCCGTCGTGTTCGCGGACAAGATGATGTTCCCGGAAGGCGCGATGTTTTACGACGGCTCGCTCTACGTGGCCGCGCCGCCGCAGATCTGGAAGCTCACCGACACCGACGGCGATGGCGTCGCCGACAAACGCGAAGTCTGGCACGACGGCAAGACGCTCACCGGCTGCGCCAACGACCTGCACGGCCCCTACCTCGGTCCGGACGGCTGGATTTACTGGACCAAGGGCGCGTTCGCCGAACAGCGCTACACGCTCGCGAATGGAAAACCCTTGGTCTCCCGCGCCTCGCACATCTTCCGCGCGCGGCCCGACGGCACGGGGATTGAACCGGTGCTCACCGGCGGCATGGACAATCCGGTTGGCGTTGCGTTTCACTCGACCGGCGAGCGCTTCCTGAGTTGCACCTTCGTTCAGCCCGGCGGCGGCAAGCGCGATGGCCTGCTGCATGCGATTTACGGCGGCGTGTATGGCAAGGAGCAGTCCGCCCTCGATGGCCACCCGCGCACCGGCGACCTCATGCCCGTGTTGCACCACTCCGGCGCATCCGCCCCGTGCGGCCTCACCATGTATCGCTCGCGCGTCCTCGGCGCGGACTGGGCGGACAACCTCCTCGCGTGCTACTTCAACCTGCGGAAAGTCGTCCGCCATGAACTCCTCCCCGACGGTGCGACCTTCAAAACGCGCGACACCGACCTGCTTGCCAGTGACCACCTCGATTTCCACCCGACCGACGTGCTGGAAGACGCCGATGGCAGCATCCTCATCGTGGACACCGGCGGCTGGTATAAAATCTGTTGCCCCACCTCGCAGCTCGCCAAGCCCGACGTGCTCGGCGGCATCTACCGGCTGAGGAAAGCCGGAATGCCCAAGCCCGCCGACCCGCGCGGGCTCAAGCTGAACTGGCCCGCCCTCAAGCCCGCCGACCTCGCGAAACTCCTCGCCGATGACCGCCTCTACATCCGCCAGCGCGCCATCCACGAACTGGGCAAGCGCGGCGAAGCTGCGGTGCCGGCCTTAAGCGAGGCCGTGACGAAAGGAACCCATGCGGAAGCGCGTCGTGAAGGCGTGTGGTCCCTCGCGCGCATTTCCGGTTCCGCCGCGCGCGAGGCCGTCCGCACCGCGCTGAACGACACCGACGCCTCCGTCCGCCACGCCGCCCTGCACGTCGTGAGCCTCTGGCGCGACACGAATGCGGCGGGCCGGGTCCAAGCCGCCGTTGAATCGCAACCACCCGCACTCGCAAGGGTGGCTGCGGAAGCCCTTGGGCGAATCAACGCGACCAACGCCGTCGCGACATTGCTTAGTGCCGCCGACCGCTCGCGCGCAAACGCCGCAACCATGTCGGACGCCAAGCGTGTCCTCTGGCACTCGCTTACTTATGCCGCCATCGAAATGGCGACGGGCCAATCCGTCAGCTCACAGCTCACCACCCGCCCGGTGTCTGCCGCGACGCTCATCGCCCTCGCTCACAGCGGCGGCGCGAGCTTGAAGTCCGAAACTGTCCTTCCGCTGCTCCACTCGCGCGACCCGGTCGTGAAACAGACTGCGCTCTGGATTGCCAGCCAGCGGCCGGAGTGGGGCAAGCCGCTGGCCACCACGTTCTTGGGCGACCTCCGCCTTGATTCGACTCAACCGAAGCCAGACCCGACGACCATGCCCGAGTTGGTAGCGGCTTTCGCGAAGTTCCCTGAAGTCCAACAAGCGCTGGCTGACCTCGTCGGCGACGAGCAAACCCCACGCGGCTCGCGGCTCATCGCGCTGCGGGCGATGGCGGCAGCCGGGCTGAAGGAAACGCCAGCGAACTGGTTCGCGCCGGTCACTGACTTGCTGACCAACGCAGACGCCGAACTGCTCCGCCAAGCCGTCGCCACTGCGCGCACGTTGGTTCTGCCGAAGCAGGGCAACGCCCCGTTCATCCGCGCGTTGCAGGCGGTCGGCGAGATTGAAGCCGCACCGACCGAGGTGCGGCTGGAGGCGCTCGCGGCGGCGGGGGCGCTGCCCGGCGTTTCACCCGAGTTGTTCCCCTTCCTCCGCGCGAACTTGGACAGCACGCGCCCCGTCCTCACCCGCAGCGCGGCGGCGGGTGTCTTGGCGAAAGCCAAATTGACCGGCGCGCAGCAGCTCGCGTTGGCGGACACGATGAAGAGTATTTCCCCGCTCGACGCGCCGAAGCTGCTGCCGGCCTTCGAGAAATCGCCGAACGAGGCGCTGGGCTTGAAGCTGGTCGCGGCGCTGAAGGAATCTACCGGGTTGCGCGGCCTGCGCGTGGATTTGCTCAAGCCGCTGCTGGCCAAGTATCCGAAGTCCGTGCAGGACGCGGGCGCGGAGTTGCTCGCGCTTTTGAACGCCGACGCCGCCAAGCAACGGGCACACTTGGAGGCCCTCCAACCCACGCTCGCGGGCGGCGATGTGGCGCGCGGGATGGCGGTCTTCAACAGCCAGAAGGCGGCGTGCTTCGCCTGCCACGCCATCGGTTATCGCGGCGGCAAGCTCGGGCCCGATCTCACCCGCATCGGCGCGGTGCGGACGGAGATGGATTTGCTGGAGAGCATTGTCTTCCCGAGCGCGAGCTTCGTGCGCAGTTACGAGCCCTTCACCGTGGTGGTTAAGGGCGGCGAGGACGTGACCGGCATCGTGCGCAAGGACGCGCCGGACGAAGTCATCCTGGCCAACGGCCCCGAGACCGAAGCCCGCATCGCCCGCGCCGACGTGGTGGAAATGCGCCCCGGCAAGGTGTCGCTGATGCCGGATGGCCTGGAGCAGGCGCTGACAAGGCAGGAGCTGGCGGATTTGCTGGCGTTCCTCAAGGCGGCGAAGTAGCGGCAGCTCAGGTAAGCAGCACTCCCTCGATCGCCAGCAGCCGGCGCTTCCACTCCAGTCCGCCGGAGAAGCCGCCGAGGCCGCCATTGGCCGCAAGCACACGGTGACACGGGATGAGCACGGGAATCGGATTCGCCCCGCACGCGCCGCCGACGGCCCGGGCCGCCCGCCGTTTGCCGAGTTCCTCCGCGATTTCCCCGTAGCTGCGGGTCGCGCCGCGCGGGATGCGACGGAGCTCCTCCCAGACACGGCGGCGAAACTTCGTGCCGCCGGAGAGGTCGAGCGGCGGCAGCGGCGGAGGTTGCCCGCCGGATTTTGGTTCAAGCGCATGGCGAAGTGCCGCGGCAGTAAGGCCCGCCCACGTGCGGAAAAGTGCGGGCAATGCCGGATCGGCATCCGCGGCCGAGGGCGGGAAGTCCAGCCGCGCCAACCCGTCCGCCGAGAAGTGCGCCCGGAAGGAGCCCATCGGGGTGGGCACCATCGTGGCGTGGAGGATGACCGGGGTTTTTGGCACGGCAGGATTAAGCCGGCGAACGGCGGCCGGCGCAAGGCCAGCCAGGACGCTAATGCGCGGCCTTGCGTTTCCGGCGCCATACAGATTAGCTTACGCTCGGTAACTATGAGCCGATATCTCGATATGGTGGACAGCCCGGAACATGTGAAGAAACTCACCCCGGAGCAATTGACGGCGCTCGCGGAGGACATCCGCGAGGAGCTTATCACCAAGCTCGCCAAGGCGGGCGGCCACCTCGGCCCGAATCTCGGCGTGGTGGAGCTCACCATCGCCATGCACCGGGTGTTCAGCACGCCGAAGGACAAGTTCGTCTGGGATGTGAGCCATCAGGTGTATGTCCACAAGCTGCTCACGGGCCGGAAGAACCGCTTCCACACCATCCGCCAGACCGATGGCCTGAACGGCTTCGCGCTCCGCAGCGAGTCGGAGCACGACAGCTTCGGCGCGGGCCACGCGGGCACGGCCCTTTCCGCCGCGCTGGGCATGTGTGCCGCGCGCGACCAGCGCAAGGGCGACGAGCACGTTGTCTGCGTCTTCGGCGACGCCGCGCTGACCAACGGCGTTTCGTTCGAGGCGCTCAACAACATCGCGCACACGACCAAGAAGTTCATCGGCATCCTCAACGACAACGAGTGGTCCATCGCCAAAAACGTCGGCGCAATTTCGGGCTACCTCAACAAGCTCATCACCAATCCCACCTACAACCAGCTTCAGAAGGACTTCGAGGCGTTCATGCGCCGGACGCCGCGCGGCGAAATCACCTACAAACTGGGCCAAAAGGTCGAGGAAGCCGTGAAGGGCGTGGTGAAGGAGCTCACCCTGCGGCACAATCCCACGAGCAGTGAAGACGAGGGACGTGGCGGTTTCGGCAGCAGCCTCATTTTCGAGGAGCTTGGCTTACGTTATCTCGGGCCGATTGATGGCCACGACATCCCGTTGTTGGTCGAGGCACTGGAGTTCGCCAAGAGCTGCGACCAGCCGATCGTGCTGCATGTGCTCACCAAGAAGGGCAAGGGCTTTGACGCCGCGCTGAAACACCCGGAAAAATTCCACGGCCTGGGACCGTATTGCGCGCAAACCGGCGAGACGCCCGCCGCCAAGCCAGGCACGCCGCCCGCCTATCAGGATGTCTTCGGCCAGACGCTCGTGAAGCTCTGCCAGAAGGACGCCACGCTCGTGGGGATCACGGCCGCCATGCCCACGGGAACCGGTTTGAAGCACTTGGAGAAAGCCATGCCCGGCCGTTATTACGATGTGGGCATTGCCGAGGAACACGCCGTGATCTTTGCCGCCGGCATGGCCACGATGGGCTTCCACCCGGTCGTGGCCATTTACTCCACCTTCCTCCAGCGCGCCTACGACTGCATCCATCATGACGTCTGCCTGCAGGACTTGCCGGTGATCTTCTGCATGGATCGCGCTGGCCTCAGTGCCAACGACGGCCCGACTCACCACGGCTTGTTTGACATTAGTTACCTGCGCTGCCTGCCCAATGTCATCGCCATGGCCCCGAAGGACGAGGATGAGCTGGCCGACATGATGTTTACCGCGAGCCTCCAGAAGCATCCTACCTTCATCCGCTACCCACGCGGCAACGGCGAAGGCGTGCCCATCAAGGAAACACCTGCACTGCTCGAGGTGGGCAAGGCCGAGGTCACGCGCAACTTCGCGCAGAACGGCGGCAAGAAGGTCGCGCTCTTCGGCCTCGGTCAAATGCATGGGATCGCGAAGCGGGCCGCCGACCAGCTCGCCGCGGAGGGCTTTGATGTGGCCGTCATCAACCCACGCTGGACCAAGCCGATTGATGCCGGCACCCACGAGTTTTTCAGCCGGGGCGCCGACCTCGTCATCACCCTGGAGGATCATGTTCTCATGGGCGGTTACGGGAGCGCGGTCGTGGAGCACCTGGCCGACCAACGCATCACCACGCCGGTGGTCCGCATCGGCTGGCCGGACCAGTTCATCGAACACGCCAGCACCGTGGACTACCTGCGGAACAAATACGGCCTGACCGTGGAAAACACGGTCGCGCAGGCAAAGGCCAGGCTGGTCCCGACTGCCATCAAGCAGGTGGACTTCAAAGCAGCGTGAACGCGAGCTTTGGGCTTGCGTTTTTGAGGCCCCCTCGGAAGATGCGCGCCTTTAATTGTGCAACCGGAAGAAACGCAATCCAACTGGCAGATCGAAGCCTTGGCGTGGTTTGAAACCCACAAGGCCCAGCTAGCCTACGTCGGGGCCGCCGCACTCGCGGTGTGGCTCGCCGCCTTCACTTACAAGCACGTCCGCGCGGGCAAGGAGGCCGAGGCCAACTCCGCCCTCGCGTCCTTGCACAAACCGGCCGACCGCAATGGGAAACAGACCCCGCCCAGCGCCGGGGAGTATCTCAAGGTCGCCGAGCAGCATGCCGGCACTCCGGCCGCGAACCGCGCCCTGCTGTTCGCTGCCGACCGGTTCTTCACAGAAGGCAAGCCTGCCGAGGCGAAAACCCGCTTTGAGCAGTTTCTGGCTGCGAATGCTTCGAGCCCGATGGCGGCCGTCGCCCTCATGGGCGTGGCAGCGTGTCAGGAAGCGGCCGGCGAGACGGACAAGGCGATGGCCTCTTACCAGCAGGTGCTGGCCCAGCACGCCGGCGCACCGGAGGCCCACCCGGCCCGGCTCGCGCTGGGACTGCTTCACGAACAAAAGAAGCAGCCCGATCAGGCGCTCAAGCTTTACGACGAAGTCTCCCGGGCCAAGCCGGTGACGGTTTGGCGCATGGAGGCGGAAATGCGCCGTGATTTGCTGCTGCGCCAGCATCCCCAACTCGCGGGCACTTTTTCATCGGCCGCCAGCGCATCCTCCGTGGTCGTTCCCTCCGCCACCAACGCGCCAGCAAAGAAGTAACTGCGGCGCGGGCGGTGAAGCTTCGGGCGGAATACGGGGCACTGTGGCAACTCGGTTCGTCGGTCTTCAGCTATGAAACTCACCATCATCGGCACGGGTTACGTCGGCCTTGTCAGCGGAGCCTGCTTCGCCGAAGTCGGGCACGACGTCATCTGCGTGGACAATGACCTGAAGAAGGTCGAGATGCTGCGGGCCGGCGGCATCCCCATCTATGAGCCGGGGCTCGAGGAAATGGTGAAGCGCAACGTCGGTGCCGGACGGCTGCACTTCACGGGCAGCACGACCGAGGGCGTTGAAAAGTCCGACGTGATCTTCATCGCCGTGCCGACGCCGCCGCAACCCGACGGCTCAGTCGACCTCTCCTACATCGAGCGCGTCGCGCGCGACATCGCCGCCGGGATGACCAGCTACAAGATCGTGGTGGACAAGAGCACGGTGCCGGTGAAGACCGGCGAGAAGGTAGCCGAAACGATCAAGCGCTATTGCAAAGCGAAGGTGGACTTCGATGTCGTGAGCAATCCGGAGTTCCTGCGGGAAGGTTTCGCCGTGGACGATCTGATGAAGCCCGACCGCATCGTCGTGGGGGTCGGATCGCCTCGGCCCGCCGCCGCGATGCGCGAGCTGTATGCGCCCTTCAACGCGCCGATCATCGTCACGGACATCAACTCCGCTGAGTTGATCAAGCACGCGGCGAACTCCTTCCTCGCGCTCAAGATTTCCTACATCAACGCCATCGCGACCATTTGTGAAGCCAGCGGCGCGAACGTCGAAGAGGTCGCCAACGGCATGGGCATGGATGCGCGAATCGGCCGCCGGTTCCTCAACGCCGGTCTGGGCTTCGGCGGCTCATGCTTCCCTAAAGATCTGAGTGCGTTCATCAAGATCGCCGACCAGCTTGGCTACGACTTCCAGCTCCTCAAGGAGGTCCAGCACATCAACGCCGACCAGATGGAGCGCTTCCTCAAGAAGATGACCGACACGCTCTGGGTGCTGAAGGACAAGAAAATCGGCGTGCTCGGCCTGGCCTTCAAGCAGAACACTGACGACGTCCGCATGTCGCCGGCCATTGATCTCTGCCAGCGGCTGCTCAAGGAGGGTGCATCCCTCCGCGTATTTGACCCGAAGGCGATGGACAAGGCCAAAGCCGTCCTGCCCCCGGGCAAGTCGATCACCTACGTCACCGACATGAACGACGTAGCCGAGGGCTGCGACGCCGTCGTGGTCGCGACCGAATGGCCGGAGTTCAAGCAACTCAACCTTGACCGCGCCCGCCATTCCATGACGCACCCGATCTTGTTTGACGGACGTAATCTGTTCGACCCCGCCGAAATGGAGAAACTGGGGTGGGTATACAAGAGTGTCGGGCGGTGACCAGCTGTGGCTGGACCAAGGTTCAGAATGAAGCCATCCAATCACGGTCTTCGTTCTGGCGTTTCCCAACCGGCGGCGATCATAGAGGTGTCAGCCGGCCTCGTCTTCCGCGCCGGACAACTCCTCATCACGCAACGCCCCGCCGGCGGGCACCTCGCTGGCCTGTGGGAATTTCCCGGCGGCAAGCGCGAGCCAGGAGAAACCTTCGAGGACTGCCTGCGCCGCGAACTTCAGGAGGAACTGGGCGTAGATGTATGTGTCCGTGAGGAAATCGAACGCATCACTCACGCTTACCCGGAGAAGACCGTTCACCTGCGGTTCTTCCGCTGCACGTTGGCGGACCCGGTCGCTGAACCACGAGCGCTCGGCTGCCAGGCCGTGGCGTGGGTCACTCGGGATTCCTTGCGGAATTACGAATTCCCCGCCGCCGACGCTTGCCTGCTCACCAAGCTGACGGACTCTCCGGCGCTTTGGCTCGCCCGCTGATCGCTGGCTGATCAGTTGAAATCGGATTGCCAGTCCCGTAATGGACGCGCATGATTGCCTCAATCCAAGCACCATGAACCCGCTGACTGCCGCCTGTGTCGCCGTCGCGCTTGCGTTAGCGTTCGGGGATGTTGCGCATGCTCAGACCGAGCCGAGGAGCGAGACCGCAGCCAACCCTTTTCAACGTGCCGCTGACTACCTGCGCTCCTGCAACGGCCACGCGTTGCTCGTGTATCGCGACAGCCAACTGCTCTTCGAGGAATACCTGAACGGCCACCGGCGTGATGACCCGCATCGGCTCGCCAGCGGCACGAAGAGCTTCGTCGGCGTGCTCGCGGTCATGGCGGTGGAGGATGGCCTGCTGAAGCTCGACGAGAAGGTCGCTGACACGCTGACGGAGTGGAAGGCCGACGAGCGCAAGGCCCGTATCACCATCCGCCAGCTGCTCACCCTGACCAGCGGCATCGCGGGCGGTGAAGTCGGTGAAGTGCCGAGTTACAAGGAGGCGGTGCGGCTTGCAGAGGCAAAGTTCCCGCCCGGCGAGAAGTTTCAGTATGGCCCGGTGCCGTTCCAGTGTTTCGGCGAACTGCTCCGCCGCAAGCTGGCACCGCGCAAGGAAACCGTTGAAGGCTACCTGAAGCGTCGCCTGCTCGACCCCATCGGCTTGAAGCCATCTTCCTGGCGCAAGGACGCCGACGGCAATCCGCACCTCCCGTCCGGCGCGCAACTCACCGCGCGCGAGTGGGCGAAGTTTGGGTTGTTCGTGCTGAACCGCGGGTCGTGGGACGGCAAACAACTCGTATCGGAGAAACTTCTCGCCGAATGCTTCCAAGGCACGCAGGCGCACCCGACCTACGGACTCACCTTCTGGCTCAACGCCTCCGGGGAACGTCCGCGCGACCTCGTGATGGCCGCCGGCGCAGGCAAGCAAAAGCTCTACATCGTCCCGTCGCAGAAACTCCTCGTCGTGCAGTTCGCCGAGGCACCGCGCCGCTTTCAGGAGCGGGAACTGATGCGCCTGATCTTGGATGGGCTATCCCGGCCTGGGGAGTTTGCGCCGAGCGCGAAAACCCAGTAACCGCCAGCATCGCCCGGCGTCGTCAGTGTTGTGCTGAGTTCGATTTCTTGCCCGCCATGAAAAAGCTCCTCTGGACAGCTCCCCTGTTGCTCGGACTTGCCGCTGTGGTGCTTGCCCAGCAGCCCCCCGGCAAGAAGGGCCCTGGCGCAGGCGGACCGCCAGATCCGGCCACGGCGTTCCGCTTCCTCGACACGAACCGCGACGGCAAGGTGGACAAGGCAGAGTTCGCGCGCTCTCCGCGCTTCCGCGATCAGCGCGAACTGGCCGACACCTCGTTCGCGTTGCTCGACAAGAACCGGGACGGCTTACTGAATCTGGCTGAGTTCAACGAGATCGCAGCCCTCGCGCCGGGTGGCCCGCGTCCCGTCGACAACGCATCAGCGCAGCCCCAGTTTGCGTCGCCCAAGTCCGCGCCCTCAGGAAAGGCGCCCGAGCGCACCGCCTCGCCGGAGGAGTTGGCGTTCTTTGAGTCTAAGATTCGCCCGGTGCTCGTTGAGAAGTGCTACAAGTGCCACGCCACCGGCGAAGGCAACAAAATCAAGGGCGGCCTCGCACTCGACACGCGTGAGAGCACGCGCAAGGGCGGTGACAGCGGCCCGGCCCTCGTGCCCGGCAACCCCACCAAGTCGCTCCTGCTCGAAGCCATCCGCTACACGAAGAACGACCTGCAGATGCCGCCGGAGAAGGACGGCGGGAAACTTTCCGATTCCGTCATCAAGGACTTCGAACGCTGGATTCAAACCGGAGCCGCCGACCCGCGCACGGGCAGCGCGGTAGCGAAGAAGGAATACGATGGCTCGAAGGCGAAAGACCACTGGGCTTACCAGCCGCCGAAGAAATCGCCCGTGCCCGCCGTGAAGAACGCGGCGTGGCCGAAGACGGACATTGACCGCTTCGTGCTCGCGAAGCTGGAGGCCGAGGGGCTCGCGCCCGTCGCGGACGCCGGCAAGCTCACGCTGCTGCGCCGCGTTTACTTCGACCTGACCGGCCTGCCGCCGACCTTCGACGAGGTCAACGCCTTCCTCGACGACAAGTCCGCCGACCCGTTCGCGAACGCCGTGGACCGGCTGCTGGCGTCGCCGCAGTTCGGCGAGCGCTGGGGTCGGCACTGGCTGGACGTGGTCCGCTACGCCGACTCCACGGGTGGTGGTCGCAGCATGATGCTGCCGGATGCGTGGCGTTTTCGGGACTACGTGATTCGTTCGTTTCAGCAGGACAAACCTTTTCCGCA
>CAZQEW010000003.1:12572-24484 GCA_964591495.1 uncultured Klebsiella sp.
GAACGCTGGGGCCGGCACTGGCTCGATGTGGCGCGCCACGCCGAGTCCACGGGCAAGGATGTGAACACGCCCTACCCGCACGCGTGGCGCTACCGCGACTACGTCATCGCCGCCTTCAACGCGGACAAGCCTTACGACCGCTTCGTGCAGGAGCAGGTTGCGGGCGACCTGCTGCCATCAAGCAGCGACAAGCAGAAAGCCGAGCAACTGGTCGCCACCGGCTTTCTCGCCATTGGTCCACGCAGCCTCAATGAACAGAACGCACGGTTATTTTACCTCGACATGGCGGACGAGCAGATTGACACGCTGTCGCTCGCGTTTCTTGGCACGACCATCGCGTGCGCGCGCTGCCACGACCACAAGTTTGACCCCATCTCCCAACAGGACTATTACGCGCTAGCGGGGATATTCCTCTCCACGGACACCCGCTATGGCACGGTGCAGGGCGTTCAGACACGGCGGCCTTCCGAGCTGATTGAGCTGCCGAAGAGCGGCGGCGCACTGGGCCTCGGCCGAACCATGAGCCGCGACGAACGCACCCGACTCGAGAAGCAGCTTGCCGAAAAGCGCACGGAGCTGCGCAACTTGTTCATGCCGGCCCAGAAGGGCAAAGGCCCGCAGCAGGACAACGACCCGCGCCGGCAGCTCGACCGGTTGCGCCTGCTCTTCGAGACCGGCCAGCTCGAGTCGCGCCTCAAGCAATACGACGCCGCGACCGGCGAAGAGCGGGCGCTTGCGATGGGTGTGCAAGATCTACCGCGCACTCAGACCACGGAGCGGATGGCGAATTTCCGCCGCTTCGCTGAAGGCCGCATCGGGGGGGCGAGGCCGGATGAGTTCAGCGC
The DNA here is from genome assembly GCA_964591495.1 of uncultured Klebsiella sp. Taxonomy (GTDB): domain Bacteria; phylum Verrucomicrobiota; class Verrucomicrobiia; order Limisphaerales; family SXTU01; genus SXTU01. The sequence continues at coordinate 13,418 of CAZQEW010000003.1, forward strand.
CATAGCGGACTCCGCGCTTTACACGCGCGGCGACGCCAGCAAGCCCGCCGAGAAAGTGGCGCGCGCCTTCCCCGCCGCCCTCACGCACGGCATGCCGCCGCGCATTCCGACCTACGCGAGCGGCCGCAAGGAGCTGGCCGAGTGGCTCACCGCCGCCGGCAACCCGCTCACCGCGCGCGTATGGGTCAACCGCGTCTGGGGCTGGCTCTTCGGCGAGGGGCTGGTGAACTCGCCGGACAACTTCGGCACCACGGGCGGCAAACCAAGCAATCAGGCGCTGCTCGACACGCTGGCTGTGCGTTTCATGGAGAACGGGTGGAGCACCAAGCGGCTCATCCGCGAAATCGTCCTGAGCCGCACCTACCAGCTGTCCACCGCCTACGAGGAGCGCAACCACACCGCCGACCCGGATAACCGCCTCCACTGGCGCATGTCGCCGCGCCGCCTCAATGCCGAAGGTGTCCGCGACGCGATGCTGCACGCCGCTGGCCGGCTCGACCTCAAGCCGCCCTTGGCCTCGGTGGTCGCGTTGAAGGGTGATTTTCCGCTCGATGGACCCAACACCGCCGCCCTCAGCCTTTCGGATGCCCAACTGAATGCCGACACCACGCACCGCTCCGTCTATCTGCCCATCGTGCGCGACCGGGAGCCGGAGATGCTGGAGCTGTTCGACTTCCCCGACGCGAGCTTGGTCACGGGCAAGCGTGAGAGCACGAGCGTCCCTGCTCAGGCGCTGTTCCTCCTGAACAGTCCGTTCGTGGCCGAGCAAGCCGGTTCGCTCGCGAACCGGCTGCTGCGTTGGCAGGCCAGTGGCGTAAGCGCGGACGAGTCGGCGCAGCGCAAGGAGCGCGTCAATGTGGCTTACTGGCTCACGCTCACCCGCCCGCCCACCGCGAAAGAGCTCATGGCCGCGGGGGAATTCTTCACGAGGTTTCTCGGCGACCAGCCAGCCAGCCCGGCGCTGCAAGCTGCCGCGTGGACGAGTTATTGCCGGGCGCTCTTCGCGAGCGCGGAGTTCAGGCAGTTGAACTAGCGCTCATGCTCTCATTTGTCTCATAGGACTCATACAACCCATACGACCTATGCAAACGCTCCCTCTCTCCCGTCGCGCAGCGCTGTCCAGCGTATCCTGCGGCTTCGGCTGGCTCGCTTTCTCTGCGCTCGCCGCTCGCGCGGCCGCAGCTGACAAGCCGCTCGCGCCGAAGCAGCCGCATTTCACGGCCCGCGCCAAGCGCATCATCTTCCTGTGCATGAGCGGCGGGCCGTCGCACGTGGACACCTTCGACTACAAGCCGCGGCTCGCGGCGGACCATGGCAAGCCCGGCTCCCGCCCAGGCAGCACCTGGCTCGCGCCTAAAGCCGAGTTCAAGCAACGCGGCAAGAGCGGCCTGTGGATTTCCGACCTCTTCCCGAACGTCGCCCAGCATGCGGACGACCTCGCGCTCATCCGCTCCATGCAGACGGATTTGCCGGCGCACCCGCAGGCGTTCCTGCGGCTGCACACGGGCACGTCGCAGTTCGTGCGGCCGTCGCTGGGCGCGTGGACGACCTATGGGCTGGGGACGGAAAACGAGAACCTGCCCGGCTTCATCACCATTGGCCCGCCCAACAACGTCGGCGGCGCGCAGAACTACGGCAGCGCCTTCCTGCCCGCGATTTACCAGGGCACGCGCATCGGCAGCGGCGGGCGCTTTGGCGGCACGCCGGCACAGGTGAAGAACCTCCAGCCGCCCGGCACGCCGCAGGCGCAACGGCTGGAACTCGACTTGATTCAGACCCTCAATCGCGAGGCGCTCACGCGCGACCCGCAGAACGCGGAGGTCGAGGGCGTCATCGAGAGCTTCGAGCTGGCCTTCAAGATGCAGAGCCAGATGCCCGCCCTGCTGGACTTGAACAAGGAGTCGGACGCGACGAAAAAGCTCTACGGCATAGGCGACCGGGACACGGATGACTTCGGCCGGAAATGCCTCATGGCCCGGCGCTTCATCGAGACAGGCGTGCGCTTCGTGGAGGTCGGGGCCGGCAATTGGGACCACCACTTCAATCTCTCCGGCGCGCTGGCTCGGAGTTGTGGCGCCGTGGACAAACCCATCGCCGGCCTGCTCACGGACCTGAAGCAACGCGGCCTGCTGAGGGACACGCTCATCATCTGGGGTGGCGAGTTTGGCCGCACGCCCTACGCGCAGGGCAACGACGGACGCGACCACAACAACAAGGGTTTTACCCTCTGGCTGGCCGGCGGCGGGGCCAAGGGCGGCACGAGCTACGGCTCAACTGACGAACACGGCGCGGAAGCCGTGCAGGACAAGGTGAGCATCCACGACCTGCACGCGACAATCTTGCACCTGCTCGGCCTGAACCACGAGAAGCTCACGTTCCGCTACGCCGGCCGCGATTTTCGCCTGACCGACGTGAAGGGCGAGGTGGTGCGGGGCGTGATGGCGTGAAGCCGGAGTCTCAGGCGAGCTCGCGCTTGGCCAGCTCGCCGATGGTCCAGCGATACTCGTCCACGAGCTGGTCCACGACGTTGCGCTTCTTCATTTCCGCCGGCATGACCTCCCAGGTGTAGGTCTCCATTTCGAGGTGCGAGCAAAGCGCGGGGTTTTCCCGAAGCACGTCCATGACGCCCTGCACATGGTCGGCCGTCGTGCTGAAAATCGGCGTTGGCGGGCAGTGCAGCGGAATGTGAAAATGGATGCGCCACTCGTCGGTGGCGGCGGGGGGCAGGCGGTTGTGCAGCGCCAGCGCATCGTCCAGATCCTTGTGTCGGGTGATGGTGCCGTCGGCAGTGCGGGCGAGCACCTGATGAAAGTAAACCTCGTCGGCGAAGGCGCGGAGCGCCTGCCGCACCTCGGCGGTGGGCTTGACCTTGAGCGCGTTGCTGAGGTGGAGCTTGCTGACCTTGATCTTGTGCTGGCGCAGCCGGCCCAGCGCCTCGCGGGGGGACTCGTATTGCAAGGCGAGATGGCAGCAGTCGTAGTTCACGCCCAGGTGCTCGTCGAGGCGGAGATCGCCGGGCCGGTCAGCGCGCATCTGCTCGATGAACGCGACGGCCTCCGCGCTCGTTTCCAAATAGCACAACGGCTCCGGCTCCAGCCCCAGATGCAACGGCTTGCCCGTGCGCCGCGAGACACGCTCGATGTGCTCCACGCATTTCCAAAGGTTTTCCCGCGCCGCACGGACCTGCTGCGGTGTCTGGATGAATTCCTTGAAGGACACGGGCACGGTGCTGACGCTGCCCTCGACGCCGGGCGGGACGATTTCGCCCAGCAGGTCGAAGAGCAGGTTCGTGTAGGCAAGGCGCTCTGGCGTGGTCCAGTCCGGCGCGTAGACCTGCTCCTTCACCCGTGTGCCGTGGAAGCGGCCGTAGGGAAAGCCGTTCACGGTGAAGACGTAGCAGTTCTCCCGTTCCAGCCAGCGGCGAAAACCCGCGAGCGTGGCAGGCTCCGCCAGTTCTCGCGCGGCGTCCACGCCCAGCCGCAGGCCGATCGCGTAGGGCGCCTTGGAGTCCAACCGGTCGCGCACGGCCAGCACGTATTTCTGGAGGGACTCGAAGGTCTGCGGCCACGATTCGCCCCGGTGAATGTTGGTGCAGTAGGCGAGGTGGAGTCCGTGCTTCAATTTCATCGCGGCAAGGTGTAACAAGCAGCCGTGCAAGCCGCACGCCTTTTGGCGGCGGATCCGCCCATGGCTGCCGAGAACCTCGAACAATTCCTCTCCCGCTTCCGCCGTTCGGTGATGGACGGCTCATTCGTCAAGCTGACGCTTGGCGGGCCCCGTCAGGTTGAGCCGGGCCTGCACAACATCTTCATCCGGCCCGTGCAGCTCAAGGCCGGTCTGCGGCTGGCCTTCACGTATCGATTCGCGAACCGCGACATCATGAAGAACCTCGAGCCGGACGAGGCACAGGAGGAAATCATCCGGCGGCTGGACGGCGGCTTTGCCACGGCCAACCTGTTCACCACTGGCGAGGCGGTCGAGTTGGCCGTGCGCCCCGACGGCGACCTGCGGCTCAACACCGGCAAGCCCGTTCACGACGCCCCGCCCTCGCTGGAGCACGACCGCGCCAAGCCGCGCAGCATCCTTTCCACCGAGCCCTGGCTGCGCGAGTTGGGCGTGGCCAACCCGGACGGCACCGTGCGGGAGGCGATGGGGGCCAAGTTCCGGCAGATCAACCAGTTCATCGAAGTGCTCCGTCCGCTCCTGGCGGAGGCGTTCGCCCACGGCGCACCCGTCCCGCCCATGGCCGACCCGAACGCCGAACGCCCTACCGGCCGCACCCGGCGGCGCGCGCAGCGCATCGCACAACTGCTCGAAGAAAATCGCTCAGAGACCATGCTGGTGAACCGCCCCCTGACCGTCGTGGACATGGGCTGCGGCAAGGGCTACCTCACCTTCGCGACCAGCGTCCTGCTGGAACAGATGAACTTCCCCGGAAGTCATGTCACCGGCATCGAGCAGCGCAGCGACTTGGTCGCGGAGGGCAACCGCATCGCGGTGGGCTGCGGTTTCCCGCGCCTGCACTTCCAGGCCGGTTCAATCGCCGCCACGCCGCTGGAAATGGCGGATGTCCTCATCGCCCTGCATGCCTGTGACACGGCCACGGATGACGCGCTTGCCCGGGGCATCGCCGCCGGCGCACGGCTGCTGGTCGTCTCTCCCTGCTGCCACAAGGAGCTGCGCCCGCAGATCGTGCCGCCTCCCATGCTCGCGCCCGCCCTGCGCCACGGCATTTTGCTGGAGCGTGAGGCTGAATTTGTGACCGATGCGCTCCGTGCTGCGCTGCTGGAATGGGCTGGCTATGATACGAAGGTCTTCGAGTTCATCTCCACCGAGCACACGGCCAAGAACCTCATGATCACGGCGATGAAACGCCGGCGGCGCGGACACATTGACCAACTCGCAGACCGGGTGCGTGACCTGGCCGGTCACTACGGAGTGCGGTCCCAACGGTTGGCGGAGCAGCTGGGTTTTGGGTTGCCCGCCCTCGCCGCCTAGGCCGCAGCGCAGCGAGGCTTACTCGTTGGGCGTGGGGCATGGGTCGGTCGCACGGGGCACTCGCCTGAACTGCCCCAGCGCCACGCCCGCAACCACCAAAGCCATCGCCAGCCAAAAAGTTCGGGTCACCGGCTCCCCCAAAAGCAGCCACGCCCACACCATCGTGCTCGCGGGAATCAGGTTGCTGAAGAGAAACACCTGGCTCACTGGCCAGTGGCGCAGGGCGTTGTTGTAAAGCGCGAAGGCGATCACGCCGCCGAACACCGTGCAATACGCCTGCACCCCCAGCACCGGCCACGAGAAGACCAGCCCCCCGCGCGCCACCTCCCACACGGCCGCCGGCGTCAGCCACGCCGCCGCGCGCCACATGGTGGCGGCGGTGATTTCTGCACCGCTCAGCGTTTGCGCCAGCTCACGGCACTGGCGGCCGTAGAGCGTCCAGAGGAAGCTCGCCCCCAAAGCCAGCAGGTCGCCCCGCCAGTCGCCGCCGCCGGCCTCCAGCTTGGGCCAGAACAGCAGCACCAGTCCGCCCAGCGCCAACGCCGCCGCCCCATAGCGCCGCAGCGACTCGGCCGTTGCCCGCGGGCCGCCCTCCGCCAGCAGCGCCCACACCGGCGAAGTGCCGAGATAAAGGGCGACGTGCGAGGCCGAGGTGAATTTGAGCGAAACCGTGAACGCCCCGACGTAAACCGCCAGGGTCAGCCCGGAACGCCGCCAGACACTCCGGCGCAGCGCGGGCGTCATTGCGTGAGTCGCCCCAAACCAGTCCGTCAAGCGCAGCAGCAGGTAGAAAATCGCCCCCACACACCACATCCGGCTGCACGCGATCCACGCCGGCGGCCACTCACGCACAAGGTATTTCACCCCGGTATTGTTGGCCCCCCAGAACAGGATGCAGCAGAACAGCCCGGCGGCGATGGCGGAATGGTTGCGGCTGGTGAACACGGCACATCGGCCGCCCAGGAACCCAAAGTTCGCAAAGAAGGCCGCCCTCCAGTTGCGCGCTTCCAGCTCCTGCGCGGCGGCAAATCTGGTCTATGCCCCGAGCGCCTGCGCGGTCGCCTCCAGGCTCGCACCGTCGGCGACGTTGAGGACCTGGGCGGTCTTGTCGATCCGCTTCATGAAACCGGTCAACGCCGTGCCCGGTCCCAGCTCGATGAAGCGCGTGAAACCCTGCGCGAGCAAATAACGAACAGACTCCTCCCACCGCACCGAGGCGGTGACCTGTGCAACCACCGTGTCCACGATTGCGGCGGGTGCGCCGTGCGGTTGCGCGGTTACGTTCGCGATGACCGGCACAACCGGCGCTGACAGCGTCACACCCGCAAGCGCCTCGCGGAGCTTCGGTTGGGCGCTGGCCATGAGCCGCGAGTGATACGCACCTGCCACCGGAAGCGGCAGCGCCCGCTTGGCCCCGCGCGCCTTGGCGAGTTCGCACGCCTTCGTGATCTTGTCCGCTTCGCCGGAAATGACGAGCTGGCCGGGACAGTTAAGATTCGCCAACCCCACGCCGGCCTCGGCGCAGACCTCACGCGTCGGGCCTTCGTCGAGGCCGATGATGGCGGCCATGCCGCCCTTGGTGACCTCGCACGCCTCCTGCATGAACCGCCCGCGCAACCGCACCACGCGCAGGCCATCCTCGAAACTCATCGCGCCCGCCGCCGTGAGCGCCGTGAACTCACCCAGCGAAAGCCCGGCGGTAGCTTCAAACTTCAGACCGGGCACGCGGGCCTTGAGCAGCTCCAGCGCGATCCAGCTCACGAGGAAGATCCCCGGCTGCGCGTTCTCCGTCTTGGTCAGGTCCGCTTCCGGACCATTGAAGCAGACCCCGGCAAGGTCGTAGCCCAGTGCGGCGTTGGCGCGGTCGAACAGTGCCTGCGCGGCCGGAAACGCGGCGGCCAGATCTTTGCCCATGCCCACCGTCTGCGCTCCCTGGCCCGCGAACATCAAAGCAGTCTTGCTCATAAAGTCCGCGGAGTGAACACCACGGGCGGGGCTTTGAAAAGCCGGAAGCCCCGCCGGCTCACGCTATGGCTTCAGCGCCTTTGCCTTGGCCACAAGATTGATGAACTCCGCGCGGTAGCCGTGGGTGTCGTCGCCCTTGCCTTCGCGGGCATGCTCAAGGGCGCTGTCGAACGTGGCAGTGCCTTTGAACGGCGAGTCTTTCAGCAGCATCCCGAACTCCGCGACGGCGCTGGCGAACTTGAAGTCCGTGCTCGCCCGCGCGAAGGGCGCGCGGCTGTTCGTCACGGGGATTTCCATGAGCGTGCTCTTGTCGCCGTCGGGGGCTTTGTAGCGGAGTTTAAGGGTGAGGAGTTCCCTACTAATCGCTTTTCCCTTCGCCAGTCCAAGCTTCTTGTTCAGCTCCTCCAGTTGGCTAGCTAGTTCCACCATCTTCGGGTGATTAGGTTTGAAAACCTTAGCCGAGTTAGCTACCGCGGCCTCCAACTTCGCGCGCTCCGCCTCAAGCTCTTTCCTACCTTTCGTAGCGAGGTCAGTAGGTTGCCCGTTCGGCTGATACTTGAGCGGGTCCACCGCGCCGCGCACTTGCACGCCGGGCGGCACCACCTCATACAACGCCGTCACCGTGTGGCCCGCGCCGATTTCCCCCGCGTCCTTGGCGTCGTTGTTGAAGTCTTCCTTGGCGAGCAGGCGTTTCTCGTAGCCGATGAGCCGGTAGGCGGCGGCGTGCGCGGGGTTGAACTCGATTTGCACCTTCACGTCCTTCGCGATGGTCACGAGCGTGGCGTTCATCTGCTCGACGAGCACCTTGTGGCCCTCCTCGGCGGTGTCGAGGTAGTGGTAGTTGCCGTTGCCCTTGTCGGCGAGCTGCTGGAGCGTGGCGTCTTTGAAGTTATCGTCCCCCACGCCCAGCGTGGTGAGGAAGACGCCGCTCTTGGCCTTCTCCTCGATGAGCTTGAGCAACTGGCTGCGGTCGGTGATGCCCACGTTGAAATCGCCATCCGTGCAGAGTAGCACGCGGTTCACGCCGCCCTTGATGAAGTTTGCCACCGCGAGGTCGTAGGCGCGCTGGATGCCCTCGCCGCCGTTGGTGGAGCCGCCCGCTTCCAGCCGGTCAATGGCCGCGAGGATGACTTCCTTGTTCACCGCCGACGTGGACTCCAGCACGGTGCCGCTGGCGCTGGCATAGACCACGATGCCCACACGGTCGTTCTCGGTCATGCGCTTGACGAGCTGCCGGAGCGACTGCTTGATGAGCGGGAGCCGCGTGACCGGCGACATCGAGCCGCTCACGTCGATCAGGAAGACGAAGTTGCTGGGCGGGCGTTTGTCGGCCTTTAGCTCGCGGCCCTTCAGGCCCACGCGCACCAAGCGGTGCTCCGGCGCCCACGGGCAGCCGGCGACCTCGATGTGGGCGGCGAAGGGATGCTCGCTGGTGGGCGGCGCGTAGTCGTAGGTGAAGTAGTTGAGCAGCTCCTCGATGCGCACGGCGTCCCGCGGCGGGAGCTGGTTCTGGTTCAGGAACCGCCGGATGTTCGCATACGACGCGGTGTCCACGTCGGTGGAGAAAGTGGAGAGCGGCTCACTGGCGACGAGGGTGAAGGGGTTTTCCATGTAGCGCGGGTAGGCGGCGGTGGTGATTTGTTCGCGCTCGGCTAGGCGTTGGTCGCGGGCAAAATACCAGTGAGAGCCCTCTGCCTGGGCCAGCACGGTGCGGGGTGTCGCTCCGGAGGGGACCAGCCCGGTTGTGCCGGTCGCCGGGACGAGGTAGCGGAAGAATTGGCGCGGGGTGGATGAGTCGGAGGTGATGGTCAGGGTGCCGTTCTGAGCAACGTAATCCACTCCCGCGACCGCCGTGCTGCTCGTGATATACAAATCAAGGGAAGCAACTGACCCTGTGCCTGCTAAACTATTCGTGCTGGTGAACCGGAGGTCTCCATTCGTCGCTGCCTGCGCCACTTGGTTCGTGGGCCGCTGGGTCAATCCCTCGGGTTGCCGCACTTGCAGTGTCGGCGCAGGAGCTTTCTCCGTGATGCGATGCTGCACGAGTTGAGGGGCCGGTTCCGTCCGCCAAGCCTTGGCCAAGAAGAACCCGAGCACGACCGCCGCAGCCGCCGCCATTCCCAGCGTCCGCCAGTAACGCTGCGGGAGGAATAGGATGTTCGTGGTGGCCGGCGCTCCGGTGGCCAGTGCCGGCGATTTGTAATCGCCGTCGGACGTGCTCGATATCGCGGACGGCGACTGCAAGCCGCCGGCACGGGGCAGCGGCAGAGTCGGAAGCGCCGTCGCTGCGTCGGCGACAAAAGCGTTGGTCAGTTCTCCACTAAGCGCCCGGATTTCCGCCGCGGTGCGGCGGCATTCGGGCGAATTCGCCAACGCGGCCTCGACGGCGGCGCGTTCGCTTGCGTCGAGCTCGCCGAGGGCGTAGGCGGTCAGTTTCGGGTCGTCAGGCGTGAGGTTCATACGGGGCTGATTTTTTGGCCACAGATTCACACAGATGAAACACAGATGGAAAAGGCGAGGAGAGAGGCAACCGTTTTGGCCGCATCCCATCCGTGGTCGTTGGCTTGCCTTATCTGTGTTTCATCTGTGTCCATCTGTGGCTCCTAGTCTTCGCGTTGCATTTGCTGCCGCAGGGTTTTGAGCGCGGTGTGCAGGAGGAAGCCGACGTTGCTGACGGAGTGGCCGGTGACGCGGCTGATTTCCGCGTAGCTCAGGCCGGCCTGAAACTTCAGGCGCACGACCTCGCGCTGGTTTTCAGGGAGCGCGTCCAGCAGGCGCAACGCGCGCCCGGCGGTCTCGCCCGCCTCGGCTTGCGCGTCCGGCGCGAGGCCGGCGGCGGGGCGCGTGTCCAGTTCCACTTCAGTCAACGCAGTCATGCGGCGTTCCTTCCGATGCACGTCCAGCGCGCGATGGCGGCAGACGGTGAAGAGCCACTCGACCAGACAGCCGTTGAGCCGGGCGGGGTCTTCCCGCCAGAGGCGCAGGAAGACATCCTGCACCACGTCCCGGGCGCGGTCCGCATCGCCGACAATGCTGGCGGCGTAGCGGGACAAGGCGGGGCCGTGCCGCTGGTGGGCGGCGTGGAGCCAATCCGCGTTGCTCGCTTCCGGTTCGTTCATGAGTCCGACTGGGTCGGGCCTTCGAGGGGGATAACGTGTGAGCGGAGAAATCCTTAGGAGAAATCTGCGGAGATGGCGAGGCGCGACGTGGCAGCACGCTGCGGGGCCACTGAAAAAGGCGGCAAAGGAACTTACGGCCTCACCAGAGATGCGGGGAACTCCGCCGGCCTCGCCTTGCCCTGCTTGCGCGTCGGGTAGGTCTCGCCCAGGTCGCGCAGTAGCGGCATGGACTGGCCTTGCGTCCCGGCAAGCAGCTCGAAGAGGCGGGCGTTGAGCTGCTTCACCGTCGCAGCGTGCGCGGGTTCGTGGATGAGGTTGCGCGCCTCATCCGGGTCGGCGGCGAGGTCGTAGAGTTCATCCACGTCCCAGATGCCGTGGTAGCGGATGTATTTCCAGCGGTCCGTGCGCACGGCGTGCATGGAGGGCGTGTAGGGATAGTTGCGCTCCCAGTAGTATTCGTAGAGCAATGCGTCGCGGCCGGCTTTGGTCTGGCCTTTCGCCTGCGGTAAGAAACTTCGCCCGTGCAAGTTCGTCGGGGTGGCCGCGCCGGCGACTTCAAGGATTGTCGGCGCAAGGTCAAGGTTCGCCACCATCTGCGTCACAACGGTGCCCGCCTTGAACAGCTCCGGGCAGTGCAGCAGCAGCGGCACGCGCATGGACGCCTCGTAGGCCGTGCGCTTGTCTATCAGCCCGTGTTCGCCGAAGTGGAAGCCGTTGTCGCCCATGTAAACCACCAGCGTCGAGTCGAGCAGCTTGCGCTCGGCGAGCCATTGCGTGAGCCGGCCCACGCTGTCGTCCACGGCCAGCAGCGTCTCGCAGTAGCGGCGGTGGTGATTTTGCAAATCGAAATCCGGCAGGTTGTAGCCGAAGTCCACGCCGTGCCGGCTGTTGCGCTGGTTACGGACCCACATCGGCTTGTTGAGGTAATTCTCCGGCATGTCGGCAAAAGTCTTCGGCGGCACAAAGGTCTTCCCCGCGTAACGTC
>CAZQEW010000003.1:24494-85487 GCA_964591495.1 uncultured Klebsiella sp.
ATAGGCGAAGAACGGCTTGCCCGACTTCCGCGACTTCAGCCAGTCGAGCATGAAGTCCGTTAGCTCGTCCGTGATGTAGCCGCGCTGCGGGATGCGGCGGCCATTGACGTTGTATCCCTCGCTGCTGGACTGCGGCACCACGCGCGTTGTGCCGCGGCCGTCCGCCCAGTAGTTCCCCTGCCCTTTGAAGGCGACCCAGTGGTCGAACCCGCGCTGAGGCGCGTCCGTCTCGCCCATGTGCCACTTGCCGAAGAACGCCGTGTCGTAGCCCGCGCGCTGGAGAAGCTGCGGGAAGAACACGAGGTCGGTGCGGACGGGATTGTAGTTATCCACCACGCCATGCGCGTGGGCGTAAAGCCCGGTGAGGATGCTCGCCCGGCTTGGCGAACACAGCGACGTGGTGACAAACGCGTTCCGGCAATGCACCCCGCCGCGCGCCAGCCGGTCGAGATGCGGCGTCTCCAGATAGGGATGGCCCATGAAGGACAGCGCGTCGTGGCGATGGTCGTCGGCGAGGATGAAGAGGATGTTGCGCTGGGCTGCTGGAGCCAGACCACCGTGACAGGCTAGCATCACCAACAGAAGGCAGAGGCGCGCCGAATACATGAGGCGAATCTGGACCGCGCCTGCCTGTTCGCACAAGCACGTGATCGAGTCCAGGGCGGCATTAACCCGAACGCCGTGCACTTTTCAGGACGCACTTCACCCGATGCGCCCGGTCTGCGGCAGAATCGGGGTTGGATCGGCTGGGCTGAACACTTCGAATACCACTGGAGAACCGCCAGGCACCCCCGCATTCCGCAGCCTGCATTAGCTTAATGATAAGCCGCCGTTTGCAGGCCCTTTTTTGCAGTTGCTTGAATCCGGCCGTCCGCTAGTGTGCCGGGCTCATTCGAGAGCCATCGAAGTATGAACCCAGAACTCGTCCGCAAAGCACTTGAAAAGGTCGGCAACCCTAACGTGCTGACCAACATCATCTCGCGCCGTGTGCGCCAGCTCAACTCCGGCAACCGCCCGCTGCTCGTTGTTCCGCCCACCACCGGTGCTGCGGACATCGCGCTCCTCGAGATCGTTGAGGACAAGATGCATTGGGACGCCCCCCAGTCGCCGGATGCCGCCGACTTGACCCCGAAAAAGCGCCGCAAGCATTGAGCTTGGGCTGATCCTTTTCTCGCCGGCCAGAAGGTTCCGCCTTCTGGCTGGTTTCGTTTATGGCCGACATCGTCTCCAACCCGAAAGCCCGCCGGGATTACCACGTTCTGGAGACCTTTGAGGCCGGCTTGGTGCTCCGCGGCACCGAGGTGAAGGCCATCCGGGCCGGCCATGTGCAGATCAATGAAGCCTTCGCCCGCGTCGATCGCGGCGAGGTCTGGCTGCACAATGCGCACATTGACGAATACTCCCACGGCAACCGCGAAAATCACGTCCCCAAGGCGCCCCGCAAACTGCTGCTCCACCAGTCGGAAATCCGCAAACTGCACGAGGCCACGGCCGTGAAGGGCAACCAGCTGGTGCCCCTGTCCCTCTACTGGAAAAACGGCCGAGTGAAGGTCGCCCTGGCCGTCGGCAAATCGAAGGCGCAATTCGACAAACGCGAGGACATCAAGCGCCGGGACGCGGACCGCGAGATGAAGCGGGCGACCATGCAGCGGATGAAGGGGCGTTGAGCCCGGGGCTTACACCACCTCCACCGGGCACTTAGGGATCGCGTCGAGGAAGGCCTGGCCGTAACGCTTGTTCAGCACCCGGTTGTCCAGCACCACCACGATACCCGAATCCGTCTTCGTCCGGATGAGCCGGCCGACACCCTGCCGGAACTTCAAGATCGCCTCGGGCAGGCTGAACTCGCTGAAAGCATTGCCCCCGCGCGCCTCGATGGCCTCAATGCGCGCCTCGATGAGCGGGTGGTCCGGCACGGCGAACGGCAGTCGGGTGATGATGACATTCGAGAGCGCCTCGCCGGGCACGTCCACGCCCTGCCAAAAGCTGTCCGTGCCGAACAGCACGCTGTCCACGTCGTCCTTGAACTTCTCCAGCATGGTCGAGCGCGGGGTGCCGGTGCCCTGCACGAAGCACTCAACCCCAAGCTGCTCGAAGAATGGCTGCATCCGCTCGCCCAGCTCCTGCATGAGCTTGTAGTTGGTGAAGAGGACGAACGCCTTGCCGTGCGTCTGCCGGATGAAATGCTCGATCCAATGCTCCAAGGCGTCCCGATACCCAGGATCCCGCGGATCAGGCATCTTGTTCGCCACATACACCTTCATCTGCCGTTCGTAGTCGAAGGGTGAACCGAGCTGGAGGGCGGTGGTATTTTCCGCGCCGACGCGGCGCTGGAAATAGGCCAATGCGGAATGGGGAGTGCGGAGCGCGGAATCCGGCTTCGGCGCGCGTCCGGCGGCTGGCTCTTCCTTCCGCGCCCCGCCTTCCGCACTCCGCATTCCAAGCGTTGCACTCGTCATCACGACGCTCGTGTCGCTTTCAAACAAGCGTCGCCGCAGGTAGTCCGCCACATCCACGGGAGCCGCGTTCAGCGAGAGATTGCGCTGCGACTTGCCGCCGCGCTCGACCCAATACACGTAGTCCTGGCCTTCCTGGCTGAGAAATGCGGCGATGGCCTGCCGCAGCTCAAGCAGCCGGCGGTTGCACTCCATCAGCTCTTGGCCTGTGTCTTTGTCCTCGGAGGTCTTGATGAGCTCGCTCACGGACTCGCGCAGGCGCTGGATGGGGAGCGTGACGTTGTCCTTCACGAGGTCGGCCTGGCGGATGCGGAGTTCCTTCCAATCCCGCCGGGCGCCTTCGGCCCCCGGGCCGGACCGCCGGGAACCGTCCTCGCCGGAACGTTGGTTCAGCGAATCACACGCCTCCTCGACCTGCTGGAAAAACTTTTCCGACTCGCCGAGCAGTTCGTCCACCAGCTTCACCGACTTGCCCTGGCGCAGGGTCGCGAGCAGGCCCTTGCCGGACTTGGGATTCCACAGCCGCCCGAGCGCGAAGCGAAGCTGGCCACTCGACACGCTCAGGCCGACGTGCTTGGCCGCGACATTCTCCACCGTGTGCGCCTCGTCGAAGATGAGAAAGTCGTTCTTGAAGAGGATGCCGCCCTCCTGCTCCTCGCTCACCGCGCCGAGCAGCGTGAAGAACAGCGTGTGGTTCAGCACCAGCACGTCGGCTGCCAGGATGTCGCGCCGGGCGCGTTGGAAGAAACACACGCCGTGATCCTTGGCGAAGTCCGACTGGGTGCCGCAAATCTTCGGCGAACATAGGCCGCGCTCGGAGCAGACCTGCGCCCAGACTTTCGGGTCCGGCTCCAGCTCGAAGTCGGACAGGCTGCCGTCCTTGGTTTCCTTCGACCACTCGAAGACGCGCTTCAGCTCCTCGATTTCCGGCGAGGTAAACAGCGCGTCGGCCTGCTGCATCGCCTTGTGCAGGCGGCGGGAACACAGGTAGTTCGCCCGGCCCTTGAGCATGGCGAAATTGAACCGCACCGGCTCCGGCAGCGCGCCCAGCACAGCGGCGAGCATGGGCAGGTCCTTCTGCGTGAGCTGTTCCTGCAGGTTGATGGTGTGGGTGCAGACGACGGCCTTCTTCTGGCGTGCGACCGCAAACAGGATGGACGGAATGAGGTAACCGAGCGACTTGCCGACCCCCGTGCCCGCCTCGACGACAAGATGCTCGCGGTTCACCAGCGCCCGCGCGACGGCCATCGCCATCTGCTGCTGTTCGGGGCGAAACTCGAAATTGCTCGCGCGCGAAAGCAGCCCGGTGGGGGAAAAGATGTCCGCGACCTGTTGGATGAGGTCCGATCCAGAACCGGCGGGTTGATGCTCAATGGCGGCAATCACGGGCGGGGCGAACTATGGGAAGCTCGCGGTGAGGCAGGCGAGTGAAAAGGAATTCCATCCGCAATGGGATGCGGGTGTTGGTCCTTAACTCACTGGGCAATCTCCTGAGCTCTCACACAGGCCACCTCGCGCCCCGGGGAGAACGACTCCAAGACCGGCACCTTGACCTTGCACGCCTCAGTCGCGTGCGGGCAGCGCGGGTGAAACGCGCAGCCGGCGGGCGGGTTCAACGGGGACGGTGGGTCGCCCGCCAACACGATGCGCTGACGGGACTTTGCCTTGACCGGATCGGGCACGGCCACCGCACTCACCAGCGCCTGCGCGTAGGGATGCAGCGGCCGGTCGAAGACCTCCGCCGCCGGTCCCAGCTCGACGATCTTCCCAAGATACATCACCGCAATGCGGTCGGAGATGTGTCGCACGACTGAAAGATCGTGCGAGATGAACACCAGCGTCAGGCCCATCTCACGCGATAGCTTGGCGAGCAGGTTGATGATCTGCGCCTGGATTGAGACATCCAGCGCGGACACCGGTTCGTCGGCGACGATGAGCTTCGGCTCCACCGCCAAAGCGCGGGCGATGGCGATGCGCTGCCGCTGGCCGCCGCTGAATTCGTGCGGATACTTCCGCTGAAAGCGCGGCGCGAGTCCGACCTTTTCCATCAGCGCCGCCACGCGCGCGGGCAGTTCTGCCGCCGGCACCGCGCGGTGTGACCGGATGGCCTCTGCCAACGTGTCGAACACCGTCATGCGCGGGTTCAGCGACGCATAAGGATCCTGGAAAATCATCTGAAACTCCGCGCGTGCCGCCCGCAGCTCCGCACCGCGGAGCGCGGTCAGGTTTCGCCCGCCGAGCACCACCGTGCCCTCGCTCGCGGGGATGAGCTGAAGGATCGTCCGCCCAAGCGTCGATTTGCCGCAGCCGGACTCGCCCACCAGTCCAAGAATTTCCCCCTGCCGGAGGGCCAGCGACACCCCATCCACCGCGCGCACCGTGCCCACCCGCCGCCGAAATACTAGCCCGTGCTCCACCGGAAAGTGGGTCTTCACATCGCGCAACTCGAGGAAGGCGTTCAAGCGGGAGCAAATGAAACAGGAGTTGTCATCTAAGGCACGCCCAGAATGTGCAACCGCGCTGATTGAGGTCACTTTTGCCGGCAGGCAGGCCCGACACCGGCCAAGAAAGCAGCCGATCTGCGCCGGGGAAAATCTCCGTCAATGCTCGAAGTTCCGCACCCGCCGCAATGCGAGGTGCATGGGCAGATAGCCAAGCACGAACGAAAGGAGGGCGAACCCGGCGAAACAGGCCAGCACCGGCGGGTCGTGCAGCTCGCGGTTCCAGCGCCAGGGAGATCCCCACGCCAGCAGCAGCACGCTGCCCACGATGTAGAGGAAACTCATGACGAGCGCAAAGGTGCCACCAAAGCCGCTGACGATTTTACTGGGGTTGTCTTCGCGCAGGTTCGGATAGAGCACGCCGATGCCCAATGCCAACGCATTGAGCGTCAGGGTCATGACCGTGATCGCCCCCACGAAGTAGGCAGTGCGCTCGGCGGGCATTTGCAGCATGTGGCAGGAGAGCAGGATCATGGCCAGCGTGACCATGAGCGACGCGCCGGTGAGGAGGAGAAACTTGGTCTGCACCACCTTCACCAGGCCGAGCGGCGCACGGCCCACGATCCACAGGCGTTTGCCCTCCAGGGAGAACTGTGGAAACACAAAACGCGTGGTAAGCGTGGCGAGATTTAGCGAGCAGGCGGCCAGGTTCAGATAGGAAATCAGGTGCAGCCAGAACGGGCTGCTGATCTGGGATGTGAAATGCCTCAGGTTGAGGATGTAAAATCCCAGCAGTCCGAAAAGCATGAGCGACTGGCCCCATTGCGTGGTGTCGCGCCAGAACATCCGCACATCCTTGACCATCAGCGCCCGCACATCCGCGCGCAGCGGAAGCAGCCGGAAGAGCCATTCCAAAAAACCCGCGTGGTAGTGGAACTGCCGCCGGCGATCCTGCCAGTGGCGGAACCATTCCCATTGGCCGAAAACACTGGCGCGGCTGTGAACCACGGAGGTTGCGTCATAGAACAGGTTGCCCATTTTGGTGCACGCCAGCGCACCGAAAAAAAGGACATGGCTTAAGAGGACAAGGAGAAAGAAACCCGCCGCAGCCCGGGCGCCCTCGGCCCATTGCTGCACACTGGCAGACAGCCAGTAACTCGGCAGAAAGGGAAATTGCGCAAAGCGCGTCTTGGCCAGCAGGCGATCCAGCACCGCCAGCACGCGCGTCTCCAGAGACTCCTCATCGACCTGTTCCGGGCGCAGGTAGTATTTCACCGCGAAGAAGAGCACACCCGCCGTGATGACGGCGGCGATCTGAAACGCCCGCCGGTCCAAAAAGCGCGCCAGATTCACGGCCGCCCACGCGCCAAACACGGCGGGCAGCACGATGAACAGCCCCACCAGCACGACGGTGAGCGCGTAGAAATGCCATGGCACCTGCCGCCACATTCCATAGGCCCCCAGAAGCGGCGCAATCAAGAACAGGAAGGCCCAGGAAGCCAGCACGGTGGACTCCAGAAACTTCCACCGGAACACCGTCTGCGCCGGGATGGGCAGCGTGAGCAACGCGGCGGTCTCGCGGTTGCGGAAGAAGTTCGAGTAGCCGATGACGAGGTTGCTGAACAGCAGCAACACAAAGAGGAAGGCGAAGAGCAAAAACAGCAACCGCTCAATGAGCAACTCGCCGATGCCGGGGAAGACTCCAATGAATTTCAGTCCCCGATGAAACAGCCCGAATGCCATCACGATGTAACCCCCGATAAACAGCACGATGACCGCGGTCAGCAGCCGGGATTGCTCACGCACCGAGCACAGCCTTCGCCAGGACTGGAGCAGGTTGACGCGCAGGAGCAGCAGCAACGGGGAGACACCGCCGGGGCCCGACATGGCGGGAGAGACAGACGGCGAATTGGCGGAAAGCTGCACGAACCGCTGCCAAGAGATAGATGGTCGGGGCGGTGAGATTTGAACTCACGACCTCTTGGACCCGAACCAAGCGCGCTAGCCAGGCTACGCTACGCCCCGAACCAAAGGGCACGCAAAATGCCGGGCGTCGCCGGGAAATGCAACCGTTTTTCCTGGCCGCTCTTACCAACCGCAAAGCCATGCACTCGTCCCCGCCCGCCAAAGCCCTACGCACCACCCTTGTAGAGTCCCGACGGACGTCATCAGGCTGACTTTCCCCTCGCCGCCATGCCGAGCCTGCCGTAGAACCGCCCGGCATGAAACTTAGCCTCAGCGTGTTGGTTGCCATCGTGACTTCCGCCTTGCCGCTGCGGGCGGAGAAAATTGTCCTCGTCGCCGGCGGCGGAAAGGATGCCGTTGGAATCCCCGCCATCGAGGCGAAGCTCAAGGAACCCTTCGGCGCGGAGGTCGACCACGCGGGCAATATGTTCATCGTCGAGATGGCGATGGGCAATCGCCTGCTGAAAATGGACCCGAAAGGCTTGCTTACGCACATCGCGGGCACCGGCAAAGCGGGCTTCTCCGGCGATGGCGGCCCTGCGCTCGCCGCCGAGTTCAACGGCCCGCACAACCTCGCCGTGCTGCCCGACGGCAACGTCCTGATCGGCGATACCTGGGCGGGGCGCGTGCGCAAGGTGGACGTGAAGGCCGGGACCGTCACGAGTCTGGCCGGCTACACCGTCCCGGCCGAGAAGGCACGCAGCAGCGGACCTTACTGCATCACGCTCGACTTCACCGGCACGAAGCTGTTCATCGCCGACCTCACCCGCATTCATGAACTTGACCTAACCTCGGGCAAATCCCGCGTCGTTGCGGGCAACGGCAAAAAAGGCCGGCCCGAGGATGGGGCGGTCGCCACGGAGGCCCCACTTGTGGACCCGCGTGCCGTCGCGCCCGACCGCAAGGGAAACCTCTACATCCTTGAGCGCGGCGGCAACGCACTGCGTGTCGTCATGCCCGACGGAAAAATCAAGACTGTCGTTAACGCCAGCGGCAAAAAGGGCGGCACCGGCGACGGCGGCCCAGCACTGGAAGCCACGATGAACGGCCCGAAGCACCTCTGCGTTGACCTGGAGGACAACGTCATCATCGCTGATGCCGAAAGCCATCTCATCCGCAAGTTTACCCCCAAGGACGGCCAGCTCAGGCGCGTCGCCGGCACCGGAAAGCCGGGTCCTGGCAAGCTCGGCGGCTCCCCTTTAGAGTGCGACCTTGCCCGGCCGCACGGCGTCACCGTCCATCGCGACGGAACCGTCTACATCACGGACAGCTACAACAATCGCATTTTGAGGATTGAGAAGTAGCGGCGGTTTTGTCCGCCCCGGATCATGGCTGGATAAACCGAAGCCGAATCCCGGCCGCGGACTACTTCGCCTGCAGCCGAAACTCACCGTTGTTCCCATTGGAGGCGCGATAGCTGCCATTGAGCGAGTTGCCGCTGGCGGTGGCGGTCCATTGATAGTCAAACCCATCCACCTTCGTCGTCCCGGCGAGCGCGGTGTTCGCGCCCTGCGGCGTGGGCCGCATGAGCGCGGTGTATGAGATCGGCTTGCCCAGCGCGACGCCCGTGAAGCGTGCCAGCCACTGGCCGTTCTGTTCACCGATGACCGTGCAGGTGAGCTGGCCGTTGGTGTTGTATTTGCGGTTGTTCCAAGTGCCGGACCACGCCTTGTTCACGGGCACGCTGCCCTTGGGTGCGTCCGCCGCGCCCGCCGGGCGGTTGGGCGTAATGACGAGCGTGAGCGCAAGCAGTCCGGCCAGCAGGAGGCCGGCGCGTTTGGCCGGGGAGGAGTGGGGGTGTTTCATAATGGCTAATTTTCTCGGGCAGCAGCCGGGTTAGGCCCTGCATTTTGGCCGAACTATAGCACCAGCCTGCGAAATTTTGGTCGAAAACTTCGTGTCACGGCTCGACCGGCGAGAGCAGCCAGTCCAGCTTGAACCGCGCAAGCCGAAGGGCTTCATAAGCGCGCTGTTCCCCACCCTCGTAGAGGCAGAGGATTGTGCCATCCGACAAGCGTGCGAGGCTGGAGTAGGCTGACGGGCCGGCGTGTAGGAGCTTCGCGATGGACCACGTTTTGCCGTCATCCGTGCTGCTGCGAAGGGTCAGTCTCACGCGGGCCCCACTGGGCTTGCCATCCTGCGGCTCAGGTGGGTGCGGGTTGCTGAAGATCAAACGCTGTTCGTCATAGCGCAGCAGGCTGGCCTGGCACTTCGGACAGGGAATCTGCTTCTCCTGCGCAATCGCCGTCCAAGTCTGGCCGCCATCGGTGCTGGTGGCGATGCCGCGCCAGCCTTCCCAACCGCCTTGCATCCGCGTGTTCACGAGCAGCGAGCCGTCAGTGCGTTCGATGACCTGGCACTCATTGCCGCCGGTCTGGATGGGCGCGCCAATCTGCCAGCTCGCGCCGCCATCGTCGCTGAACATCATGTGCGAGTTCCACTCAGCCTTGGCGGAGCGCGGTTTGTCCGCGTGGTCAATTCGATGGTCGCTTGGGATGACCAGCCGCCCCCGATGCGGACCTCGCTTGAGTTGGATGCCGATGCCCGGGCCAGTGGCGACCCAGTTCCAGTCCGGCTTCATCGTGGTGGAGCTGATGTTGCGCGGCGCGGACCAGGTCTGGCCGTCGTCGGTGCTGGACGTGATGAAGACCGCTTTGTTGTCGCGGTTAAAAGGCAGCCAGATTGTGCCGGTCTTCGCGTCCACAACAGGACACGGATTGCCAATGGTGATCTTCGCATCGCCGCCCTCCTCGTGGACGATCCTGTGCGGCGACCAAGTGCGCCCGCCAT
The DNA here is from genome assembly GCA_964591495.1 of uncultured Klebsiella sp. GTDB lineage: Bacteria > Verrucomicrobiota > Verrucomicrobiia > Limisphaerales > SXTU01 > SXTU01. The sequence goes on from CAZQEW010000003.1 coordinate 34,147, forward strand.
CGGTGCTGCGCTTCATGATGAGGTCTACGTCGCCATGGTCGCCAGAACTGGTCTTGCGGCCCTCGCAGAAAGCGAGCACGGAACCTTTCGCCGTCACGAGCAGCGCGGGGATGCGGTAGGTGTGGTAACCATCGCGGCCCGCCGTCCAGAGGGTGGCTTGCTCAGGCAATGCCGGCGCGCCGGAAAGCGTCATGGCCAGCGCCCAAACGGCGGCAGCACCCAGTGCAGAATGGAATTTCATGGCGCGAGAGTTCGTTTCATTACCCGGCCTGTCAAGAAGCACGCCGACACCGGCGACGCGGTTTGCCTCCGGACAGACTCCGGTCATATTAGCGCCGCATGATTCAAGCCCCCACCCTCGTCTGGCTGCGGCACGATTTGCGCCTCGCCGACCAACCCGCGATCACCGCGGCGCTCCAGCGCGGCGGCCCCGTCGTGCCGGTCTTCATCTGGGCACCGGAGGAGGAGACGAGTTGGCCGCCGGGCGGCGCGAGCCGTTGGTGGCTGCACCAGTCGCTCAAGGCGCTCGACAGCGACCTGCGGCAACTGGGTTCACGGCTGGTTCTGCGTCGCGGCGACAGCCATCAAGAGTTGCTCGCGCTCGCCCAGGAAACCGGTGCCAACACCGTCGTCTGGAACCGTCGCTATGAGCCGGCCATCGTCGCGCGCGATGCACGCATCAAGGACCAGCTCCGCGCCGCCGGGCTGACCGCCGAAAGTTTCAACGGTGCGCTGCTGCACGAACCATGGACGGTGCAAAACCAAAGCGGCAGGCCATTCCAGGTCTTCACGCCGTTTTGGAAGCACTGCCTCGCCAAGCCCGATCCTGCCGAACCGTTGCCGGCTCCAACCGAGATGCACTCCCCCGCGGAGTGGCCCGCCTCGCTCAAGCTCTCAGACCTGGGTCTGGAGCCGCGCATCGACTGGGCCTCCGGCTTCCGCGCCGCCTGGCAGCCTGGCGAAGGCGGTGCACAGGCGGCCCTCGCCCGCTTCTGCCGCGAGGCCTTCACCGGGTATTCGGCGAACCGTAACCGCCCGGATCTTGCCGGCACATCGCGGCTTTCCTCGCACCTGCATTTTGGCGAACTCAGTCCGCGCCAGATTTGGCATGCCCTGCGTCGCACCGGAGTTGAAAATTGGCGCAGCTCGCAGTTCCTTGCCGAGGTCGGCTGGCGGGAATTCGCGCATCACCTGCTCTTCCACTTTCCCCATACCGTCACGGAACCGCTGCGCCCGGAGTTCAAACGCTTTCCGTGGCGCGAGGATTCCGCCGCGCTACGGGCCTGGCAGCGCGGCCGCACGGGCTACCCGTTCGTGGACGCCGGCATGCGCGAGCTGTGGACCACGGGCTGGATGCACAACCGCGTGCGCATGGTCGTGGCCAGCTTTCTCGTGAAGGACCTGCTGCTCCCGTGGCAGGCCGGCGCACGGTGGTTCTGGGACACGTTGGTGGACGCCGACCTCGCGCAGAACACCCTTGGCTGGCAATGGACCGCCGGCTGCGGAGCGGATGCCGCGCCTTACTTCCGCGTCTTCAACCCTGTAGGTCAGGGCGAGAAGTTTGATCCCCAAGGCGATTACGTGCGCCGCTGGTGCCCGGAGCTCGCGCGCCTGCCCGCCGAGTGGATTCACCAACCATGGGCGGCCCCTGCCGCAGTGCTTGAGCGGGCCGGCGTGCAGCTCGGTAAGAATTACCCGCAGCCGATCATCAGCCACGCCATCGCACGCGAAGTGGCGCTCGAAGCTTACGCGCAGATCAAGGCCGCGGCGTGATAACGATGACATCGCCCCCGCCCGCCTCGAACGCGAGCGACAACACCGCATCAATCCCCACCCAACTGGCACACCGGAAGGCGGCGTGATGCCGAAAGCTCCCGCAGAACTGCGCCGTGCCCACGGGATAGATCTCCTGCAAAGCCAGCGACTCCCACTTACAGGCCAGGCCGATGCCGAGCGCCTTGCCCAACGCCTCGCGCGCAGTCCAGAGCACCAGCAAGGCCGTCGCTTCCGCCAGAGTGGTCCGTTGCAGCCAGTGCTCCTCTTCGGGGGAAAGCGGCACGCCCCGGCGCACCGTGGCGGCACACTTCGGGTCTATCCGTTCGAGGTCCAGCCCCACGCGCACAGCCGCAGGAAATGCCACCGCCACGCCGCTTCCATTGACATGGCTGAGGCTAACCCCCAGCGCGAAAGACTCGCCGTCACGAACGCGCAAGACCGGCTCCCCACGCTCGCCGTTGCCGATCCCGATTTGGCGTAACGCCTCGCCAAGCGCCGGTTGGATGGGAATTCGATCGCCCTCCTTTGCGACAGCCGGTGGTGGACAGACAAGGCCGCGTTCCAAAGCCAGTTTTCCCGCGAGCCGCCCGAGCGCGAAGTTCTCCCGCGGCTGGTCAAACTTGAACATCGCCGCCCGTGCAATTTCAGCTTCAGCCAAAAACAGCTCCGGCGGCAGCTCCTGCAAGTCTGCCCGGCACGCACTGGCAAACCACACCGGTGCCGTCTGCCCCGGAAGCGACAGCTCCACGGCGCGTTCATGCAGCGGACGCGAGTTAAAAAGCGATGGCCAGTCTGGCAACATCAGAGGCCTCGCCGCAGGTGTTCCGCCAGCCGGCGCAGTCCCACCTGCGTCGTCACGCGCGGCACGTAGCCAAAATCGCGCTTCGCCGCGCCGATGTTGAACCAATGGGCCGTGCTCATCTCACGCGCCATGAACATTGTGAGTCGCGGCTCCTTGGCGCTGCCCGTGAGCCGGTTCAGCGTCTCGAAACACCACGCCAAGCTCAGGGCCAAGGGCACCGGCACGGTGCGCGTGACCGGTGGAAGACTGGCGGCGGCGAGCATCCAGTTCACCATGTCCCACAGCGGCACCGGCTCGCCGTTCGAGATGAAATAGGCTTTGCCCGCGCACGCCGCGCCGGGCGCGAGCGCGTCCGCCGCGAGCAGGTGCGCATCCGCCGCGTTCTCGATGAACACGGTGTCCACGAGGTTGCGCTGCGAGCCGATGCGCCGGAGCTGGCCGGACTTCGCGCGCGCGACAAGTCGCGGCAGCAAATGATTGTCGCCCGGCCCCCAAATCAAGTGCGGCCGCAGCGCGACGGTCGCAAGCGTCGGCGAATTGGCCTGGAGAACGAGCTGTTCCGCGAGCGCTTTGGTGCGCGGGTAGTGTGCCTCGAAGTGCGTCGGATACGGCACGGATTCGTCCACGCCCTCCATGTCGCGCCCGTTGAAGACGACGCTCGGCGAACTGGTGTGGACGAGCCGCCGGATGCCGTGCGCGCGGCAGGCGGCGAGGACGTTCTCGGTGCCAACGGCATTGGCGCGGTGATACTCCTCGTAAGGCCCGGCCAAGCCCGCCTTCGCTGCGACGTGGAAGACGATGTCGCAACCCTTCGCCGCCGCCGAAACCGCCGCCGTATCCGCCACATCGCCGCGCACATGCTCCGCGCCGAGCTCACGCAAGGCCGGATGTTCATGCCGCGACAAGCTTCGCACCGTGTCGCCGCGCGCGCGCAGCGCCCGCACGATGGCGAGCCCGAGAAATCCACCACCACCAGTGACCAGCGCCCTCATCGAAGTCGCTCCTCCGCCCAAACGGCGAGTTTCTCCCGGAAGATTTTCGCGTTGTGCCGGATGTCCACGGGAAAGGCGGGATGGAAAAGCACTGTGCGAATCCCCTGCGTGTGCGGGAACTTAGCGCCAAGGGCCAGCAGTTCCGCGCGCAGCGTGACTTCGTCCTGACCGCGCGCGTTGGCTTCCAGCTCGATGCAGATGACCGGCTCCCTTGCCGGCGACTTGCAGCCGGCGCCCTGCGAGTCCCCTTCGGCAGGCGGCACACCGACGAGCGCCGAGCGAAACACCGCCGGATGCGTGTTGAAAATTGCCTCGCATGGAATCGTGAACAGCGTGTCTTTGCGCGTGATGACCCGATGCGACTTGCGTCCGCAAAACCACAGCCGGCCGCGTTCGTCGCGGTAGCCGAGGTCGCCCATGCGGTGGAAGAAGCCGCCGTCAGCAGTCGGGATTTTGGCCAAAGCGGTGGATTGCTCGCGGTTGAAGTAGGCGCGCGAGGCTTGCGGGGCTTGCACGGCGATTTCGCCAATCTCGCCGGGCGGCAGTTCGAGGTCGTCGCTCCAAGCGGCGATGGGGTCGTCGGTGATGCGGATGATTTTGGCGGTGAGGCCGGCAACGGGTTGGCCAACGCAGACGCCCTTGCCCAACTCGGTTTGCGCGCGGGTCTCACCGAGGATTTCGGCGCTGCCGATGTTCGCAACGGGCAGGCACTCAGTCGCGCCATAGGGCGTAAAGACTTGCGCCCCGGTCGGGAGCATTGCGGCGAAACGAGCGAGGGTTTTTGCGGGCACGGGCGCACCGGCGGAGATGGCGCGACGGAGCGACGGGAGCTTTATCCCGTGCGCCTCACCATGGCGGCCGAGGCGGTTGATGAGCGCGGGCGAGCCGAACATGTTCGTGACACGGAAGCGCTCGATGGCGGCGATGAGCTTCACGGGGTCGGCCTGCGCGGGGCGGGTGAAGTCCATCTCGGGCAGCACTTCGGCCATGCCCAGTGCGGGGCCGAAGAGCGCGAAGAGCGGGAAGGTGGGCAGATCAATTTCTCCCGGCTGCATGCCGTAGAGCTGGCGAAGCTGCTCGATTTGCGCGGCGAACATCGCGTGCGTGTAGAGGACGCCTTTGGGCACGCCGGTGCTGCCGCTGGTGAAGAGGATGGCGGCGGTGGCGCTAGGTGGTCGCGGAGAGCTAACCGGAGATTTACCTGCTTTTGCATCCTCGTAGCGGTTCCTGTTGATGGCGACCTTCTCTTCAAGCATGGAAACGGCTTCATCCACGGTAAACGGTCCATCCATCATGCCAATCTGGCGAACTTGTTCTAACGTCCGCCCGCCCCAAAACCACTTCGCCCCAACGGTCACCGGAATGGAAATCGTCTTCCGCGACCAACCGAGCAGGACGCGCGCGGCGTGGGCTTTCGGGATGCCGATGAAGCCAGTCGGCTCGGCTTCGGCGAGACAGTTGCCGAAGTTCTTCAGACCGATGCCAGGGTCAATAAGCACGGGCACCGCACCGACGCGGAAGAGCGCGAAGGTGAGCGCGAAGAAGTCGAGGCTCGGCGGCACCATCAGCGCTGTCCGCACGCCGCGCCGGATACCGATGCGCTCAAAGCCGATCGCGAGACGGTCGCAATCGGCGTTGAGCTCGCGGAAGGTAAGCTGGTCGTAATGGAGTTGCCCCGCGCGGTCACGGCGCGGCGCGAAGACGGCGGGGGCGTCCGGCAGCCGCGCAGCCATCGCGGCGAGATGGGCGGACATGTCCGTTGGTGCCGCTGCTTGCACAATCACGCCTTCACCGGATGCTTCGCGAAGAACTGCTTCACCAGCGTGAGGATCTCATCCGGCTTGTCTTCGAGCACGAGGTGGCTCGCGTCGGGAAAGCGGTGGACTTCGGCTTGCGGGAGGATGCGTTTCCACTCGGCGAGGAAATGGTCGTCGAACACCCAGTCCTTAGCGCCCCAGCAGATCAGCGTGGGCGTGCGCGCGAACTGCGCCAGCTTGCCCTGCACTTCGGTGACGAGCGCGTGTGTCGGGTGGTCGGGCGTGAGCGGGATGTCCTGCACGAAGCGGAGCTGTGCGAGGCGGCTCGCCTTCGCGGTGCTGGGCGCGAGATAAGCGTCGCGCTCGACGGGCGTGAGCTGGCGCGTGGCCACGCCCCAGCGCGCGACGAGGCGCACGAAGAGGCCGGCCTTGCGGATGAGCAACGCGTCGAGCGGCGTGTTGCGGCAGACCCAGAGCGAGGGCGGCAGCTTCTTCGTCTTCGGCAGGTGGAAGGCCGCGGTGTTCAGCAGCACAAGGCGCGCGATGCGATGCGGGTTTTGCGCGGCCCAAGTCATGCCAATCATCCCGCCCCAGTCGTGCAGCACGAGGGTGATTTTCTCCGGCAACTTCGCGTGGCGGATGAGCGCGTCGAGGTCGGCGACGCGGCGTTCCAGAGTGAACTGGTAGCGCGTGTCGTCGGGCTTGTCCGAGAGGCCGCAGCCGATGTGGTCGGGCACGATGGTGCGGCATTGCCCGCGCAGGCCGAGCACGAGCTTGCGGTAGTAGAAGGACCACGTCGGGTTGCCGTGAACCATGACGACGGCCTCGCCCGCGCCCTCGTCGAGGTAGTGCAGGCCGATGCCGTCGCGGTCGAGGAAGTGCCCGACAAAGGGGTAGTGTTCGCGCCGGAAGTTCACCACTGCACCCCCATCATCATGCAATTGAGCCCGCTGCCAATGCCCAGCAGCCCAACGCGTTCCCCGGGCTTCAAAACACCACGCTCCTCCGCAATGGCGGCGGTTACGGGAAGCGCGGCCGTGCCCATGTTCCCGAGAAACCGGAACGTGGTGTAATCCTTTCCGCGGGGCAGCCCAGTGAGTTTCAGAAACGACTCCTGATGCTGGCTGCCGACCTGGTGACAAATGATCCTGTCCACGAGGTCATTGCTCCACCGCATCGCCTTCAAGAATTCTGCCCATGTCTTTGCCCCGAGCGCGGTGCCGTTTTTCAGGACGGCCACGGAATCGGTGAACATGAACTGTTCATGCCAACCATCGCGGCCCGCCGTCATTCCCCAGCGGCACAGCTCATGAAATTCCGGTGCCACCTGCGATACCCCGCCCAGCAACCGATGGCCGGCAGGAGCCGGCAGCGACCCGTCGGTCAGCAACACCGCCACGGCACCCGAGCCGCCAGTGAAGGTCGCCAGCGCGGGCGCGAACTCCGCCATGCCGCCCGTGCCGGTGAGCATGCGGCTCAAGGCGATCTCCACAATCTCGCGTGAGCTCTCGCAGGAGACCACGAGGCCCGCGCGGATCTGGCCCAGCTCAATGCGGTTGGCCACGTCAATCATGCCGTTGAGCACCCCGAGACAGGCGTTGCTCACATCATATACGAATGCGCCACCGCCCAGACCAAGGCCGTCCGCCACAGCGCAGGCGGTGGCCGGCTCAAAGTTTTCCCGGCATACGCCACAGTAAAGCAGGGCCCCGAGGTCACGGGGGCCGAGACCGGTCTTGGCCAATGCCTTCCGCGCGGCGGCGGTAGCGCCGTGCGACAATGGCGTGCCGGGCTCCCACCACCGGCGCTCGGCGATGCCCGTCCAGGCTTCGAGCTGGCCGGGCTGGATGCCGAGCCGCGTGAAGGCTGGCGCGAGGCGCTCCTCCAATTCCGCCGTAGTGACAACCACCGGACCCAGCTCGTAGCCGAGAGCAGTGATAAAGACGCGTTGGTAGTTGGGCATCATGTTACGCAGAGACGAGGGGAAACACGGATTGGCACGGATTAAAAACCGCCTGATTGGAACGGCGCGTTGAAAACGCGTCGCGCTGGCTGCACCGTTTCCATTCGAGAAAATCCGGGCAATCCGTGTCCAAAAATTGGCTTCCCCTTAGCATTTTCATTCGTTCACCCCACGCACGACGAAGTTCTTCATGCCGTAAATCACCCGGCCATCCACACACAGGAATCCCTCGCCCGTCAGCGTGCGCGTCGCGTCGTCCACGGTGGTCACGACAGCCTCGACCGTCACGAGCGCGTCGCGCGGGATGACCTGCCCCCGATATGTCCAATCGTGCTTCGTGTTGGTGGCGACGGCTTCCCAACGCGTGCCGGGCGTATGACCCCAGCGCTCAATGGCGGCGAATTTGAGCAGTTGCAGGAATGATTCGAGGCCAAGGGAACCGGGGACGACGGGGTCTTGGTAGAAGTGCGCTTGGAAGAACCACTCTTCGGCAACGACGCGCTTGGTGCCCCGGATGAAACCGAGTCGTTGCGGCCCGCCGTCCGCGATGAAGACCGGCATCTCGTCCACCATCCGCATCATCGTGTCGGCGAACGGCGCATGTGTCGGATACGGCAGCGACTTCGCGCGCGACAACTCCGCCGCGCTCGGCTGGTAAAGCTTCGCGCCCTTGATGCCTTCCTGTTTTTCCAGCGCCGCTTTCGGGAAGAAGCCGAAGTAAGTGTCGCCGCGATAAATCTTTTGCGCGCCCGCGCTCACCTCGAAGTCGAACCACTGGATAATCATCCCCGCCGAGCTAGACAGCCGCGTGTTTTTGATGCGCGTGGTAAGAGTGCCGACATCGGGCCGCACGGGCGCGAACTGTGTGCCGGTGCCGCCGAGGTTGCGGTAGGAGAGGTCCTCGCTGCTCGTGAGCGCGGAACCGAGGTAGGCCGAGAGCCAGCCGCAGGGTTGCAGGGCGATTTCCAGCAGCACGGCAAACGGCATGTCGCCCTGGCGGTTGGCGGCGAAATACCACTCGTCTGGCGGCACGTCGTAATCCGCCGCCACCTCGCCGCCCGCGATCATCTTGAACGCCTCGCACCCGCGAATCTCCGTGATGCGGTCGAGGAACTGATACGGCGCACGGGGCAGCCGCGCGATGCGCCGCGACATGCCCGCATCGAAAATGCGGTAAGGCTCGCCGAAGGCGTCGGAGGGATTGCCGCTGGAGAACGCCGTGATGCGCTCAGGGCCATAGAGGATTGGCCCGGAAGATTTGAAACCCGTCGCGTTGGCAACGCTCTCACCCTCGCTTTCGCCACGCGCCATCGGCCAACTTTTGCTCAACTCCTCCCGCGTCACCCCCGTATAGCGCAGGCTCATGTTGCTGATTTCCACGATGGCTTTGCCGTCCGCATACATCAGCGCGTCCGCGATGACATACGGCTCCGGCCCGTAGCCGATTTCCCGAATCTCAATCTCGTAGGTCACCAGCTTCGTCGTTTCGAGCACCTGCCCGCGGCACTTGAGCTGGCCGACCACGCCCGGCACCGGCTCCAGCGCCACGCCCGGCCGTGCCTCGACCACCCAGCCCAGCCGCAGCAGATGCACACGCAAGGTGTGCAGGCAGCACTCATACATCAACGTGCCGGGCATCACGCGGTCGTCCACGAAGTGACACGTGATAAACCAGTCATCGGGATGAATGTCCGCCTCGCCGCGAATCAGCCCGAGTCCGAAGCGCCCGCCGCTCGGCTCAAGTCGCTCGATGCGATGCACCAGCCGCATCCGCCCGCCGGGCAACGTCACCGGCTTCGCGAGCTTCAGCCCGGCGAACTTCTCCCCGAAGCACTTGACCAAATCGCCTGCCCGCAATGCGTCGAGCTGCTCCGCCGAATACGACTCCACTGCCATCGGCACGAAGTCTTCCCAGTCGGCGGGGCGCTTGCCGGGCTGCGGCTTGAGTTGCAGCGAAGTGCGGATGACGCCCTTGCCCGCCGCCAAATCCTGTTGCGAGAAAAAGCCCGCACAGCCTTCGCTCATCGTGAGTAGCGGCTGGCCGTTGACGGTGGACTCGAAGTTGAACTTGAAGAGCCACACGCCGCTTTGCTGGAAGAAGCGCTCGATGCGGATGTCGTAGCGAATCGTCTCGCCCGGTCCCGGCAGGCTGCGATGGAAACAAACCTTCGCGTCGAGCAGCCGATACATCGCCAGCCCGCGCGTCTCGAAATCAATGCCGAGGAAGCCGGAGAGAAACAGGTCGGCCTGCCCCGCCTCCACCGCGATGCACGTCGGGATGCGCCCGCAGTCGAGATACCACGCGCCCGCGTGAACATCGTGCTCGGTCACGACGCGCCCGTGCGTCATCGAACGCGGCTCACCCTCGATGGCCGTGATTCGGTCCACGAGTTGCAGCGGCTCATCCGGCAGCCGCACGCGCGTGGGGAAGGAATCCGCCTCGGCAAACAAGGGCCCGAGCGCGTTGCCAATCTTCCCGATGGCGAACTCAAAGCATTGCTCCCGTGTGAGCGAGCGGGGGACTGTGGCGGGCGGCTGAGGAGCGCGACTGTGCTGAAAGCCAGTCGCAGCACTTTCCAACCCGCTGCGGCTGGTCTGCGACACAGCCGCGCTCCGGTTCAGGGCAATCTCCTCGTATGCAGGTTGGCTAGTGTGAGTGGAAAGCAAGCGGCCCGCCCCGACGTCATTACCGATTCCCGTCGCCCGTGCCACCAAGTCCAACTGCGCCTGCACCGCCTCGGACAGCGTCTTGAACACACCTTCCGAAAACGCCAGATAAGCCTCGTGCGCCTGCAACGTCGTCGCCTGCGCCATCGCAGTGAGCAGCTCGGCTTCAAATGGGTCAACAGCCGCAGCCGCGCTCGTCGGGACAAACTGCGGCTCCGGCACACGGCTCGTCGGAGCGAGCGGCGCGTTTGCACTAGCTCGACATTCAATTGTCGAGTCCGACAACGCCACATCGCGCGGCCCGCTGTCGGCATTCATCGAGGCAACCTCTCGGCATTGGAGTGTCGAGCTACTGGACAACGGCGGTGTCACAATGGGCGCACCGGTGATGGGGATGACCACCTTCTTGCCCTCCGGCTCCGGCGCGACCTTTTCTTCCACCGCGCCATACAGCGGCTCCAAGTTCACCGGCACTCCCTCCGCCCACAACGCACCGGCCACCCTCAGCACGTCCAGCAACGGCTCCTTCGCCGACACGCACAGCGAGCGCGCGACATGCGGCTGGCCTGCCAAAATCTGCCCAATCATCCGCGAGCACGACGCGCCCGGCCCCATCTCGATGAAGAACCGCACGCCGTCGTCGTAAGCGGTGCGAACCACCCGCGGGAAATCAATCGTGGCGCTGGCTTGCGCGACGATGGCATCCGCCGCCGACTCGCGGTCGGGCACGTAGCTGCGGCCCCAGCCGCCGCTGTAGAAGGTCACGCCGGCGGGCGGTGTGGTCGGGAAGCGATGTAGCTCGCGATAAGGCTCCAGCACGGGCTTGAGCAAATCGCAGTGAACCGTGCTCACGCCGTCGAGCGCGAAGAAGTGGCAGCCAAGTTTCGCCACGAGCGCACGCACCAGCTCCGCGTCGCCGCCGATGACGCATTCGCGCGGGGTGTTGACGATGAGGATGTAAGTGCGGGCGAGGCCGGTCATCGCAGCGCGGACTTCCTCGGCGGGACGGTCCACCAGGCCCGCGAGCCACGCGACGCTTTGCTTGCCGCGCAGCTTCCACGCGCGACGCAGCGCGGCGGGTTCGCCGGTCAGGTCTTTGGTGAACAGCGTCGAGGCCGTGACGCGGGCAAGCATTTCGTCGCGCGCAGTCCAAGCACGCAGGGCGAAGAGGCTCGTGCTCTCGCCGAGGCTGTAGCCGAGCGCAGCGTCCGGCTTGAGACCGAGCGAAACCGCGATGTCGCTGACGAACGCACCGAGCGCGACCTGGCCGCAGATGGACGCGCGCTGGTCGGTGACGGGCGCGGTGGTGTTCCAGAACTGCGCGGCGAAAAGCTGGCTGGCGAGGCGTTCGTTCTCGCGGTCTTGCGCGCGGAGGACTTCGGGAAACAGCAAGCCCAACTCGCGGCCCATGTCGGCGAAGTGATTGCCCGCGCCGGGGAAGACGAAAGCGACTTTACCGGCGATGCGCTCCGCAGGAGGCGTGAAGAACAGGCGGTCGCGGTCGCGGTGGTCGAGTGTCTCGACTTTGCCACTGCTAATCACTGTGGTCGCTGCGTCCAGCAACCGTGCGAACTGCGTGCGCTCTTGGGCGATGAAGGCGAGCGTCTGGAGCGCCGAGCGATGCTCGGCGCTCCGAAGCCAGCGGCGGGCAAGAGTGTCGAGTGATGAACTCGGCAAAGCGGCGGCGAGGCGACGAAGTGAATCGAGTTGGGCGAGCAGTCCGGCGGCATCGGCGGCGGCGAAGGTGAAGAGTGCTTCCCCACGCTTGGTAGCAGCCGAATTAAGGCGGCTCTGACTCCGCTGGGCTTCGAACACGCGTTCTCCCTCACCCCGGCCCTCTCCCGCTGGGAGAGGGAGCGACGCATCCCGCGCTGGGTCGGAGCCGAGCGCATCAGAACTGCGAGACGGCGGCGTGGCTGTCCCCTCTCCCGGCGGGAGAGGGTTAGGGTGAGGGGGAACGGCGGCGAGCGGCTTTAGGGTGCATTCATCCAACACCACGCTCATCGCGTTGCCATCGACGCTGCTTGCGGTGATGGCTGCGCGACGGGGGCCATCGGCGCGGTTGCGGAGCCAGTGCGCTGGTGCCGGCGATTTGCAATCGCCGTCCGTGGCTTGCCCTTGCAACGAAGGCGGCAGCGTTTCGGTGTGCAGGGCGAGCGCGGCCTTGGCCAAGTCCACGAGGCCGGAAGCGGCTCCGGTGTGGCCGACTTCGGCGGCAGCGCTCGGAATGGAAGCGGCGTTGGCAAAGGTGGCTTCGGCCAGGGCGCGTGATGCGGCGAGAGTTCGTGCCGGCGATTTCCAGCCGCCGGCACTGGCGCAGGCGACACCGATGCCGCGAATGACGGCGTAGATGCGGTCGCCGTCGCGCTGCGCGTCGTCCAGTCGTTTTAGCACGACGGCCACGGCTCCTTCGCCGGGAAGTTCGGTCTTGTTGAGAGCGGTTTCGGCGAGGCGGGCGCGGAGGTCGCCGGTGAGTTCCACGCCGCCGGCGAGCGCGAGGTCGAGTTCGCCGCGCTGCAAGGCGCGCACGGCGATTTCCAGCGCGCTCAGGCCACTCGTGTCTTCGCTGCAGACGGTGTAGCTCTGGCCGCCGATGCGGAATTCCTTCGCGATGCGGCTGGCGTTGGTTCCGGCGAGCGCGCCCATCGTGCGGTCGGCATTGAGCGGCGGGTTCGCGGCCTCGACGACGCGGGCGGCCCATTGCGCCTGTTCCTGTTCGCTCAAGCCGGCGGGCAGGCGGTTGGCCCAGTCACTCGCGCGGTCGAGCATGGACCAGCGGAAATGGAAGTCGGTCGTGCGAAGGTCGAGACCGAGGCCGATGAAGACGCCGGTGCGCGTGGCATCCGGCTCGGTCACGTGCGCGTCGGCGAGGGCATCGCGGGCGACTTCGAGCATGAGGGCTTGCTGCGGGAGAAGTTCGGCGAGTTCGCGCGGCGGGATGCGATAGCGGCTGACGGGGATGGCGAGGTCATCAACGAAGTAGCCAGGCTTAGCGGCGAGGGATTCGGGATGAAGGCCGCGCCAGTCAGGGCGGGCGGCGGGTTGGGTGTCGGGGTCGGCACCGAGAACGCGGGCGGTGAAGGAGCGGAGGTTCGTCCACGGGCCGATGTGCGTGCCGAGGCCGATGATGGCAATCGACGCAGATTGAATTGCCGATTGCCGATTGCCGATTGCCGGTTCAGTCAGAGCCTCCACACGCCGGCTGCTACTCGGTGGGGTCGTGCGCTCCTCCTGCCCGCACCACTCCTCGATGAGCACGTGGGCGTTGATGCCGCCGAAGCCGAAGCCGTTGATGGCGGCGCGGCGCGGGCGGCCGTCGGGGCGCTTTTCCCACGGCTGGCTTTTCGTGAGCGCGCGAAAGGGGCTTTGGGCGAGCGGGATTTTGTCACTGGCCTTCTGAAAATTGGCGACGGGCGGGAGCGTATTATGGCGGAGCGAGAGGAGAACTTTCAGCAGGCCCGCCGCGCCTGCGCCGGTGAGCAGGTGGCCGACGTTGGCCTTCACCGCGCCGAGCGTGCATTGGCCGGGCTGCCACGGGCGGTCGGACCAGAGCTGGTTCAGGCTGGAAAATTCCACGGCGTCGCCGACGGGCGTGCCGGTGGCGTGGCATTCGATGAACTCGACGCTCTCGGGTTCCCAGCCCGCCGCGGCGTAGGCGAGGCGGAGGGCGCGGAGTTGGCCTTCGCTGGCGGGGGAAAGGAGGTTGCCGTCGAGGTCGTTGCTGAGGCCGATGCCGCGGATGAGGGCGTGGATTTCGTCGCCGTCGCGGAGGGCGTCCGAGAAGCGCTTGAGCACGACCACGCCCGCGCCTTCGCCAACGATGAGGCCGCTGGCGGCGGCATCGAACGGCGTGCAACGGCCGGTGGTCGCGAGCGCGCGGAGCTGGGCGAAACCCATCTGCGTGTAGAGCGAGTCGGGGCGTGAGACGCCGCCGGCGAGCATGGCGTCAACGCGGCCGGCGTGGAGTTCGTCGCAGGCGAGCTTGAGGGCGTAGAGCGAGGAGGCGCACGCGGCGTCGAGCGTGCGTGTGCCGCCGCCGAGGCCGAGGGCTTGGGCGAGGAGACCGGCGGGCAGGCCGGCGACGTAGCGGTTGAGCGGGTGGGTTTTAAGCGCGGATGAAGTGCCGTTGCCAAAGGTCGCTTGTTCCAGCAGCGGGGTCAGGATTTCTTCGCAGAGTTTGGAGGAACTTTCCGTGGGCAACGCGATGTGGCCGAGGGTGACGCCGATGCGGGCGCGGTCGAGTGAAGTTGTCTTCGCGCTGGCGAAGGCCTCGCGGCCGGCGGCGAGCAGGAGGTGGACGACTGGGTCGAGTTGCGCGAGGAGGTCGCGGTCAATCGCGAGGCCGGCGGGGTCGAGCGAGAAGCCTTCGATGAAGCAGGCGCGGTCGGTGTAGACGCGGTCGGGCGTGCCAGGCGTGGGGTGGAGGATGTCGGCGGAGCTGAGCCGCCAGCGGCCGGCGGGCGCGGGACGGCTGGTGTCCCGCCCGGTGGCGATCATTTGCCAAAACTCATCAAGCGTGCGCGCGCCGGGAAAGACGCCGCCCAGGCCGACGATGGCGATGGGTTCGCCGAACTTCACGCGGGCAGATGATTTTGGCGAAAAGCTTCGCGGAGGTTGGCGTCCACGACGAACTCGTAGCCTTCGCCGAGCGCGACGAGGCCGCCGTTGCGGTCGAAGAATTGCAGGTCGGCCACGGCCACGGGCGTTTCCGCCGAGGTGATGCTCGCGACCACTCGGCTGCCGCCGGTCTTCGGGAACGCGGCGAACTGGCGGAAGCTCCGCAGCGCGCAGGGCAGCGAGGGCGCGGCGCGTTGCGCAGTGCTCCACAAAATCATGAGCTGGAACGCGGCGTCGAGGGCGAGCGGGTCGGCGAGCCACGCGGGGCGCAGCGGCTGGGCAATCATCAGCTTCGGCGCGGGCGAAGAGCGCACGAGCGCGGCGGCGTTGGCGGGGTTGCAGACTTCGAGGGCTTCGATGCACTGGAAGTCGGGGCCGTGGAAGAGACGGCCGTCGCCATAGACGGACTTGGACAAAATGCCGTTGCGTTTCACGGCCGGCGCGATGCTGGGCGCGGCGGGGAGCGTGTCGGCGAGGAGAATTTCGGCGGTGGCGTGGAGCGTGGATTTGCCGTTGCTGCCGCGGCTGGTGAATTGCACGGGCACGGCGAGGAGGCCGTCGCGCGACTGCGGCGGGGCGGCGGAGACGGTGACTTGCGCGGCGGAATCGCCTTGGAGGACGAGGCCTTTGAAGACCTTGAAGCCGTCGAAGCCGTGGAAGGCGAGGCCGGGGTTGCCGTGCATCGCGCCGTGGGCGAGCCACTCAATGATGAGCGCGGCGGGCAGGACGGCGCGGCCGTTCATGACGTGTGAAACGAGGCACGGGAGCGCGCGGACGGAGACGTCGCGGTCGAAGGCGGGGTGGAACGACGGGGAGATGGACGCGCTGGGCTGCGACTGAATCGCTTGCGTGTTGCGTGTTGCGTGTTGCGTGTCGGCGGTCGCGAGCGCGAGGACTTCCACGGCTTCGCCGGTAGGGGCTAGCACATCGCGCACGAAGAAGTCGGCTCCGGCTTCAGGCTCGATGAGGCCGACGCCTTCGCGCTCGAAGATTTTGCGAAGGCCTTCGGTGACCATGCCGCCGTTCCACGGGCCCCAGTTGAAGGCGACCACGCGGCAGTGCGGGCGACGGCGGGCTTCGGCCTGGGCCATCTTGTTCAGCACTTCGTTCGCGGCAGCGTAGTCCACCTGGCCGGTGCGACCGAAGCGGCCGGTGTAGCTGGAGAAGAGTGCGATGAGGCGGAGTTCATCTTGCGCGGTTGCAGCGAGGAGGTTGCGGAGGCCGTGGACCTTGGTGCCATAGACGAGGTCGAACTGCTCCTCGGTCTTTTGCTCGATGAGTTTGTCGGCGAGCACGCCGGCGCCGTGGATGAGGCCGCGAATGGGGCCGTGGGCGGCACGGACTTCGACGAGCGTGGTGGCGACGGCGGAGGCATCGCGGACATCGAGCGTGGCGTAGTGGGCGAGTGCGCCGGTGGCGCGAATCTCTGCGAGGTGCGCGCGGATTTCGCGCTGGGCAGTGACTTCGCGGAACTTGGCTTCCAGCTTCTTTGGAGAGCGGTCGCCGTCGGCGTGGGCGAGGAGGGCTTTCTTGATGTCGGCTTCGTTGGTCAGGCCGATGAGCCAGTGCGGCTCGGCATCGGGCAAGGTGCTGCGGCCGAGCAGAAGGAAGCGCGGTTGGTGGCGGCGGGCGAGTTCGAGGACGGACGTGGCGGTGACGCCGCGCGCGCCGCCGGTGACGACGACGAGGTCGCCGCGCTGGAGGGCGGGCGCGGGGTTGGCGAGCGCGGGGGCGGTCTCGATTTCGAGGCTGTAACGCTGGCCGCCGAAGAGGCCGACTTCAATCGGGCCGACGCGGAAGATTTCCTCGGTGATTTGCGCGGCGAGTTCGGTGCCGCTGGCTGCGCCGGGGTCGAGGTCGAGGGCTTTGCAGTGAACTTCGGGCCACTCGTGGTGGGCGGTCTTCACGAGGCCAGCGAGGCCGCCGCTGACGACGTCGGCGGTGGCGTTCATCACGCCGAGGCCGAAAAGACCGTCGAGGCGGGAAAGGGAAATGAGTGCGCCGGCTCCGCTGCGGCCGGCGGCGCGGAGGGCGGGCGCGGCGACTTGGATGAGGCGGAAGGCGGACTTGAGGAAGGCGTCGCTGCCTTGCGCGGCGGGCCAGAGCAGGACAAGCGCGGCGGGGAGGGGCGCATTGCGGTCGGCGAGCAGTTCCGTGGGCGTGCCGCGCCGGACGGTGAGGCCGCGTTGCTCCAGGTTCTTCGCGAGCGCGACGGTAAGGCTGGTGGCGTCGTCGGTGAGCCAGACGAGCGAGCCGGGCGCGAGCGTGATGTGCGGGCGCGTATCGGCGGGCGGAAACGGCGTGGGGCGGAGGATTTGGCGGGAGAGCTCGGGAACGCGGTGCTGCGAGCCGCTGCTGGGGGATGGCGAAGTGGAATTGGTAATCTCGCTCGCTTCTGAAGTGGGTGGCTTGCCGCGGCTCGGAGAGCCGCGCTCCGGTGAAGCGCAGAGGAAGTTCACGACTTCCTGCAAGGTGCGGAGGGTGCCGAGGTGCTCGGGTTTGATTTCGGGGGCGTCGGGGAGGTGGGCGCGGAGGGCGGCCATGATTTCGACGCGCTTGATGGAGTCGATGCCGAGGTCGGAGTCGAGGCCCATGTCGAGATTCAGCATCTCGGTCGGGTAGCCGGTTTTCTCCGCAACAACAGCGAGCAACGCGCGCGTGGCCGATGCCGAATCAATGCCCTTGCTTTCAATCTGATTTGCGGGCGCACCGCTTGAAACTGAAGCCGCAACGGGCACCCGACTCCCCGCCGTCAAAAACTCGACCACCTGCTTGAGGGTTTGGAGCGAGCCAAGATGCTCAGGCTTCACCTCGGGCGCGTCGGGCAGACGCGTGCGAAGGGCGGCCATGATTTCGACGCGCTTAATGGAGTCGATGCCGAGGTCGCTATCCAACCCCATGTCGAGGTTCAGCATTTCCGTCGGGTAGCCGGTCTTTTCAGCAACAACAGCCAGGACAGCGGGGGCGACGGCCTCGGAGCCAGGACGCACAAGTCCGGGTGAAGTGGTTTGCGGCAAGGCTTCGTTCGCGGCTGCGGCTGTGGGCCTGCGCGCTCCGGCGGAGAGGAAGTCCACGACTTGCTGGAGCGTTTGGAGCGAGCCGAGGTGTTCGGGCTTCACTTCGGGGGCATCAGGCAGTCGCGTGCGGAGCGCGGCCATGATTTCGACGCGCTTGATGGAATCGATGCCGAGGTCGGAATCGAGGCCCATGTCGAGCGTGAGCATCTCGGTGGGGTAGCCGGTTTTTTCGGAGACAACGGCGAGGACGGCAGGGGCAACCGGACTGGACGCCGGAGCAGCTTGCGTGGATGAGGCACCCGGTGAAGCCGCCGGAGCGGCTGCCGCAGTGCCGACACTAAGAAAATCCACGACCTGTTGAAGCGTCTGGAGCGAGCCGAGGTGCTCAGGCTTCACCTCGGGCGCGTCAGGCAGGCGCGTGCGGAGGGCGGCCATGATTTCGACGCGCTTGATGGAGTCTATGCCGAGGTCGCTGTCCAAGCCCATGTCGAGCGTGAGCATTTCGACGGGGTAGCCGGTTTTCTCGGAGACGACGGCGAGGACGGCGGGGGCGACCGGGCTGGAGGTAGTTGCGGGTTTCGCGGGCGCAACGGTCTTCGTGGCAGGTGCCACCTCACCCCGGCCCGCTCCCCCGGTGGGGACAGCGACGGGGGCGGAAGCGGCAGGCTTCGAAGGTGGGGCGGAGAAAGTGGGTGGCGCGACGGGCGTGACTGCGTTGCTGCGGCTTGGAAAGCTGCGCTCCACGGGAGCGGGCACGAGGCCGAGCAACTCGCGGCGTTGGCCGAGGAGGCCTTCCAACGTGCGGCGCGCGGCTTCCTGGCCGGCGAGGAATTGCGCGTGGAGTTGGGCGGTTTGCTCCTGGAGTTTTTGCAGGGCCATCATGCCTTGCTGGGCAGTTTGCAGGGCGGCGGCGAGGTCGGGGGAAAGTGCCGGCGATTTGGAATCGCCGCCGGGAGCTGCGGACACGTTGGACGGCGGTTGCAAACCGCCGGCACGAGCAGGGGACGAGGTCGGGGTGTTCAAAGTGGACGCGGTGGACGGCGACTGCAAGTCGCCCGCACGGGCGGCGGGTTTGTTCACAATCGGCAGACGCGGCGCGGGCTTGGTGGTGCGGACGTTGGCGCCGGAAATGGGGATGGTGAAGGCGGGCTTGCCAGTGGGCGCGGCGGGCGGGGCGGTTTCCCATTTCGCTAAATTGACCGCGTGGCCGAGGGCGGCGAGGCGGCAGAGCGCGGTGGCGAGGTCGAGGGTGCCGTTGCGCGCGCCGCGCGAGGCGTCGAGGGCGATGGTCTCCGCGCCGGTGTCGGCGAGAATGGCAGCGGCGAGGTCGCTGAGGACGCGGCCGGGGCCGACTTCGAGGAAGGTGGTCGCGCCGGCAGCGTGCAACGCGCGGATTTCGCCGATGAAGTCCACGGGCTTCGCGAGGTGGTTCGCGAGCAAGTCACGCGTGGCGGATGCGGCGGGCGGATAGGGCGCCGCGGTCGTGTTCGAGAAGACGGGAACTTGCGCGGGGCTGAACTCAACCTCCGCGAGCACAGCGGCAAAGGGCTCGCGGGCATCCGCGACGAGCGGGCTGTGGAAGGCGGCGGAGACAGGCAGCACGCGGGCGCGAAGGGAACGCTTCTCGGCCTCGGCGGCGGCGCGGTCAATTTGCGGCTTCGGGCCGGCGATGACGAACTGCGACGGCGAATTGCGGTTCGCGATGACGAGGTCGGGGCCGCCGGCGAGGAGGAGTTCGGCGACGGTTTGCTCGGGCGCGACGACGGCGAGCATCGCGCCACGGTCGGCTGCGCCGGGGCGGCTGGCCATGAGGCGGCCGCGGACGTTGGAGAGCTTGTGAAGTCCGCCGGCATCGAGGCGGCCGGCAGCGTGGAGCGCGACGAGTTCGCCGTAGCTGTGGCCGGCGGCAAGCTGTGGCGTGACACCGAAGCCTTGCAGCACGCGCAACGCGCCGAGGCTCACGGCTCCGAGCGCGGGCTGGGCGACTTCGGTGGCCTTGAGCGCGGATTCCTGCGCGCGGCGGGTCTCGTCGTTGAAGGCGGGGTGCGGGTAGATGACGTCGCTGAGGCGCTGGGCGACGGCGGTCTGTTCAACAGCGAAGGCAGCATCCGCCTCCGCGAGCGTGTCGAGCAGTTCGGGGAACTGGCAGGCGAGGTCGCGGAACATCCCGGGGTATTGCGAGCCTTGGCCGGGGAAGAGGACAGCGAGCTGGCCGCGCGCGGGGCCGGAGCCGAAGGCGGTGCCGTTCGGGAGGGACCAAGTGGGCTTGGCCGGCTCTTTGTCGAGCATGGCGAGAGCCGCGTCGCGGAGCGAGGCGAGGGCGAAATTGCTTTCAGTCCCTTTCGCCAGCGGCAGCAGCAGGCGGAACTTTGCTTCGGCGCGGAAGGCGGCGCGGGACGCGTGCGCGCGGCGGCGGAGGTCAAGCCACGGAAGTTCGGCGGGCAGGGCGGCGAGCTGCGCGCGCAGGTCGGCGAGCGTGTCGGTAGCGAAGGTGAGGATGTCCACGTCGCCGGTCCAGTCAACCGCGCGGCGCGCGGAGCCGTGCTCTTCGAGGGCGATGTGGAAGTTCGTGCCGCCGAAGCCGAACGCGCTGACGCCGGCGCGACGCGGGTGCGCGGCGCGCGGGAGCCACGGGCGCTTCGTGGTGTTGAGGTAAAACGGCGACGTGCCGGGCGCGGCTTCGTCGAGCGGCTGGTTCACCTTGATGGTGGGCGGCAGAACTTTCTGTTCGAGCGCGAGCGCGGCCTTGATGAGACCAGCGACGCCGGCGGCGGCTTTCGTGTGGCCGATTTGCGATTTCACGGAGCCGAGCGCGGCCCAGGTGCCGTCGGGCTTCGCGGCGCGGAAAACTTTCGTCAATGAACGGAGCTCCGTGGCGTCGCCAACTTTCGTGCCGGTGCCGTGGGCTTCGACGAGTTCGACGGTGTCGGCAGAAATTCCCGCCGCGGCGTAGGCGCGTTCCATCGCCTGGATTTGGCCTTCGGAACGCGGTTCGTAAATTGCGCCGCCGCGCCCGTCGCTGGAGGAACCGATGCCTTTGATGGTGCAGTAAATCCGGTCGCCGTCGCGCTCGGCGTCGGCGAGGCGCTTGATGACGACCATGCCGATGCCTTCGCCGAGGATGGTGCCATCGCCGTCGCGGTCGAACGGGCGCGAATTCCCCGACGGCGAGAGCGCCGGGGTCTTGCTGAAGCACATGAACATGAAGATGTCGTTGAAGGTGTCCACGCCGCCGCAGATGACCATGTCACTGCGGCCCGCCTCCAACTCCAACCCCGCCAGATGCAGCGCCGCGAAGCTGCTCGCACACGCGGCGTCCACGACGCAGTTCGTCCCGCCCAAATCCAGCCGGCTCGCGATGCGGCCGGCGGCGACGTTGCCGAGGAGGCCGGGGAAGGAATTCTCCTGCCACGGCACGTAGCCGTCGGCGATGCGCTGCACCACGTCTTCGGCGATGTCGTTCGCTACACCGGCTTCCTTGAGCGCGCGCCGCCAGATGGGATGGCCGAGCCGCGCGCCGAGGGGAATGACGAGTTCCAACGCGCCGGTGACGCCGAGCAGCACGCTGGTGCGCTGGCGGTCGAAGGGTTTCTGGTCGTAGCCAGCATCGGCGAGCGCCTGCTTCGCGGCGACCATGCCGAGCAATTGCGTCGTGTCCGTGGCTTCGATGTCCTTGGGCGCAATGCCGAACTCCAGCGGGTTGAAATTCACCGGCGAGATGAACCCGCCGCGCTGCGCGTAGGTCATGTCCGGGGCCTTCGGGTCGGCGTTGAAGAAGTCCGCGCCGCGCCAATGCGTGGCCGGGAGGGCGGTGATGGCGTCGGTGCCGGCCTTGAGGTTGCGCCAGTAAGCGCGCAGGTCATCCGCCTGCGGGAAGATGGCGCTGAGACCGACAATGGCGAGGGGCGTGGACTGGCTCATCAATTAAACTGGCTTCGCGTTCACCAACTCATGCAGACGCTCCGGCTCGATGGGAGCGCAGAGGGTGTCTTCCGGCGAAAGGGAAATTCCCTGCAACCGCAGCGCGACCGCGCGCAGGTGCTTGGCCGCACCGTAGAGCAGGTTCAGCGCGACGGTCTCGGCGCGGCGGTTCTCCGGCTGCGCGAGGAAAGTGCCGCGCGTCCACTCGTTGAACGCACCCATCGCCGGACCGCACCAGATTTGATAATCCATCACGCGCGAGGGCTCACCGGCGTTTGCCCAGCGCGAGCTGAGGCCGAGATAACTGCGGAAGACGAGCGCCATCTTGTGCTTCGCGTCACGTTCGGCGCGCTCGACTTGCGCGGGGTCGCGCGTAAGCCAGAAGGCCCGCGTGCTGGCCCAGGTCTCGGCCAATGTGGCGCGGAAAAACTGCTTCTCCAACTGCGCGCGGTCGGCCTCGGGAATGGCGTCGAGACTCGGATACGCGCGGAACAGCTCCCACAGCTTCGCGGCGCGCATCGGGAACATCGTGCCGCGCTTGAGCACCTGGAGCTTAACGCCCATCTCGAACATGTCGGCGGCGGCGGCCATGGCGGTGTCGGCCTGCTCGGCTTGTGCGAGCATCTTCCGCACAACCTCGCTGGAGCCGGACTCGACGCACGCCTGGTTCACCGAGCCGGTGACGACGTAGGCCGCGCCCATCGCGAGGGCCGCCGCGAGTCCTGACGGCGTCGAAAGTCCGCCGGCCGCGCCGACGCGCAACGGCTGGGCGTAGTTGAACTGCGCCTGCAAACGGTCGCGCAACGCCAGCAGTGTGGGCAGCAACGTCACGAGCGGCCGGTTGTCCGTGTGCCCGGCGGAATCGGCTTCGGCGGTTACGTCCTGCGCGACGGGGATTTGCGCCGCGAGCGCGGCCTGCTCGGCGGTGAGTTCACCGGTGCGGACCAGCTCGTTGAGCATCTCGGCTGGTGGCGGGGAGAAAAATTGCGTCGCGACTTCGACGCGCGAAACCTTCGCCACGATGCGGTTCGGTGTAAAGATTTGCCCAGTTGCGTCGCGATGAATGCCCGCCACGCGGAAGCGCACGACCGGCAGCGTGAGCCGCAGGTAGGCCGACGCCTCGATGAGCCGCAGCCCGCGCTGGATGAACATCCGGGCGACCGCGTCCTCTAACGACGACTCGTTCGGGCTGTGGATGAGATTAACGCCAAACGGCAGCCCGGGGATCTCCGCCTGAAGCCGGTTCAGCGCCGCTTCCACGCGGTCCTTGCCCAACCCAGCCGCCCCGAAGAAGCCCAGCATCCCCCCCCGCGCCATCGCCGCGACCAGCTCGACCGACGCGATGCCGTTCGCCATCGCCCCGGCCACGTAAGCGTAACGCAGCCCATGGTCGCGCTTGAATGCCGAATCGCCAAGACCGGCCAGCACTTGGCCGACCGAGAGGTCGGCCGAGCGCGCGGGGGCTCCCGCCGCGTGATGGTTCGCGGCCGTTCGGGCCGTATTCGTCGTTTCGGTTGCCAAATCGAGCATGTCGACCCCGAAAGAATCCATGCGGCAGGCACGTGTTCATGAACGTGGCCCCCCGGCGTGCAGTCAGCTTGCGAGGCGGCAGGTAGTTGAGCAGAAAACCGCCAGGCTAAACCACCAAAATGTTAAGCGTCCGGCAGGCGATTGGCTGAAGGTCGGGAAAAATCGGCTTGCCAATTAAAACAACTGTTTGAAATATGCGTTTGAAATGGTCGCCGCCCCCCCAAAAGCCGATACCTCCTCCGCCCAGACGCGGCAGGCTCTCATCGAGGCGGGCGGCGCGGTTTTTGCGGAGGTCGGCTTCCACAATGCCACGGTGCGTGAGATTTGCCACCGGGCCGGGGCCAACATCGCTTCGGTCAACTACCACTTTGGTGACAAGGGAGCGCTGTATCGGGCTGTGCTGGCATACTATCAGGGGCGGGCGCTTCAGAAATACCCGTTGGATCTAGGTGTGCGACCCGGAGCGGCGGCAGCCGATCGGCTGCGGGCCTTTGTCCGATCGTTTCTGCTGCGGATTTTCGACCCCAGCAGCGATGCCTGGCACGGCAAGCTCATCTCCCGCGAGATGATCGACCCGACCACCGCGCTGGATGAAATCTTGGTGGAGCGCATCCGGCCACAGGCGCAGCACCTGGGGGGCATTGTCCGGGAACTGCTCGGCGGCGAGCCGGATCCGGACACGGTTCGGCTGTGCTCGTTCAGTGTGGTGAGTCAATGCCTCTTCTATCACCACTGCCAGCCCGTGGTCCTGCGGCTGTTCCCTGAGCAGAAATTCTCCCCCGAGCAGATCGAGCGACTCGCCGACCACATCACGAGCTTTTCCCTGGCGGCCATCACAGCCGCCGCCAGCCGGGCAGCCGCGGCATCGAAAGGCCTGAGGGAATCAGGCATGACATCCCGAGGCCCGCACAACCGTTCCACCTGATGTATCACCTTGCCCTCAAGATGCTGCTCGGCGACCGCGCCAAATACGTGATGCTCGTCGGCGGCCTCACCTTCGCGACGTTGTTGATGACCCAGCAGAGTGCGGTCTTCTGCGGCCTGCTCACGTGGACGACCAGTCACATGCGGAACATGCGGGCCAAGCTCTGGGTGGTAGACCGCAAGGTCGAGCAGGCCAACGAGCTCAAAGCCCTCCGCGATACGGATGTGAACCGCGTCCGTTCTGCGCCCGGCGTGGCGTGGGCCGTGCCGGTTTACATGACCATCCAGTCGGCAAAGCTCGCGGACGGAAACTTCAAGCCCGTGCAACTCGTCGGCCTCGACAACACCACGCTCGTGGGCCGCCCGCCGGTGATTCTCCAAGGCCGACTCGAAGATGTGCGCCTGCCCAATGCCATCATCCTCGACGAACTGGGGGTGAAACGACTCAGCGCCGGCCGCGCCAAGCCACTGGGCCTCGGCGACACCTTCGAGCTCAACGACAAGGAAGCGCGCATCGTGGCCATCTGCCGCGCGGATCGGCATTTCTTTGGTTACCCCTACGCCTACGCGACCTACACGCAGGCGCTCCAGTTCGCGCCCAAACAGCGCAAGATGCTGTCCCTCGTGCTGGCCGAGCCCGCGCCCGGCTGGACGCTTGAGGCGGCGGCGGCCTCTATCCAGGCCGAGACGGGCATGAAGGTTTACACGGAAGAGGAACTCTTCTGGTCCACCATTTGGTGGTATTTCCGGAACACCGGCATCCCCATCGCCTTCATGTCCATCATCATCCTCGGGTTCATCGTGGGCACGACGATTTCCGGCCAGACCTTCTACGCGTTCGTGCATGAGAATCTCCGCCACCTCGGCGCGCTTAAAGCCATGGGTGCGAGCAACGGCCTGCTGGCGCGGATGCTGTTGGTGCAATCGCTCACCGTGGGCTTTCTGGGCTATGGACTAGGCGTGCTGCTGGTGACGGCATTTGGCCGGGCGGTGCTGTCCCGGGGCGAGCCGCCGTTCATGCTGCCCTGGCAGTTGCCCGCCGGCACCTTTGTGGCCGTGATGGGCATCTGCTGCCTGAGCGCACTCCTGGGCATCCGCAAGGTGTGGAAAGTCGAACCGGCCATCGTCTTCCGAGGTTGAAATGAGCGGCGCGTCTTCCAACCCACTTGCCGTCCATGTGCGTGCAGTAACGAAAACCTTTGGCAAAGGGGACACCGCCGTGCGCGCGCTCAAGGGTGTGGACTTCAACGCACGGCAGGGCGAGCTCCTGATGATTGTGGGCCCCAGCGGCTGCGGGAAAACCACCCTCCTTTCCGTCATTGCCGGCACGCTGGATTTCGAGGCCGGGGAGGTCGAGGTCTTCGGCTCCTCGCTGCATGCGATGAAGCCCCGTCACGTCACCGAGTTCCGCAAGCGCCATGTCGGCTTCATCTTCCAGCAGTTCAACCTCATTCCCACGCTCACGCTCATCGAGAACGTCTCCGTCCCGCTGCTCATCAACGGCTCCGGCCGCCGCCAGGCCGAACAGAAGGCTGCTGAACTGCTCGACAAGCTCGGTCTCGATGGCCGTGGGCGCGAACTGCCCCGCAACCTCTCCGGCGGCCAGCAGCAACGCGTCGCCATCGCCCGCGCCCTCGTCCACGAACCGCGCCTCGTCATCTGCGATGAGCCCACCAGTGCCCTCGATAAGGACACCGGCGCGCACATCATGGATTTGCTCCGCGACATCGCCCGCCATCCCGACCGCAGCGTCATCGTCGTCACCCACGACAACCGCATCTTCAAATACGCCGACCGACTGACTGAAATGGAAGACGGCCGCGTGCAACGCGTGCAAGCCCAAGCGGGGAACTTTGAGGAGAACGGAGGCGCGCAGTGAAAGCCCAAAAACTGAAGCTCCAAGTTCCAAAACAGCTCCAACGGCCAAGCTCTAATCGGCGCGATGAGCGCGCAGTGGATTGGCAATTCGCTCCTCCTCTTTCACCACCCTGCTCCACTCGCCGTTTGGGGTTTGGAGCTTGGAACTTCTTTGGAACTTGGAGCTTGGGATTTGGAATTTCCCCCATCTCCCATCTCCACTCTGCCACCCCCTGACCTCATGCTCCTGTTCCGCCAAGTCACCTTCTACCTGGCCATTGCCGGGTTCGCCGGCGTGTTCTTCCTCGTGCAAGACATGCGGCGAAAACCGCCCGCGCCGCCGCCCGCTGTCGAGCCCGCGCGCTCGCCTTTTCCGGCCGCCGTCGCCGCCACCGGCATCCTCGAAGCCGCGCGGGAGAACGTGAAAATCGCCGTGCCCCGGCCCGCCCTCATCCAGCAAGTCGCCGTCGCCGTCGGGTCGAAAGTGAAGACCGGCGACACCTTGCTCCAGCTCGACGACCGCGAACCTCGCGCCCGCCTTGGCACGCTCCGCGCGCAGCTCGAAGCCCTCCGCGCCGCCCTCCACACCGACCGCGTCCTGCACGCCGATGCCGCCGACCAACTCGCCCGCGCCGAGAAACTCGCCCGCGACCGCGTCATCTCCGACGACGAAAAGAAACGCCGCGAGTTCGCCGTGCAACTCGCCGAAACCCGCGTGGGCAAGACCGAAGCCGACATCGCCGCGATGGACGCGCAACTTCGCCAAGTGCAGACCGAGCTGGATATTCTCACCGTCCGCGCCCCGCGCGACGGCACCATTCTCCAGGTGAACGTGCGCGCGGGCGAATTCGCCGGCACCACGCCGACCGAGCCGCTGATGATTCTCGGCGAAGTTGAAAAGCTGCAGGTCCGCGCCGAAGTGGACGAGCAAAACGCGCCGCTCGTAGAGCCGGGCCGCGCCGCCGTGGCTTTCATGAAAGGCGACACCCAGCGGAAAATCCCGCTGCGCTTCGTCCGCATCGAGCCCTTTGTCATCCCGAAGCGCTCACTTACCGGCGACAGCGCGGAGCGCGTGGATACGCGCGTGCTCCAAATCATCTTTGAACTCGACCGTCCCGAAGTCCCGCTCTACGTCGGCCAGCAGGTGGATGTGTTCATTGAGCGCACGCTGGCCACGCCGCAAGCCGCCGGCCGGGCGAACCCGTCGACGACAAATTCGCAATGAAACCTACGCCCCCACCGTCAACGCAACGACCCTCGAACTCCATGAAACCGCACGTTACCGCCGCCCTTTGTCTTCTCGCCGCCCTGCTCTGCCCAAGAGGCCAGGCAGCGGACGCATCGGCCAGCTCGGCCCTGCCTCCGTTGAAGTCCACCAACGCCGTGGCGTGGCCGAACGCGCCGCTCTCCCTGCGCGAGGCAGTGGAGGTGGCCCTGCGCCAGAACAGTGCCGTGCAGCGCAGCCAGGCAGATCTCGCCGCCACCTATGGCATCGTGGTGCAAACCCGTGCCCTCCAGTATCCGACCGTCCGCGCCTCGGCTTTTCACAGCCTGACGGATCAAAACGCCATCGAGCAGGTCGCCGGCGGTTTCTTCCACGCGCCCGACCAAGCCTGGCAGGTGCGGGTCCAGGTGACGCAGTCCATTTACGAGGGCGGGCGGATCGACTCGGCCAAGCGCACCGCCGACCTGACCCGCGACCAGGCTCTCCTCCAGCATCAGACCGTGATCGCCGACACCGTGCTGGCGGTGAGGGTGAATTACGACGACGCATTGCTGGCGGCCCAGCAGATCGTGGTGCAGGAGGCCAGCCTTGAGCTGCTGAAGAAGGAACTCCAGGACAACCAGCGCCGCTTCGAGGCCGGAACCGTGCCGCGGTTCAACGTGCTGCGGGCGGAAGTGGAGCTGGCCAACGCCCGGCCCCGGCTCATCCGCGCGCGCAACGCGCTGCGCGTCGCCAAAAACAACCTGGCCAACCTGCTGGGCTATGATGTGCCCCGCACTGCGTTGGATGACATCCCGCTGACCCTCGCCGGCCAGTTGGCCGCGGACCCAACGCCCATTGAGCTGCCCGTCGCCATCGCAAAGGCTCTGGAACAGCGCACCGAGCTGGCGGCGCTGCGCAAGGCCGAACGGCTGCGCGACGAGGCCATCCGCACGGCCGAGGCCGGCCGCCGGCCCAGCGCTCAGATTTACGCCGGACTGGGCTCGAGGAGCTCGCGCTTCAGCCAGCACCTTACCCGGGATTTCTCGGGTTGGGACATCGGCTGGCAGGCCAGTTGGAACATCTTCGATGGCTGGCTGGTGAAAGGCCGCGTGGCCGAGGCCAATGCACTCAAGCTGAGGGCGCAGGAAGAGACCGAAGACGTCTCCCGCCGCATCGAGCTGGACGTGCGGACGGCCTACTCGAACTTCATGGAGGCCCGGGAGGTTTTGGAATCCCAGAAGAAGGTCCAGGAGCAGGCCGAAGAAGCTTTGCGTCTGGCCAACGCCCGGGCCGAAGCCGGCACCGGCACCCAGCTCGACGTGCTGAACGCACAGACCGCCCTGACCGAGGCCCGCACCACTCAGATCCAGGCACTCCGGGACTACTCGGTGGCCCGCGCGCGTCTGGAGCGGGCCATGGGCGAGACGTTGCGCCTGGATGGCAAGTAATCCCGGCCAACAGTCCGGCTAAAACTTGACCTTGGGAGCTTCCTTTTCCGCAGCCGGGGTCTCGAAGAAGGGCTCTTCCTTGAACCCCAGCATTCCCGCGATGAGCACGGCGGGGAAAGTCTGGATGCCCGTGTTCAGCCGGGTCACGGCGTCGTTGTAGGCCTGGCGCGAAAACGCGATGCGATCTTCGGTGCCGGTCAGCTCGCCCTGGAGTGAGGTGAAGTTCGTGTTGGCCTTCAGGTCCGGATAAGCCTCAGAGACGACTAGCAGCCGTGCGAGCGCGGAGCTGACCTCGCCCTCAGCCTTGATCTTGTCGGCGGGCGTAGCGGCGCTGGTGGCCCGGGCACGGGCGGCAATGACGCGTTCGAGCGTCTCCTTCTCGTGGGTGGCGTAGCCCTTGACGGTCTCGACCAAGTTGGGGATGAGGTCGTGGCGGCGCTTGAGCTGCACGTCAATCTGCGCCCAGGCGTTCTTCACCGCCTGCCGCAGCCCGACGAGGCCGTTGTAAATCCCCACCGCCCAGAGACCCACGACCACGACAATGGCGACCACCACTCCGAGGAAAATCAGGAACGGAATCATGGCGCGAGCCTAGCAGCAGCGGCCGGCTTGGCAATGACGCGGGGGCTATACGACACCGCCGTGTTTGTAGCCATCGTGATCCGCTAAGGCGGTCGGTTTCCTGGCCACGTTGATGCTCATGACCCCACCGAGGAAATTCACGATGCGTGCGTCTGCGGTGCCAAAGGCCCGCAGCTTGTCATCAACCCCGCGTTGCGCAGGATAATGCTGAAGCGACTCCAGGATGTAAGCGTAAGCCTCCGCGTTCTTGCAAAAGAGCCGGCCAAACACGGGCACGGCGAAACGCAGGTAGCCGAAGTAAGCCCCGCGCCACGCCGCGTTGTCCGGCTTGCCGAAATCCAGCACCAGCAGCCGCCCGCCCGGCTTGAGCACGCGCCACATCTCACGCAGGCCGTCGTCCACGCTCGCGAGGTTCCGCAGCCCGTAGCTGATGGTCACGAGATCAAAGTGGCTATCGGGAAACGGCATGCGTAACGCGTCACCCTGCAGAAACCGGGGGTTCGGTTCTGAACCAGGCTCAGTCCCTGGCCCGTGAACCTTGGACCGCCGCTGCTCTGCCACCGCCAGCATCGGCGCGCTGAAATCCATTCCGACCGTGCAGGCACCCGCCGCCGCGAGGGCAAACGCCACATCTCCAGTGCCACAGCACAGGTCCAGCGCGGTTTCGCCCCGCTTCACGGCCGCGAGCCGGAGCAGGCGTCGCTTCCACCACCGGTGCAGCCCGAAGCTTTGCAGGTCATTGATCAGGTCGTAGCGCGGCGCGATGGCGGCGAACAGGTCATTGACCCGCGCCGCCCGCTCTTCACCTGCTGCATAAAACCGGTTGCCCATCGCCCGAAGCCTAGCGCGAGAGCGGTGATTCGCCCGTAAAATTCTTCCGCTCCACCCATCGGGTGGTGGCTGAAAATGCCGGGGAGCGGGAACCCGCGGCGGGTCGCACTTGTCGCCGGGGCTTGGGTTGCTAGGCTGCGCGCATGCAACACACCTACTTCCGCCCGATCCTGGCCGGCAGCCTCCTCCTGGCCCTCAGTTTCAGCGCCTCCGCCCAACGGCCCAACACCACCAACTATGACGAAGCGAAAGCGGGCAACCACCCGCTGCCCGACCCCTTGACCTGTGCGGACGGCGCGAAGGTCACGGACGCAAAGATGTGGCAGACCAAGCGCCGCGCGGAAATCTTCCAGCTCTTTCAGACCCATGTCTATGGCCGCAGCCCGGCCAAACCGGCGAACCTCGTCTTCGAAATCACCAAGACGGATCCGCAGGC
This sequence comes from uncultured Klebsiella sp., assembly GCA_964591495.1. Taxonomy (GTDB): domain Bacteria; phylum Verrucomicrobiota; class Verrucomicrobiia; order Limisphaerales; family SXTU01; genus SXTU01. The sequence continues at coordinate 64,474 of CAZQEW010000003.1, forward strand.
GCTGGGCGGCAAGGCCACGCGCAAGGAAATCGCCATCTACTTCACTGGCAAAAAGGATGGGCCGCGGCTTGACCTGCAGCTCTTCACTCCCAACGGGGTGCGGGGCCCGGTGCCCGCGTTCCTGGGCTGCAACTTCAACGGCAACCACGCCGTCCACGCCGACCCCCAGATCACGCTCAACCCGCGCTGGATGCGCAACAGCCAGGACAAGAAGGGCGTGGTCAACAACCGGGCCACCGAAGCATCCCGCGGCAGCGAAGCCAGCCGCTGGCAGGTCGAAACGGTCATTGCCCGCGGCTACGCCCTGGCCACGTATTACTACGGTGACGTGGAGCCGGACCATGCCGAGGGCTGGAAGGATGGCCTCCGTGCCGCGCTGGCAAAGGACGGCGCGAATACGCAGTTCGCCCCGGACGCGTGGGGTGCGATCGGTGCCTGGGCCTGGGGCCTGAGCCGCTCGCTGGATTACTTGGAGAAGGACAAGTCGGTTGATGCCAAGAAAGTAGCGGTCATCGGTCATTCCCGGCTGGGCAAAACCTCCCTGTGGGCAGGCGCGAGCGACGAACGGTTTGCCATCGTCATCTCGAACAACTCGGGCGAGGGCGGGGCGGCAATTTCACGCCGCGACTTCGGCGAGACGGTGGCGGTGCTGAACAAAAACTTCCCGCACTGGTTCTGCGGCAACTACAAGCGCTACAGCGAGAACGTCCCCGGGCTGCCGGTGGACATGCACGAGCTCATCGCCCTGGCTGCGCCGCGCCCGGTCTACATTGCCAGCGCCGCGGAGGATCAGTGGGCTGACCCGAAGGGCGAGTTCCTCGCGGGCAAGTTTGCCGAGCCGGTGTATGCGCTGTTCGGCAAGCAGGGCACGGGGGTGGCGGAATGGCCCGCGGTGGACCGTCCGGTGGGTGACTTCATTGGCTACCACGTCCGCACCGGCAAACATGACGTGACGGCTTACGACTGGGAGCAGTATCTGAAGTTTGCCGACCGGCACTTCAAAAAATAGGGAGGCTCACCGCTCCCGTCCGGGCGGACTACTTCACGCCGTTTCTGCCGGGCGGCACATACCAATCGCCCCGCAGCCAGTCGGCCAGCAGGCCGATCTGCTTGGCGTCGAGGATCTTCTTGTCGGCGAAGGCGGGCATGCGGTCATTACGCTTGCCGTAGAAGTCCGCGTGCGCCGGGTTGCCGATGAAACGGATGAGCCACGCGCGCGAGCCGTAACCGGTGAGGTCGGGCGCCGTGGCGTCGGGATCCTTTTTCCCGAAGCTGTGACAGTCGGTGCAGGCAAAGTCGCCGGTCATGAGGGCGCGGCCCTGCTTGATCAGGTCGGCCTCGGCCTTTTCCACGCCGGCCTGCGACTTGAGCCGGGCTTCAGCGGAAAGGGCGGCGATGACTTTCTTCAAGTCATCAGCCTTTTCCGGCACGCAGTTTTTCTTAACCCATTTGGCCATCTTGCCATCCTTGAACTTGGTGCCGCCAAAGTAATCCGGGCCCGAGACGCGCGCCGGATCCATCAGCCCGGCCAGCCAGGCGCGGCTGGCGAAGTCCTTCAGGTCGGGTGCCCAGGGCCGGACATGGGCGATGATCTTGTCCCCGGCCTTCAAGGGTTGACCGGCCTTGGGCTGGTTCATCGCACGCAGGTCGGCCAGCTTCATGTAGCGGAACTCGGCGATGCTTTCCCAAGTCTCCCCCTCGCGCACCGCGTGGGTCGTGAGGGGCTTCTGTCCGGTGCCGTCATGGCCGTCGTAGCGATGGCAGCTCGCGCAGTTCTTGGCGAAAAGCTTTGGCCCCTGGGTGTAGGGATCGTCGCGCAGCAGGGCCGCCGCGCCCGATGGCGGGATGCCGCGCTCCACCGTGAGGTCGCGGATGCGGTCGGCTGCGCGGGTCGCGTCGGCCTTGGCGGTCAGATAGGTTTCATCGTTCCGGTCTTGGAGGACGGCTTGGCGACCCAGCACCGTGGCTGCCACCAGCAGCGAAATCAGAAACAGCACGTTGAAGCGGTGACCGTGCCGCCACTTCGCGACAAACGGCATCAGCGCCACCACTGCGCCGATGAACGTGGGGATGACGATGGCTCCCCACACCTCGGTGCCGCCGGGGAAGTATTTGAGGAACTGGAAGAGGAAGAGCATGAACCACTCAGGCCGCGCGGCGCTGTATTGCTCCGAGGGATCGGCGGGCGCGCCGAGGTGCACGCCCGGCGCCGCGGCGGGGTTCTGCCAATGCGGCACCAGCACGAAGCCCAGCAGCACGACCAGCACGACCAGACACGCGACCGCGTCCTTGAGGAACTGCGCGGGGAAATACCTCTCATCCGGACAGGCGCAGTCTTTCGGCGCATCCGCAAAGCCATGCCGGCGCGTGAGATAATAGTGCGCGCCCAGCAGCACCGCCAAGCACAACGGCAGCAGCCCGGCATGCAGGGCCAGGAAATGCGTGAGCGTGTGGTGCCCGATCGTCGAGCCGCCCATGGCGATCTTTTGCAGCCACGGCCCGAGCACGGGCGTCACGCCCATGATGCCGATGGGCACGCGCGACGCCCAGAAGCCGTGCTGGTCATACGGCAGCAGCCAGCCCGTGGCGGACATGGCGATGGCCAGCGGCAGCAGCAGCAGCACCAGCCAGAAGTTCACCTCGCGTGGCGCGCGATAGACCCCGTAGATGACCATCTGGAGCAGATGCAGCACCAGCACGACCACGAACGCCTGCGCCCCGAAGTGGTGCAGGCCGCGCAGCAGCCAGCCGCCCGTCATCTCATGCTGGACGTAGTGGATGCTCTCCCACGCCGTCTGCGTGCTGGGGCTGTAGGCCGTCCAGAGGAAGAAGCCCGTCACCGCCTGGAGCAGAAAGGTGTAGAGCACCACCGCGCCCCAGGAATAACGCCAGCGCGAGCCCCCCGGCAGGTTCTGGAAGAGCAATGCATCCACGACCCGGCCGGCCCCCGTCCGTTCGTCCAACCACGCCCAAAGTTGCTTCATCATGCGACCGGTTTCTTTTCCGCGATGCCAAGTTGAAAATCCTGGAAGCGCACCCACACCTCGTTCTTGTTCCGCACCTGCACCTCGAGCGAATCCAGCGGGCGCGGGCTGGGACTGTCCTTGTCCTTGAGCCCGCCGTCCTTGAGGAACAGGCTGTTATGGCAGGGGCACAGGAAGCCCTGCTGCTCCTGGACGTAATCCACAAAGCAGCCCGCGTGCGGGCACACCACGCTCAACGCAAGCAGCTTGTCCTGCTCCTGCCGCTGGAGGAACACGGCCCCGACGGGCACCTGCGTGAACTTCGTCCACGCGTCCCGCCGGTCCGCCAGCACCGGAAACTGCACCGGTGTGCCATCCTCCGGCAGCGTGTCCAGCGTGGTCACCTTCACGAAACTCTCGGGTGCCTTGAGCCGGGTGAGCGGATCGAGGAAAACCCGCGCCCCGATGGCTGCCGGAGCCGCCAGTGCCGCCGCCCCCAGGCAGGCCGCACAGCCCTGTTTGATAAAATCCCGGCGGGCCGGCGGGGACGGCGAACCCGCTGCGGCGGGGGCTGGACTTTTTTGCATGTGGCTATGGACTAAAAATGCTTTCCCGCATTCAGGGCCAAGCACCGCCACCAGGTCAAGCGATGCCCGGCACGGCTGAAGTTTTTTGCGTGCAAACCGTCTTTCCCCCGGCTACACAGCCAACGCCTGACCGACACACAACTTATGAAAAAACTCACCATCGCATTCAGCCTCTGCGCAGGCCTCACCCTCGCCCTGACCGCCTCCGCCGCCGCCAAGAAGGAGCTGCCACCGGCCGCCAAGAAAGCCGGCGTGACCTTCGCCAAGGACATCAAGCCCATCTTCGAGAAGTCGTGCGTGGAGTGCCACGGCGAGAAGAAAGCAAAGGGCAAGCTCAAGCTCGACACCCTCGAGAACTCCCTCAAGGCCAGCGAAAACGGCAAGTCAATCATCCCCGGCAAATCCGCCGACAGCTCGCTCGTCAAGGCCATCGCCCGCCTGAACGAAGACGACGCCATGCCCCCCGAGGGCAAGGGCAAGCCGCTGACCGCCGAGCAGATCGGTTTGATCCGCGCGTGGATTGACCAGGGCGCGAAGTAAGCCCCGGCTCCAAATTCCTTTCGCCAAACTCCGGCCCGTTCGCGGGCCGGAGTTTTTCATTGTCCGCTGGTCGTCGCCTCGCTCCTTGCCGTGTCAGTGATGTCCAGCGTGACGTTAAGCACGAGCCGCTGGCCCCGTTGCACCTTCACCGGGATGAGTTTGTCTCCCGCCTTCCGGTGGTAGAGCCGCACGGTGTAGTCGCCGGGTGGAGGCTCGGGCAACACAAACCGCCCATCCGCTCCGCTCACGGCGAAGAACCGGTGCTCGACGACGTTGACATAGGCAAACATCCACGGATGCACGTCGCACTTGAAGCGGAGGAACATCTCGGGCTGCGGAAAGGCGAAATCCAGCGCGGCCCCTTTGGGCAACTGCGCCAGGTTCCGTTCCTTGTTGCCATCCACCGTGGGCGTCGCATGGACGTTGTGCATCAGCGGGTCATCGTTGAACACGCGGACGATCTGCCCGACCTGCGCAGCGGTGACATAGGGCAGGTATTCGCAGCCGCGCTGACGAATTTGGATCGGGCTGTCTGGCGGTTCACCCGGTAAGGGCGAAAGACCTCGCAACACCACAAAGACATCCGCCAGCTCGCCGTTGGTCCCCACCATGAACAAGCGGGTTTTTGGTTTCCGGCCCGGATGCAACGCCCCGCACGCCGGGTCCATTGGAATCTCCTTCTCCGGCGGCGGTGTTCCGCGAAGGAGCACGGTCCCCACGATGCCGTCCGGAATGAGCGCCGCAGATGAAGTCACGCCGCTCACCAGCAGGTCCGCCGGCCTTGTCCGCGCCGGCGGCGGAGAATCCGGCAACGGAGTGACCGCGTCCGCAGCGTTGGCCTTAGGTGCGTTGGCTCGCGTCGGCTCGGCGGACACAATGGCCGTTCCAACATTCGTTGCCGCATTCGTTCGAGTCGAACCCTCGGAAGCTCCGCCCATGCTGCCCACCCACTTGAGCGGCTGGCCGGCCGGCCTGGAGTCACGCGACGGGACAGGCGGATAGTCGCGGCCCGGCGGCTCCTCGATGGCCCGGAAACGCCCGGAGAGCTTTGTGGCCAGCAAGATGACCCCCACCACGGTGACAAGCACGGGCAATAAAACCACCAACCGGAGCTGATTGGCGGCACGCAGCGGGCGGGGATCTGATGGCTTGTGCATGGCTGGACGACTCATCCAACACCGCCGCTCCGGCCAAGTTGCGCGGCTACAGCAGCCCTGCTGCCCGCACGGCGGCTATGGTCGCCTTCGGTGACTCGTGATGCACCACCCGCCACCCGCGCGCGGCGCCGGCGTCCACGTTTTCCTTGCGATCGTCGAGGTAGAGCAGTTCCGCGCCACGTCGCCGGGTGCGCCGCTCGACTTCCTCGTAGATGCGCGGATCCGGTTTCATCGCGCCCGCCTCGTGCGAATAGATGTAGTCCGTGAAGTGCGCGAAGAAGGGGTAGTTCGCCCGGATGTGGCGCACGGCCAGGCCGTTGGTGTTTGAGAAGATATACGTCGGCACGCCACGGGCCCGGAGTTGTGCGTGCAGATCGATCATCGGGTCAATCGCCGCGAAGATGTCTCCGAAGATGTCCGCGAACTCGTCGAACGCACCGGTGTAGCCCGTCAGGGCCGCCACCTCGCGGTAAAACTCGTCGTTGGTCATCTGCCCGCTCTCGAAGCGGAACAGCAGCGGCGACTGGTCCAGCAGGATGCGGATGTGCCCCGCATCACGCCCGCTGTGAGCCGCCAGCCGGCCCGCCACGATCCCGTAATCGAAATCCAGCAACACCTTGCCGAGGTCGAAAACCACTGCCTGAGGTCCGTTCATGCGGCGCGGAATGTGCGCGGCGATGGCTTCTGGGGCAAGCGCTTCCCGCGGCGGGCGATTTCGACGCTTGCCCGGCTTCCGGCGTTTTCCTAGCGTCTTGCGAATTCTATGAGCCTCCAACACCGCCTTCTGCTTTCCGTCATGATGTTCCTCCAGTTCTTCATCTGGGGGTCGTGGTATGTGACGGGCCCGAACTACCTCTCCACCATCGGCTTCAAGGCGGAGGACTTCGGCACCATGTATTCGGTCGGGCCCATCGCGGGCATGATCGCGCCGTTCTTCGTGGGCATGATCGCCGACCGGTTCTTCCCGGCGCAGGTGGTGATGGGCGTGATGCACCTGCTGGGCGCCGGCTTCATGTATTACGCCACGACGCTGATGGGCGGAGCGAACCCCTCGCCCAGCGCGATCAACACGATGTTCTTCGCGCACATGATGACCTATTACCCCACGCTGGCGCTCACCAACACCATCGCCATGAAGTGCATGACCAACCCGGAGAAGGAATTCCCCGGCATCCGCGTGCTCGGCACCATCGGGTGGATTGCGGCGGGCCTCACCCTCACGCAGCTCAAGGCGGACACTTCCGTGAGCATGTTCCATCTGACCATCGGCGCGGGCGCGCTGCTGGGGCTCCTGAGCTTCGCGCTACCACACACGCCGCCGACGGCCAGCGGCCCCATCAGCATCGGCCAAATCCTCGGGCTGGATGCCTTCAAGCTGCTGCTCACCAACCGCAGCTACCTCATCTTCATGATTTCCTCCACGCTCATCTGCATCCCGCTGGCGTTCTACTACCAGATCACCAGCCGCATTGTGGAAATGGGCGGCCTGCCCATCGGCCAGACCATGAGCTACGGCCAGATGTCGGAAATCTTCTTCATGCTGGTGATGCCGTTCTTCTTCGCGCGCCTTGGCGTGAAATGGATGCTCGCCGTCGGCATGCTCGCGTGGGTCACGCGTTACGGCCTCTTCGCACTCGGGGCCCCGGATGAGGTCGCGTGGATGATCACCGGCGGCATCCTGCTCCACGGCATCTGCTACGACTTCTTCTTCGTGACCGGCCAGATTTACACGGACCAGGTCGCACCCAAGGAAATCCGCGCACAAGCGCAGGGCATGTTGGTGCTGTTCACGCTTGGCCTGGGCATGTTCGTCGGCGCTCAGGTCGCGGGCAAAATCGAAGCCCAGCACACCACCGCCGCCTCGAAAGCGCAGGCCGCCATCGTGACCGCGAAAGCGGCCGAAGCCGCGAAGCTCTCCGAGGCCCTCGCCAAAGCCGACGCCGCCGGCAAGCCCGCACTGGAGGCCCAACTCAAGCAGGTGAACGAGGAAAAAGCCGCCGCCCGCAAAGCCGAGCTGAAGGCCATCGAATGGAAGCAACTGTGGGGCAAGCCCGCGCTGTTCGCGGGTGTCATCCTGCTCATCTTCCTCGCGCTCTTCCGCAACCCCGCTGCGGCCGCCGCCCCCGAACCGGCGAAGAGTTGATATCGCCCCGGCCTACCGCTTGTTGTTTAGCAATCCGGCCAGCAGAGCTTGCTGGGCAAGCCTTCCCGGCGGTTGACAGGCAAGCCCGGACTATCTGGTGGGCTGGAGTCTGGCGAGAATGGCCTCCGGATCGTAGACACACCCGCCCCAACTGCCGCCGCTGGCGGCTTGCAGGGCGGCCCAGAGTTTCGTGTCCGCAGGAAGTTTCTCGTGCGGGGCCAAGTCGGCGCGGCTCGGACGTTGCGCCAGGACCGTAGCGCCTTCCTCGGGCGTGCAGGTGCGGTCAACATCGCCGATGAAGTCCACGGTGCCGGTGTTGGTGTTGCGGTCAATGACAAGCCGGAGGCGGTCGCCATCGCGGAGCTTGCCGAGCGGCCCGCCCGCCAGCGCCTCAGGGCCGATGTGCCCGACGCACGCGCCCGTGCTCACGCCGCTGAATCGCGCGTCGGTGAGCAGTGCGACGTGTTTGCCAAAGGGGAGATGTTTCAACGCGCTGGTGAGCTGGTAGGTCTCTTCCATGCCGGTGCCCATGGGGCCGCAACCGGCGAGCACTAGGATGTCGCCGGCGGCGATGCGCTTTTCCTTGATGGCCGCGATGGCCGCGCGCTCGCTGGTGAAAACCTTCGCCGGGCCTTCCTTGCGATACACGCCGTCCGCGTCCACGACGCTGGGATCAATGGCGGTGCTTTTGATGACCGCGCCTTCGGGGGCGACATTGCCGCGCGGGAAGGTGACGGTGCTGGTGAGCCCGCGGGCCTTGGCGCGCTCGGGGGAGAAGATGACTTCGTCGGGGTCCACGCCGTCCTGCGCGCGCAGGAGTTCTCGGAATTTCGTGCGGCGCTCGCTGGCTTCCCACCAGTTGAGCACCTCGTCGAGCGTCGCGCCGCTGGCGGTGAGCACGCGGGTGTCGAGCAAGTTGAGCCGGCGCAGGTGGAGCATGACTTCCGGCACGCCGCCGGCGAGGAAGACGCGCACGGTGGGATGGTGAACCGGGCCGTTGGGTAGCACGCTCACGAGGCGCGGGACGGCGCGGTTGACGGCAATCCAATCCTCGACGGTCGGGCGCTTCAGGCCCGCTGCGTGCGCGATGGCGGGGATGTGCAGGAGCAAGTTCGTCGAGCCGCCGAAGGCCGCGTGGACAACCATCGCATTGCGGATCGCGGCGTCGGTGAGAACGTCGCGGGATTTGAGACCGCGCGACTGCAAGTCCACGAGCGCGCGCGCGGAGGCAATGGCCAGTTCCGTCCAGACCGGTTCGCCGGAGGGCGCGAGCGCACTATGCGGCAAAGAAAGTCCGAGGGCTTCCCCGACAACTTGCGAGGTGGCTGCCGTCCCGAGGAACTGGCAGCCGCCGCCGGGCGTGCCGCAGGCTTTGCAACCGAGTTCCGCCGCTTCCTCCAACGAGACCAGCCCGTGCGAGAAACGCGCGCCGAGCGTCTGCACGGCACCGGCGTCTTCGCCCACCGTCGGCGGCAGCGTGACACCGCCGGGCACGAGCACGACGGGCAGGTCGCGGGTGCCAGCGAGGGCCATCATCATGGCGGGCAGGCCCTTGTCGCAGGTGGCCACGCCGAGCACGCCGCTGCGCGTGGGCAACGAGCGGATGAGGCGGCGGAAGACGATGGCGGCGTCGTTGCGATACGGGAGGGAGTCGAACATGCCCGTCGTGCCCTGCGTGCGGCCGTCGCATGGGTCAGAGACACAGCCGGCGAAGGGAATGCATTCGAGCCGCTTGAATTCCTTCGCCGCGGCTTCCACGAGCAGGCCGATTTCCCAATGCCCCGTGTGATAGCCGAGCGCGATGGGCGAGCCATCCGGCGCGCGGCGACCGCCCTCGGTGCTGAGGATGAGGAACTGCCGGCGGCCCAGCTCAGCGGGGTTCCAACCCATGCCGGCGTTTTGCGTCCAGCCGAAGAGATTGCCGCTGGGCTGGTGCAGCAGCATGTCCGCGTCGAGTGGAAGTTTGCCGGTGGGGCCGGGGGCCTTGGTGCGGATTTGGTAGATGCGCCCGGCGCCAAGCAGTTCGTTGAGCGAAACCATGGGGAGAGTGAAGCAGCTAGAGCGCAGGGCGGACAGACCAAACACCGCGGCCCCGAATGCCGGATGACCTCATCGCGCGCCGCGCACATGCTGATCCATCCAGCCAACCATCTTGTCCCACATCTCGGGCAGATAGACGTGGCCAAGGCCGGGATAGACGACGTTCTCGAAGTTCGCTTCCGCGCGATAGAGGCCGTAGGCGGGACGGAGCTTCGCCTCCAGCTTGCGGATGCCTTCGATGGGCGAGCCGTAGTCCTTGTCGCCGGTCATGTAGAGCATCGGGCGCGGCGCGGCGAGCGCCATCACCGCTTCGCTGTCGAAGTGGTTCAACATTCCCGGCACGAAGTAGTAAATGCCGTGGTATTTCAGGCCCTCGATACGGATCAAATCCGTGTAACGGGTCATGCACGCGACGGCCACGCCCGCGCGCAGCCGCTCGTCCAAAGCCGCCAGCCACCACGTGCGCGTCGCGCCCATGCTGATGCCCGTGACGCCGATGCGCGCCGCGTCCACTTCCTTGCGCGACACGAGATAATCCAGCGCCATCAAGTCATCGCGCAGAATCATCCCCCACAGCGAGCGGCCGGCCCAGAGGTTGAACTTGGACGCCGTCATCTCCCCTGCCCCGCCCTTCTCCGCCAACCCGCCCGGTCCTTGTCCGTTACGCTCGCCGAAGCAATAGGCGTCCACGCCCAGCACCACGTAGCCGCGCTTCGCGAGCGTCGGCCCAGGCATCACCGGCGTGGCGTTCGTGCGCAGCAACTCGTCCTTGCCGATGTCGTATTGGCCACCGTGCCAGTGGCAATAGAGGATGGCCGGCGATTTGCCGGAAACGCCCTTGGGCAGAAACACATAGCCCGGCACGGTCGCGCCCGCGCCGTTGTCGAACATGAACTTCTCAAAGACGTAATCAACCCGGTCCTCGCGCGTGACGGTCGTGACCTTCGGCACCTTGGGTCGCGGCGGCAGCTTGCCGAGCAACTGCCACAAGGTCGCGCGAACCTCGGCGCGTTGTTTCTCCCACGTCGCCTTTGTCTTCGGCACGGCGAACTCGGGCGCGACCGGCGCGGCGGCGAGCCAGGCTTCGGCGGCAGGGACATTGGTCTGGGCCATGAGCGAGCTGGCAGCGAGGAACAGCGCGAACCCGGCGGCCAGCGCACCAGAGAGTGAGGCATTCGGCTTCATTGCGAAAGGATTCTGAGCAATCAAAGCACGTTGCCGCTTGCCAGCGAAAGTTTTTCTCCGCGAGAGTAGTCTCAACACGTCCAAAACCAATGATGCGAATGACTCGTCACGCCCCCGCCCGCCGCCGTTTCCTCCGCAATTCCACCCTTGCCACGCTCGCCGCCGCGCTCGGCGGGCCGATTCCCTTCGCGCGCAATCTCGCGCCCGGCCTCTTCCCCGACGCGCTCGCGCAGACCGTTGCCGACCTGCTGCCCGACAAGCGTGGCCTCCGCATCCTCGGCGACCGGCCCATTGTGGCCGAGACGCCGCCCACTCTGCTGGACGACGACATCACGCCGATCGAACGCCACTTTGTCCGCAACAACGGCCACCCGCCCGAGCGCGCCGCCAAACGCGACCTGACCGACTGGTCACTGACGATTGACGGCGAAGTGGAGAAGCCGCTGAAGCTCACGTTGGCCGAGTTGCAGAGTCAGTTTCCCAAAGTCACTCGCGCGCTGGTCATCGAGTGCGCGGGCAACGGCCGCGCCGCCTTCAACCCGCCTGCCTCAGGCAATCAGTGGACGCTCGGCGGCGTCGGCTGCTCCCTCTACACCGGCGTGCGCCTCGGCGACGTGTTACGCCGCGCGGGCGTGAAGAAATCGGCGGTTTACATCGGTTACGAGAGCGAGGACGCGCACCTGAGCCGCGCGCCCGGCAAGCAGGCGATCTCGCGCGGCGTGCCCATCGCCAAGGCGCTCGACGAACACACGCTGCTGGCTTGGGAGATGAACGGCCAGCCCTTGCCTGCCGTCCACGGCTGGCCGCTGCGGCTTGTCTGCCCGGGCTGGCCCGCCTCGACGTCCGGCAAGTGGCTCAAGCGCATCTGGGTCCGCGACCGCGAGCACGACGGCGAAAAGATGAAGGGGCATTCCTACCGGCTGCCGAAATTTCCCGTCGCCCCCGGCACCAAGGTCGAGGCCGAAGACATGGCCATCATCCATGAGATGCCGGTCAAATCCCTCATCACCCTCCCCGCCAGCGGCGCGGAAGTTCCTGCTGGCCAGCCCGCTTTGCTCCGCGGCCAAGCATGGAGCGGCTGGGGTGACGTGAAGGCCATGCACCTGAGCTACGACTTCGGCGCGACCTGGCTGCCCGCGAAACTCAGCGCACCGAAGAACCGCTACGCCTGGCAGCGCTGGGAACTCGCCGTAAAGCTGCCGACCAAGGGCTACTACGAAATCTGGGCGCGCGCCACGGACGAGAAAGGTTTCCAACAGCCCATGCTCGTCCCCGGCTGGAACCCCGAAGGCTACTGCAACAACGCCATGCACCGCATCGCGCTCAAGGCCGTATGAAATTGATGCTCTCAAATCGCCGCCTCGCCGCCGCCCCCGTGCCGGCGATTTGTAATCGCCGTCTGAATGCCAAAGCAATTCTAGCCGCCTCTGTGTTTTCCACGCGCAACGCGGCGGTTGCAAACCGCCGGCACGAATCAGCCACTTTGTCCGCCCCAATTCTTTGGGTCCTCCTCTTCGGTCTGCTCCTTCTTCCTCTTTCAGCCGCCGAGCCGCAGAACATCAGCGCCATCGCCGCGCTCAAACCTGGCCCGGGCCGCGAGCAGGTCCAGATCAACTGCATCCCCTGCCACTCGACCGCCATCATCACCGCCACGCACGCCACGCGCGAGCGCTGGGACGAGTTGATCACCACGATGCAGCAGAAGCACGGCCTCTGGCCGATCGTGCCCAGCATCCGCACGAAGCTTCTCGACTACCTCGCCGCCACCCAACCTCCGTCCGACCCCGGCCTCGACGCCGGCAAGCAAACGCCTTGGGCGCAGCCGCTGTATCGGCCGAATCCCCTGTGGTGACCGCATGATGGCATCTCCGCTTTACCTCCACGGGGAGTTCGTCACCGCAGGTGCGCCCATCTCCGTCCGCAATCCCGCCACCGGTGAAATCATCGCGCAGATGTCCACCTGCGGGCGCGACCGCGTGGCGCAGGCGTTGGCGAATGCACACACGGCTTTCCATTCGTGGCGCAATGTCGTGGGGCGAACGCGCGGGGATTTCCTGCTGAAGATTGCCGCTGAAGTCGAACGGCGGAAGGATGAGATCGCCAAAACCATCACGCTGGAAAATGGCAAGCCGCTCCCGCAGAGCGCAGGCGAGGTGGCGATGACGATTGACCATCTGCGCTGGTTCGCCGAGGAGTCGCGACGTGGCTCCGGGCGCATCATCCCGCCGCAGGCGGACGGCAAGCGTCACCTCGTCATCAAGACGCCCATCGGCGTGGTCGCGGCCATCAGCCCGTGGAACTTCCCGCTCGTGCTCGCGGTGCGGAAGGTCGCCGCCGCGCTGGCCGCCGGCTGCACGGTCGTGCTCAAGCCCGCCAGCGCCACGCCGCTCTGCGCCGTGCTCTTCGCCGAGTGCGTCCACGCGGCGGGGTTGCCCAAGGGCGCGTTCCAACTCGTCGCCGGCGCGGCGGGCGAGATCGCGGCGGAGTTTTTGGAAAACCCGCTGTGCCGGAAGATTACCTTCACCGGCTCGACCGAAGTCGGAAGGAAACTCATTGCCGGCGCCGCCGCACAGGTGAAGCCGCTCTCGCTCGAACTCGGCGGTCATTCGCCCGTGCTCGTGTTCGATGACGCCGACCTCACGAAGGCAATCGAGGGCACGATGATTGCCAAGTATCGCAACACCGGGCAGTCGTGCATCGCGGCGAACCGCATCTACCTCCAGCGCGGCGTCGCGGAGCAGTTTATCCCGGCGTTCGTTGAGCGGGTGAAGGCGCTCAAGGTTGGCAACGGTCTGGAAGCGGGCGTGGACATCGGCCCGCTCATCAACCCCGCCGCCGTGGACCTTGCGCTCCAGCACATCGCCGATGCGCAGGCCAAAGGCGCGCAGTTGCTCTGCGGCGGCAAACGCCACGGTGGACCCGGCAGCGCCTTCCTTGAACCGACCGTGCTGACCGGCGTGCCCGGCGCATCACTCGGCATGTGCGACGAGACGTTTGCGCCCGTCGCCTACGTGAATGTCTTCGACACCGAAGCCGAGGCCGTAGCGCGGGCAAACGATACGAGCTATGGCCTCGCCGCCTACGTCTTCACCCGCGACTTGAATCGCGCCTTCCGCCTGATGGAGTCGCTGGAGGCCGGCATGATCGGCGTGAACGACGGCGTGCCCACGACGAGCAACGCGCCCTTCGGCGGCGTGAAGCAAAGCGGCTGGGGCCGCGAGCTGGGCACCGAGGGCCTCGATGCGTTCCTCGAAACCAAGCATGTCAGCCTGGTGGTGTAGCAATCCGTATCAGGTGTTTTCCTCAGGCCGCCCGGAACGCGAACGGCACTCGTGCTGCTGAATTGCGGGCATGAGACTGCTTCGCGAGATGATGGATGAGTCACTGTCCGCGCTGGCATTTCTGGGTTTTTTGGCCGTCGTGGGAGCGGTGATTTTAGGCATCCTCAAGCTGGCCGGGGTCATCTGACGGCGGAGGAAAACGCCTTTCCCCACGCACGCCCCGCTGGCACGCTGACGGCGTGGAAAATTCGCCGCCGCTCATGCCGGGCACGCTGTATCTCGTCGCCACCCCCATCGGGAACCTCGAGGACATCACGCTGCGTGCGCTGCGCGTGCTGCGCGAGTGCGACGTGGTGGCAGCGGAGGACACGCGGCGCACGGGGCAGTTGCTGAAGCACTTTGAAATCAGCAAGCCGATGGTCAGCTACTTCGCCTTCAACGAGGCGAAACGCTCCGAGGAAATCCTCGAACGGCTCCAGCGCGGCGAGAAGGTTGCGCTCGTGACCGACGCCGGCACGCCGGGCATCAGCGACCCCGGCGAACGCGTTGTGCGCGCGGCGGTGGCGGCGGGGCTGCGGGTCGAGTCCGTGCCCGGCCCGTGCGCGTTGGTCGCGGCGCTGACGGCGAGCGGGCTGCCGACGGATGAGTTCCACTTCATCGGCTTTCTTCCGCACAAGTCCGGCCAGCGGCGCAAGCAGCTTGAGGCGTTGAAGCCCTTTGCCGGCACGCTCGCGCTCTACGAATCGCCGTATCGCGTCGAGAAGCTGCTGGGCGAGCTGAGCGAAGTGTTCCCCACGCGCCGCGTGGTCCTCGCCCGCGAGCTGACGAAGAAGTTCGAGGAGTTCCTACGCGGCACGCCCGCGGAGCTGCTCGCGCTCGTGGCGAAGCGGTCGCTGAAGGGAGAGTTCGTGGTGCTGGTGAGTGGGGAGGTGGTGGCGGATGCGGACCTGGAAAAGATTCCGAATAGCGAAAGTGTCCAGTAATCAGTATTCAGTATTCGTTTGCCGAGTGCAGCGTTGCTGTGCCAGCGCAGTTTGTCGCTCGCTGGACCAAAGACTGAACACTGATTACTGAAAACTTTCCTCATGGTTCGCTTCGCCACATTCCTTTTCGCCCTCTTGTGCCTCGCCGCCCGCGCCGCCGACTCGGCCGCCGGACATGACTTCTTCGAGAACAAAATCCGCCCGCTGCTCATCGAGCATTGCCTCAAGTGCCACGACGGCGCGGCGACGGACAAGCCCAAGGGCGGCCTCGCGCTTGACACGCGCGCGGGCTGGGAAAAGGGCGGCGAGCACGGCCCCGCCATCGTCCCCGGCCAGCCGGACAAGTCGCTCTTCATCCGTTCCATCCGTTACACGGACCCCGACCTGCAAATGCCGCCGAAGGGGAAGCAGCTCACGGCGCAGCAAGTCGCGCTCTTCGAGGAATGGGTCCGCATGGGTGCGCCCGACCCGCGCATGGGCAAGCCGTCCGGCCCGCCGCTGTCTGACCCAAACGTGGTGAAGAACCACTGGGCGTTTCAACCGGTCCGGGAGCCGAAAGTCCCTCAAATCGGCAATCGGCAATCGCCAACCGGCAATCCCCTCGACGCTTTCATCCTCGCCAAGCTCGCCGAGAAAGGCTGGTCCCTCTCCCCGCCCGCCGACCCGCGCACGCTCATCCGCCGGATGACCTTCGACCTCCACGGCCTCCCGCCCACGATGGCCGAGGTGGAGGCGTTCGAGCGCGAGTGCTCCAGCGGCAATCGCGAATCGGCAATCGCCAAGCTCCTCGAACGCCTCCTCGCCTCGCCGCGCTACGGCGAGCGCTGGGGCCGCCACTGGCTGGACGTGGCGCGTTACGCGGACACGAAGGGCTATCTCGCCGGTGACGAGCAGCGGCGCTTCGCGTTCAGCTACACCTATCGCGACTACGTCATCCGCAGCTTCAACGAGGACACGCCTTACGACCGGTTCCTCACCGAGCAGATCGCCGCCGACCAGCTTCAGCTCGGCGAGGACAAGCGCGCGCTGGCCGGCCTCGGTTTTCTCACCCTCGGCCGCCGGTTTCTCAACAACATCCACGACATCATTGATGACCGCATTGACGTGGTGACGCGCGGCACCATGGGGCTGACCGTCCAGTGCGGCCGCTGCCACGACCACAAATACGACCCGGTCACCACCGGCGAGTATTACAGCCTCTACGGCATTTTCGCCTCCAGCCACGAGCCGGCGGAGAAGCCGTTGCTCGGCATGAAACCCGACGCGACGCAGCACGCCGCGTATCTCGCGGAGAAGAAAAAGCGCGAGGAAGAGCTGGAGAAATACCGCGTGGAGCAGCTCAACAAGCAGCTCGCCACGCTCCGCAAGCGCACCGCCGATTACCTGCTCGCCGCCGACGAAGTGGACCCGAAGGTCGCCCGCGCCTCCGCCGGCGCGAGCCGCCAGAACCGCGACAAGTATTTCCAGGAACGCAAACTCGTGCCCGTAGTCGTGCAGCGCTGGCAGGACTTTCTCGCGAAGGACGCAAAGGCCAATTCCCCCAGCTCCCTCTGGTCCCTCTGGCACGCCTACGCGAAATTGCCGGACGACAAGTTCACCGAGGAAGCGGCAAAGGTGGACACTCGCAATTCGCCACTCGCCATCCGGAATGCCTTTAACACACCGCCCAAGACGATAAAGGAAGTCGCCGAGCGCTACGGAAAGTTGCTCACCGAGGCCGACGCCGCCACCCCGCACGCGGACCAGGACAAGGAAGCGCTTCGCCTCGCGCTGCGCGCCGCCGACGCGCCGGCAAACTTGCCCGCGCCGGAGAACGACCAGCTTCTCGAAGACGCCCGCCCGCGTCTGCGGCAGCTAAAGGCCAAGGTGGACGAGGTGGACGCCACGCACGCTGGCGCGCCGCCGCGCGCGATGGCGCTGCTAGACAATGCGTCGCCCACGAAGCCCTACGTCTTCGTGCGAGGCAACCCCGGCAACCGCGGCCCGGAAGTCGAACGTGGTTTCCTGAAAGTTGCCGGCGGCGGCAAGCCCACGCCGTTCCCCGCCAAATCCAGCGGGCGGCTTGAACTCGCCCGCGCCATCGCCAGCCCGGATAACCCGCTCACCGCGCGCGTGATGGTTAACCGCGTCTGGGGCTGGCACTTCGGCCAGGGCCTCGTCCGCACACCGAGCGACTTCGGGGTCCGCAGCGACCCGCCGTCGCACCCCGAACTGCTCGACTGGCTGGCGACGCGCTTCGTTGCCGATGGCTGGAGCCTGAAGAAGCTGCACCGCGTCATCATGCTTTCCGCGACGTATCAGCAGGCGAGCAACGACCGCGCCGAGTGCGTGAAGGCCGACCCCGCGAACACGCTCCTGTGGAAGTTCAACCGCCAGCGCCTCGACTTTGAGCAGCTCCGTGACTCGCTCCTGCTCGCGGCGGGCAGGCTCGACCTTGCCACTGGCGGGCTGCCGGTGGACCTGACCGCGCAACCGTTCAGCGGCCGCCGCACGGTGTTCGGCTACATTGACCGGCAAAATCTCCCGGCAATGTTCCGCACGTTCGACTTCGCCAGCCCCGACGTGAGCGCCTCGCAACGGTTCCTCACCACCGTCCCGCAGCAGGCGCTCTTCCTGATGAACTCGCCATTCGTCATGCAGCAGGCGCAGGCGCTCGCGGTCCGCGAGGACTTTCAGAAATTCGCCCGCGACGAAGACCGAGTGCGGTTCCTCTACGAAGCCATTTACCAGCGTCGCCCCGCCGCCGATGAACTCGCGATGGCGAAAAAATTCCTCGCCCAGCCAACGGAGGGCACCAGCGATTCCGCGCCGAACGCCGGCTGGCATTACGGCTACGGCGAGCTCGACGAAGCCACGAAGCGCGTGAAGTCCTTCACCCCGTTCGCCTTTTTCACCGGCGGGCAATGGCAGGTGGGGAAAGACTTTCCCGACAAGGAGCTCGGCCACCTGCTGCTCCGCGCCGAAGGCGGGCACCCGGGCCAGACCCAATCCCGGGCCGTCATCCGCCGCTGGGTCGCGCCGCGCGACGGCACGCTGACCGTGACCGGCACGCTTTCGCACGCGAGCGACAAAGGCGACGGCGTGCGCGGACGCATCGTGAGCAGCCGCGCGGGCGTGGTGGCCGAGGCAGTGGCACAGAACGGTGCCGCCGAAGTGAAAGTGGCGGGCCTCGCCGTGCAGGCCGGCGACACGGTGGATTTCATCGCCGACTGCCGCACCGGCTCGAACAGCGACAGTTTCAACTGGGCACCCAAGCTAAAATTCACCGACCCCATGAAGCGCTCGAAACAAGCCCCGCCCGGCGGCTTCGAGACCGAGTGGGACGCGAAGGCCGACTTCACCAAGCCGCGCGCCGAGCCGCCGAAGAACTTGACCGCGTGGGAAAAGCTCGCGCACGCCCTGCTCGTGTCGAACGAGGCGGCGTTCGTGGACTGAAACAGGTCGCGGGCCGCGACCTTACCCAACCTCGACCACCAGCGCGGTCGTGTTGTCGCGGCCATCGTTGCGGACCGACTCCTCCACGAGCATCCGGGCGGTGGTCGAGCCGGGGTCGGCGGCCGCGCGCAACACGTCAACCAAACGGTGGTCAAACAGGCCGTTCATGAGGCCGTCCGTGCAGAAGAGAAAACGGTCTCCCGGCTCGCAGCCCACCGCGCCGATCTGCGGATCCACGTAGCGGTTGTCGCCGCCGAGGGCCTTTTGCAGCACGTTGCGGCGCGGATGCGTGCGGGCTTCGTGCTCGCTGATCATGCGGTTGCGGAGCAGCCAGCCCACATGCGTGTCATCAGCGGTAAGCTGCCGGAGTTCGCCGCCACGGGCAGGGAGGTAGTAAATGCGGCTGTCGCCGACGTGGGCGAAGTAAAGCCAGCCCGGGGTGAACCAACCCAGGCTGAGGGTGGTGGCCATGCCGGCGCACTCCTCGTAGCTGCCACCCACATAGACCAGCGCCCGGTGGATCTGGTCAAACAGCTCGATGAGCACGTCGTTCACGCCGGCATTGAGCCCATGCGCGGAGAGATGAAACGAGCGCGGCAGCAGGGTGGTGATCTTTTCCACCGCGATGCGGCTGGCGTATTCACCCGCCATCGCGCCCCCCATGCCGTCGCTCACGGCAAAGGCGAAATCGGTGTTCTGCGTGTTGGCCGCGCCGGACTTGCCGAGCCGGCGGAGTTCCCGCGCATCGAACTGGAGTGCAAGGAAGGCATCCTCGTTGTTCTTGCGCACGCGCCCTACGTCAGTCCAACCGGACCAGCGGAGGGTCATGTGGGCGGGGGCGGCGGCAGTCTTGCTCATGCTTTGGGAGCGGGATCAGGCAGGAGTGTGGCCAGTTCAAAGTCGATGATGCAAAACCGCCCGTCTGCGGCGCGATAGGTGACGTTCCGCATGTCGGGATCATCGTGGCGCACGCCGAACTGCTCGAGTTCAGCGAAAATCTCCCCGCGGCGCTGCTCATCCAGGTGCTCCACCCGCCCGCCGCAGTTGGTGGTGACGATGCGCAGCTTGTCCGGATCCGCCTCCAGCAAGCGGGGCACAAACTTGCACCCCCGCGCCTCCAGGTGCCGCAGGACCCGCACCTCGTTGGCAAAGCGCTCGGCCGCGTTCGGCCCGTGGAAGACCTTGATGACCCGGCCATCGAAGGTCAGGTTCACCGTCGCCCGCAGCGTGTCTTTGACTTTGAGCATCGGGAGTCCGCTCAACAGCGCGGACACGCCGAAGGATGTCGGAACCAGCCAGCAATGTCGCGCTGAAATGTGCACGATGGTCAATTTGGAACAGGCCCATGCACGGTGGACGCAGGTCCAACCGGGGTGTTGAAAATAATGAAACACGTTGATACCCCCGAAATCATTGGGCTTTGTGCTTCCGGACGGGAAAAACCCTTGCTCCGTGGCATCCGCCCTGCTCAACTGCCAGCCGAGCGATTCACGGGGAAGCTAAAGCTTCTTTGCATCGTGCCTAACTGAACTAACAACACTCACGCACATGGCGAAATACAAACTCGAATACCTCTGGTTGGACGGCTATGAGCCGACCGCTAACATCCGCGGCAAGACCCAAATCAAGGAGTTCAAGAGCTTCCCCAAGCTCGAAGAACTGCCCATGTGGGGCTTTGACGGCAGCTCGACCCGGCAGGCTGAGGGCCGCAGCTCCGATTGCATGCTCAAGCCCGTCGCGGTCTATCCCGACTCCACCAAGAAAAACGGCGTCCTCGTCATGTGCGAAGTCATGATGCCCGATGGCAAGACCCCGCACCCCTCCAATGGCCGCGCCAACATCCCCGATGATCCCGGCGCGTGGTTCGGCTTCGAGCAGGAATACTTCCTCTATAAGGATGGCAAGCCCCTCGGTTTCCCGAGCGGCGGCGGCTTCCCCTACCCTCAAGGCGAATACTACACCGGCGTGGGCTACAAGAACGTCGGCAGCATCGCCCGCGAGATCGTCGACACGCATCTCGACCTCTGCCTTGATGCCGGCATCAACCATGAAGGCATCAACGCCGAAGTGGCCAAGGGCCAGTGGGAATTCCAGATCTTCGGCAAAGGCTCCAAGCGCGCCGCTGACGAGGTGTGGATGGCCCGCTACATCCTCCTTCGCCTTTGCGAACAATACGGGGTGGACGTAAACTTCCATTGCAAACCGCTCGGCAAAGATTTCGATTGGAACGGCTCCGGCATGCATTCGAACTTTTCCACCAAGCACCTCCGTGAAGTCGGTGGCAAAGAATACTTCGAAAAACTCATGGCCGCTTTTGATAAATACAAAAACGAGCACATCGCCGTCTACGGTCCAGACAACCATCTTCGTCTCACCGGTCTCCACGAGACCCAGTCGATCGACAAATTCAGCTATGGATTGGCTGATCGTGGCGCATCGATCCGTATCCCACACAGCTTCGTCAACAACGGCTACAAGGGCTACCTCGAAGATCGTCGTCCAAATTCCCAAGGCGACCCATACAAAATCGCCAGCCGCATTCTGCAAACGATTGCCACGGTTCCAACCAAGTAATCCAGAATCCAGCAGATCAACTAAAGAACGCCGCCTGCCAGTCGGGCGGCGTTTCTTTTCGTCACTTGTTTTTTAAATTGCCCCAGATGCTCGTAATTTCGAATCTTTGCTCCTTATGAACGAACC
>CAZQEW010000004.1:0-22408 GCA_964591495.1 uncultured Klebsiella sp.
GAAGTGCTCGAAGCGGAAGAGCCGTTCACCAAGGGACAGAAGGGCTCGAGCGCCATGCCGCACAAGCGCAATCCCATCACGTGGGAGCGCCTCACCGGCCTCGCGCGCGTGTTGCGCGGCAACGCCGTCGCCGCGTTGGAGAACGTCGCCCTCTGGCACGAGCGCGACATCAGCCACAGCAGCGTCGAGCGCATCATCTTCCCCGACAGCTGCACGCTGCTCGATTACATGTTCGGCCTGCTCACGCGGCTGATGGACGGCATCAACGTCTATCCCGAGAACATGAAGCGCAACCTCGGCCTCTCGCTCGGCATGTGGAACAGCCAGACCGTGCTGCTCGCGCTCATCAAGAAAGGCCTGACCCGCGAGGAGGCGTATCACCTCGTCCAGCGCAACGCGATGAAGACCTGGGAAGTGAAACACGCCGGCCGCGACGACGCGGACTTCCTCGAAGTCCTCAAAGCCGACGCCGACGTGGCGAAGCATTTCAAGAAGGGCGAACTCGAAGCGCTCTGCTCGCTCGACTTCCACTACAAGGAAGTGAACGCGCGGTTCAAGAAGCTGGGGCTGTGAGGCCGTTCGCGGTTGCCGATTTTGCGCCCCTTCCGTGATACGCGAAGAGGAAGTAGGCCAGCACCGCTGCGACCGACAGCGCGAGGCCGCTCCAGAAGACCGGCCAGTTCTCGCCACCGGCCCGCGCATTGGCGGTGAACCATGCGCCCACGCCGAGGTAGCCAATGAGGTTGCCCACACCGCTGGTCATCAGCGACATCAGGGCCTGCGCTCGCGTGCGCCACGCCGGGTCCACGCGCTCGTCGAGATAGATCTGCGCCGTAATGAAGACCAGCGTGAATGAGCAGCCGTGGAGTGTGATGCCGAGGAGGATCCACACCTTGGAATCAAGCGCGCACAGGGCGTAGCGCAGCACGCCGAAGCCAAGGCCGACGGCTAGAATCCATTTTAGCCGCCAGTTGGTCAGCAGCCGGGCGAGGAAGAGCATGGCGAAGACTTCCGTCACCTGGCCGAGGGTCATCCACGCGGTCGTGTGCGTGAGACCGAGGTCTTTCAGATGCGGCGGTGTGTAGGGATAGAACGCAGCCAGCGGGATGTTGAACAGCGCGGCAGTGATGAACACGACGCGGTGGTCGTGGTTCTTGAGCAATGTGAGCGCGTCCAGGCCGAGCCGCTCGCGGAGCGTCGGCCGGCCGGATACCTTGGGCGCGTCCACTTCGGGCAGCAGGAAGGTGAACGCGGTCACCACCAGCCAGGTGAGCGCGCCGTTGTAGCCGGCCCGGGGCGAGGCGTCCGCATTCAGCGCGCTGACCAGCCAGCAGCCGGCCATCCAGCCCAGCGTGGCCATGGCGCGGATGGGGCCAAACTCGCGTTTGGCGTCGCGCAGCCGGGCGAAGACAATCGAGGATGCGATGCTCCATGTGGGCGACGAGCACAGCGCATGGAGCTGGATGAACGCCAGCACCAGCCAGGGGTTCCAAGCCCGGTGAATCGCCAGCGAGGCCAGCGCCATTGCCGCCGCCGTGGCCAAAGACAGCCACCGCAGCACCTTGACCGGTGAGGCGTGCCGGTCCGCCATCGCCCCGAAGAACAGCGGCGAGACGAACGCGGCCACAGCCGAGGACGCAAAGGCGAACGGCTTGATGGCCTGCAGCCCATGCGCGTCCAGCACGGTGCTCAGGGGCACAAGCCACATGCCCATCGCCGCCCCCTGGATGAGGAACAGCGCGGTCAGCTCGGTGTATTCGACCCACGGGAGGGGGCGACGCTCCGTTGTCACGGTGGGGACTGTAGCGAAGCCGGCTGGCTTGGGAATGCCTTTCCCGAAAGCCGCCGCCTTGCCTGCGTGGAGGCTTTGAACCACATTCGGCCCACGCAAATGCCGGTCTCATCGCCCAACCGCCCTTCCGTCGCCCGCCTCGAAATGGCTGGCGTGCAGAAGGCCTTCGGCGTGACGCACGCCCTGCGCAATGTGGCGTTGTCCGTTGCCCCCGGGGAGGCGCATGCGCTCATCGGCGAGAACGGCGCGGGCAAGAGCACGCTCATGAAGATTCTCTCCGGCGCGTATCAGCCGGATGCCGGAAGCATCACGCTCGATGACCAGCCGTTCCGTCCGGCGAACCCGCTGCACGCGCGCGAGTGCGGCATCGCGATGATTTACCAGGAGCTGAACCTCGCGCCGCACCTGAGCGTGGAGGAAAACATCGTGCTGGGTGAGGAACCCGCGCGCTTCGGCTGGCTGGACCGTGCCAAACGCCGCGACCTCGCCCGCCGCGCGCTGGAGCAACTGCACCACGGCGATCTCCCGCTAACCGCGCCGGTCAACTCGCTCCCCATCGCGCAGCAGCAGCTCGTCGAGATCGCCCGCGCGCTCGTGCGCGAGCCGAAGGTGCTCATCATGGACGAGCCGACCAGCAGCCTCACGCAGGTGGACACGGAGAATCTCTTCCGCGTCATCGAGAGGCTCCGCGCGCGCGGCGTGAGCGTGATTTACATCAGCCACTTCCTCGAAGAATGCCAGCGCGTCTGCCAGCGTTACACCGTGCTCCGCGACGGCGAAACCGTCGGCACCGGTGACATGGCCGCCGCGCGCGTTGAAGACATCATCCGGCTCATGGTGGGCCGCGAGATGAAGGACATTTACCCGCGCACGCCGCACGAGCTGGGCGCACCCGTGCTGGAGTTGAAGGAACTGGCCGGCCGGGTGAAGCCCCGCCGCGTGAATCTCACTTTGCGCGCGGGGGAAATTCTCGGATTGGCCGGCCTCATTGGCGCCGGCCGCACGGAGACGGCGCGCGCGGTCTTCGGCCTGGATGAACTCGCGGCGGGAGACGTGCTCGTATGTGGCAATGGCGCTGCGGATTCGGTGCCTTCCAATCGCCAATCGCCAATCGCTGATCGGCAATCCACGGGGAGCCTCCTCACCTCGGCTGCTTCCCGAAGTCCGACGGACAGCCTTCACGCCGGCCTTGGCCTGCTCTCGGAAAACCGCAAGGAAGAGGGCCTGATGCTCAACCGCTCACTCGCCGACAATCTCACCGCCACGCACCTCGGTCCCTTCGCACGGTTCGGGTTGTTGTCCACGAGCCGTCAGCACGCCGCCACGCGCGACTGGATGACGCGCCTTGATGTCCGTGCGCGTGGGCCGGAGCAGCCCATCGGCGAGCTCTCCGGCGGCAACCAGCAGAAAATTGCCCTCGGTCGGCTGCTGCACCACGACGCCCGCATCCTGCTGCTCGACGAGCCGACGCGCGGCATTGACGTGGGCAGCAAGGCGCACATCTACCGGCTCATCGGCGAACTGGCCGCACAGGGCAAGGCCGTGCTGTTCATCAGCAGCTACCTGCCCGAGCTGCTCGGCGTGTGCGACACCATCGGGGTCATGTGCCGCGGCGAACTCGTCGCGACCCGCCCGGCGGCGGAGTGGACGGAACACGAAATCATCGCGGCGGCGATTGGTCACTAACCGCACATGGGCACTCCCACCCAACGCCCGCTGCTCACCCGCCTCTTCGCGAGCTTCGGCCCGGCGCTTATTCTCGCGGCCATTGTGCTGCTGTTCATCGCGCTGCTCGCGTGGAAGGACGCGGCGGAGCAAATGCAGTCGGCGGGCTTGAAGGACTTCTCCGGCTTCATACAGGCGGCCCGTGAATCCACTTACGACGGGCTAAAGGCGTTTCTCTCCTTCGCCACGTTCAAGACCGTGCTGACGCAGACTGTCGTGGTGTCGCTCGCGTCGCTGGGCATGACGATGATCATCGTGAGCGCGGGGATTGACCTGAGCGTGGGGTCGGTCGTCGCGCTGTCCACGGTGGTGGGGGCGCTGCTGATCCAGAAAGGTGTGGGCTTGCCGGGCGTGCTGGCGGCGTGCCTGGCGGGCGGGGCATTCGTCGGGGCGCTGAACGGGGCGCTGGTCGCGGCGTTTCGGCTCACGCCGTTCATCGTGACGCTGGGCATGCTCGGGGCGGCGCGCGGCGTGGCGAAGTGGCTGGCCGGCAACCAGACCGTGAATTTCAAGGAATCCAACATCGGCGTGCTGATGACCGACCCCGATCCGCTCGGCGCGTTGCCGCCGCCGGGTGTGTGGGTGGCGGTCGCGCTCGCGGTGGTGATGGCGTTGGCCATGCGGCAGACGGTCTTTGGCCGGCACGTATTTGCCATCGGCTCGAATGAGGCGACCGCGCGGCTCTGCGGCATCCGGGTGCGGACGACCAAGCTAGCCATCTACGCGCTCGCGGGAATGCTTTTTGGCCTCGCCGGCGTGATGATGTTGAGCCGGCTGCAACAGGGCGATCCGACCGCGGCCATCGGGCTGGAACTCGACGTGGTGGCCGCCGTGGTCATTGGCGGGGCAAGCCTGAGCGGCGGCACGGGCAGCATCCTCGGCGCGATGATCGGGGCGCTCACGATGGCGGTCCTGCGCACCGGCAGCCAATACATGGACTGGCCGAGCTACATGCAGGAAATCATCATCGGCGGCCTCATCATCGCCGCCGTGGGTTTGGACAAGTGGCGGCAGAGCCGGGCGGCGAGTTGAGAGGCGTTGGCGACGTCTCGCGAGCACGATCCTCGTTCCATATGCAAGTTGGCACGTCGAAGCAGTTCGGGGCCGATGCAGCATAAGGCCGTAGCCCGTAGGGCTGAAACAACTGTAGCCGTGGGTGAAACCCACGGGGAACAACAGGAAGGGAGGGCACCGCGAAGCGGTGCAACTGCGGGGGAAGCGACTGGAAAATCCTTTTCCCTTCGCGGAGCGAGGGGAGAAGGTGCCCGAAGGCAGGATGAGGGGTGCAGCCGCCAATGCCGACGCACGCAACTCCTCACCCCAGCCCCAGTCTTACTTGGGAAGAAGCGTCTCGTAACTGCCCAACTCTTGTTTCACTCGTATTTGATTGCCCCGAATAACCAGCCAGCCAAATTCATAGCGCAGACCATCCTGTCTCTCGTAAGAAAATAGCGTGTCCCTTTTCGTATCAAACGCCGCCTGCTTCAGCATTTTCTCCACGAGTTCCGTTTCAGCGCGCAAAGTTTTTTCCAAACTGGCTTTGAATCTTTCCAGCCGGTCCTTCAGGTCGGGATAGTGGCCGAAATCCCTTTGGAGCGAAGTGACCAGAGTCGTGCTCAATGAGACCCGCTCCTTGGCAGCGTCGCGGAGAGCCTCGGGCGACACCTCCCACAGGCCGACAAATTTACTCCGTTCGGAAGGGTGCGCGCGCAGGAACGCTTCGCGCGGGCTGACGCTGGTTACAACGCACGCAGATGTGACGAGACAGAATGCCGCCACAATTAAGGGAATGCTTCTGCGCGCGGTCCTTGTCATTCTTGCCCTATCTCACGCTGCCGGGGCAGCCGCCGCGCGCTTGGCCATGATGGCATCCACGATCTTCTTCGCGAGGTCGGGCTTCTCAGCGAGGGCCTTCTTGGCCGCGTCCTTGCCCTGGCCGATGAGGTCGCCGGCGAATTGCAGCCATGCGCCCTTCTTCTCCACGACGCCGTTCTCGATGCCCACGTCGAGGATGCTGCCTTCCTTGTCAATGCCGTGGTTGTAGATGATGTCGAACTCGGCTTCAGCGAAGGGCGGGGCGACCTTGTTCTTCACGACCTTCACGCGGACGTGGTTGCCGGTGGCGTTGCCAGCGGCGTCCTTGAGCGTGTCCTTGCGGCGGATGTCCATGCGCACGCTGGCGTAGAACTTCAGCGCCTTGCCGCCGGGCGTGGTCTCCGGGTTGCCGAACATGACGCCGACCTTCTCGCGGAGCTGGTTGGTGAAGATGCAGGTGGTCTTGGATTTGTTGAGCAGGGCGGTGAGCTTGCGCAGGGCCTGGCTCATGAGGCGCGCCTGCATGCCCATGGTGGCCATGCCCATCTCGCCTTCGAGTTCGGCTTTCGGCACCAGTGCGGCGACGGAGTCCACGACGATGACATCGAGGGCGTTCGAGCGGGCAAGCGTTTCGCAGATGGTGAGGGCTTCTTCGCCGGAGTCGGGCTGGGAGACGAGGAGGTCGTCGAGGTTCACGCCGAGTTTCTTGGCGTAGGCGGGGTCGAGCGCGTGCTCGGCGTCAATGAACGCGGCCAGGCCGCCGGCCTTCTGCGCGTTGGCGATGACGTGGAGCATCAGCGTGGTCTTGCCGGAGGATTCAGGTCCAAAAATCTCGATGACGCGCCCGCGGGGGACACCGCCGACGCCGAGGGCGAGGTCCACGGCCAGGGAGCTGGTGGGAATCACCTCAATCTGCCGCAGCGCGGTGGCTGCGCCGAGGCGCATGATGGCGCCCTCGCCGTAGCTTTTCTGAATGGTGGAGATGGCGGCGTCGAGATCCCGCTGTTTGGCGGCGGAGACGGCTTTGGCGTTGTCGGCAGCCTTGACGTCGGTCTTGGATTCGGCGGATTTGGCTTCAGGCTTCGGGGGCATAGGTGGGTAATGGGTTGAGACTTGAAACGGGTTGGTCCAGTGGCGCGCAGTTTAAGGCGGGGTCGCTGCCCGTCAACGCCCGTGTCACGCCGCTGACTTAAGCGGGTGTCGCCAGCGGAAGGCCGAGGGTTTCCTCCCAGAAAAAGCGGAAGGCCGGAATGCGCTGCCGCAGTTCATGGGCATCCTCGGTGCGCAGCTGGAGGCATTGGAATTCGGCCTCGGTGAGGATGGCCACATCGGGCGCGCAGAGGATCGGGGCGGCGTTGGGCTCGATGATTTCAAGGTTGCCGGCACGCCTGAGTTCGAGGCCTTCGCCCAAGGGCAGGAGGAGGCTGCCCGCGGGGCCGATTTCAGTGGTGGCGCGCGGGCCGCCTGAAATCGAGACGGTCTTGACCGTCACCAGGCCGGCGAGTTCGCGCAGGACCGGCTGTTGGAGCGCACGGAGATAGGGGAAGGATTGGAGCAGCTCACGGTTTTGCCACAGGGTTTTGAGCTTCTGCTCGTAGCCCTGATGGCGGATGAATTCGCGGAAAGCCCCCTCGGCAAAGGCGGTGACCGTTACGGGGCTGAGGGCGACCACGGAGGCGTTGCGATGACTTTGCCCGAGGATCACCGACATCTCGCCGATCAGCTCGCCCGCCTCCATCTGCGCCAGGAACTGGCGGCGCTCACCATCGTGGTGGATGACCTGCGCATAGCCCGTGAGAATCATGTAGACGTGGCCCTCGGAACGGGTGCCCTCGCGGATGATGATGTCGCCGGCGTTGAAGCGCATCACGCGCTGGTTGGCGAGGAGGTTGGAAATCCAGACGGGCGGCATCCCGGGAAAATATTCCAGCAGGAACTCGATCGTGCGCGTCAAGTCGTAGTCCGTCTCGCCTTGCAGGAGGGTGAAGCGCTTGCCGCTTGAAGCGGTGGTGAAGTGGGCCTGGAACTTCTCGGAGAGATTGTCCAGATGGAGGAAGACAATGCGCTCGGCCGGCGAATGAATTGCGTCGCCGGGATCGCCATGGATCTGCCCCTCGCCGCCGTCGGCCAGCAGAAGCTGGGCGGGCTGGCGGTAAAGCTCGGCGATCTGCAGGTAACGCTCCTGGCTGATCATGCCCGTCCGCTGCAGGCGCTTGAGGTCGACGAGGGCCTGGGTGTCGCTGGTGAAGATCAGGCGGCAGTCCTTGCCTGAGTGCGTGGTCTCGAAATAGGCGCCGATCGTCGGGATGCTATGGCTGGAGTAAAACGAGGTGACGCGCAGGCCGAAGAAATTGGTCTCCCGGCCCGGCTCCAGCGGTATGAAGGTGAAGTAGTCCTTGAGGCTTTCCTCGGCACGATCGGTGAGCAGCGCGAGCTTGCGCAGCATCATGTGCCAAATCACGGGCGTGGTCAGGACGTGAATGCGCCGATTGTATTGGAGGAGCGAGAGGAGATTGCAGTGGTCGTCGTGGATGTGGCTCAGGAAGAGCGAGTGGACCTGGTTGCGGGCGATGCCACGGGCGCGCAGGTGGGCGTTGAGATACGGGATGGCGTCCACCAGCATGTAATTGCCGTTGTGGCAGATGGCCATGCCGGAGGACGCCTGGGTGGCGCTGAAGCCCGTCGATCCCCCGAGCACCTCGACGCCCAGCTTGACCAGCGTGCTGGGGGTGAGATCGGTGTTGACGGGATACGGCGGGGCCTGCTCCTGCTCGGGCGTGAGATCAATGATCTTGGTGTGACCGGCGGCGGCGATCTCGAAACGGTTAAGGCCGACCCGCCGCAGGCTGCACCAGCCGAGGTTCAGGGGGATTTCCTCCAGACTGTGCGTGGTGATCAGCGCATCCAACGGCAGCACCTTGCCCTGCTTGTCCTTGAGGTGGAACGAGCGCGTTTCGCGGAAGAGTTCTTCCGCCTGCGCCACAGGCATGCCCCATTCGGCCAGCTGCCGGGCGTCCGGGCCAAAGAGCGTCAGCTCCAACAACTCGCGCGCGGCCCGGATGCGGCGGGGGTTGCCGACGAGACCGAGGGGTTCGGTGCCTCCCTGCCGGCCCCCAAAGAAAAGGTGATGGTAAAGCGGAAACTCCACGGCCACCTGGGACTCGCCATGGCTGACCGGCACGTCTGGCAGCAGAATGTGCTGCGGGGATTTCAGGCCCCGCTGCATCAGCACCTTAACGATCTCCGGCGGGCACCCCGCCAGCAGCGAATGCGTCTGGTCGGTGATGTAGAACACGCCGGGAAAGAGGGGCTGGACGTGCATGGCCGGTAAGATGAAGAGAAACAGCCCGGTCGCAAACCAAAAGCGGCGGCGCGTCAGGTGCCGTTCTTGCGGATGCGCTCAAACTCGACGCTGGTTGCCTTGAAGGCGGCCTCGATTTTGGGGATCAGCGCCGGAATACCCAGCGTGTTCCCAGCCGTGGCCAGCGCTTCCAGCTCCTGACACAGGTTGCCCAGGGCGTTGGCCCCAAGGTTCAGGCTCATGCCCCGAAAGACGTGGGCGGCAAACGCGAGCTGCTGGAGGTTGTCACCGGAATGCTTGATCTGTTCGAGGTGCTTGGGCGCGTTTTGGGCAAAAAGATCAATCAGCTCATGCAGCAGGGGCACCCCTTCCTTGGACTTCATCTCACTCAATTCTCCGATGATGGTGGCATCCAAGATGGGCGCTGCGGCCGCTTCGGTCGGCAGGTCCGGGGCCAATTGAGCTGTGTCCGTGCCGGCCAAGTCGGTCTGGCGTTGCGCCCCCCATCGTTCGATCACCGCCTGCAGTTCGGTGATGCGCACGGGCTTGGCCACGTAGTCGTCCATGCCCGCTTCAAGGCACTT
This sequence comes from uncultured Klebsiella sp., assembly GCA_964591495.1. Classification (GTDB taxonomy): domain Bacteria; phylum Verrucomicrobiota; class Verrucomicrobiia; order Limisphaerales; family SXTU01; genus SXTU01. The sequence goes on from CAZQEW010000004.1 coordinate 9,218, forward strand.
CTCGCGGTCGCCCTCCAAGGCGTTGCCGGTCATGGCCACCAGCCGTGGCCGCCGTCGGTCAGGCCATTGTGAATGGATGCGACGGGCGGCCTCGAAACCGTCCATCTCCGGCATCTGGACATCCAGGAAGATCAGGTCAAAGGGCTGCTGTTCCAACAGCTTCAGAGCTTCCACGCCATTGGCGGCGACCTCCGGCCGATACCCGAGGCGTTGAAGCATCTTCACGCCGACTTTCTGGTTGATGAGGTTGTCATCCGCCAGCATGAGGCGCAACGGCAGCCGTTCGGCCATGGTGGCATCAAACTCCGAACTGACCGGAGCTTTCTTCTCCGTGCGGGGCATGTTTTCCACGGCGCGCACGAGGGCATCAAAGATTTGGGCGGGCCGCAGGGGCTTGTAAATGAACAGCGAGATGCCCACCGCGCCCGGGCGCTTGTCATCAGAGCGCGGCCGCACGTCGGTGAGCAGCAGGATGGGAGCCGTCTCACACCCCGGCACGCGCCGGATGAACTGCGCCAGCGTGAGGCCATCCATCTCCGGCAGCTGAAGGTCGAGGGCAATCGCATCATAGCGCTCGCCCCCGGACAGCAGGTCCAGAGCCTCCTTGCTGGTGGCGACGGCCCGCAGTTCCGCACCCGCCCAGCGCGCATACTGGGCGAAGGACCTGCGATTGGAGCCGTTGTCCTCGACCAGCAGCAGCCGTTTGCCCTGAAGCTTGCCAGCCGGTGCGGCAGAAGGGTCTGGCACCGAGGATCGTGAGGCCTGCGTGCGGATGATGAGATGGAAGGTGGAACCCCGGCCCGGCTCGCTCTCCGCCCAGATCTTCCCGCCCATGAGCTCCGCCAGCCGCTTGCAGATGGCCAGCCCGAGTCCCGTGCCACCAAACTGCCGGGTCGTCGAGCTGTCCACCTGGCTGAAGGACTTGAACAGCCGGTCCATCTTGTTCGCGGGAATGCCGATGCCGGTGTCGCGAACGGAAAAACGGATGAACAGCGAGTCGTTATCGGGTGATAATTCGCTGCCGGCGAGGTCGCCGGGGTTTTCCTCGCGGCTGGCGGTCACGCACACTTCGCCTTTGCTCGTGAACTTTACCGCGTTGCTGACGAGGTTGACGAGGATCTGGCGCAGGCGGGTGACATCACCCTCAATGAGCGGCGGCAGGTTGTCCTCCACATGGTAAACCAAGTCGATTTTCTTCTCCGCCGCCCGCGGCGCAAGCAGGTCCAGCGCCTCCTCCAGGCAGGTGCGCAGCTCGAACGGGTGGCGCTCCAGGTCCAGCTTGCCCGCCTCGATCTTGGAGAAGTCGAGGATGTCATTGATGATGTTCAGCAGCGCGTCCGCGGAACTGCGGATGGTCTCGATGAAATCGCGCTGCTCGTTGGTCAGCTCGGTGTCCATCAGCAGCGAGGTCATGCCGATGATGCCGTTCATCGGCGTGCGGATCTCGTGGCTGGTGTTCGCCAGGAACTCGGACTTGGCGCGCGTGGCCTCCTCGAGCTTCTGATTCAACGCGATCAGGGCAGTGTTGCTGTCGACGAGCTGCTGCTGGCTCTCCCGCAACGCGCGGTAGGCTTCATCCCGCTGGATGGTGCTCTGGTAGGCTTTCGAGTGGTAGCGGATGCGGGCGATCAACTCCACCTTGTCCGGCAGCTTCACCAGGTAGTCATTCGCTCCGGCGGCGAAGGCCTGGGCCTTGATCGTTGGCTCCTCCTTCGTTGACAGGACGATGATCGGCGTCTCCTGCGTGCTGGGATTGGCACGGAACTGGCGCACCAGTGTAAGCCCGTCAATCCCCGGCATCACGAGGTCCTGTAGGATGACCGTGGGCTTGATCTGGTTGGCCAGCCGCACCGCTTCGGAAGGATCGATGCAGTAGTGGAAGTCGATGTTGGCCTGGTTTGCCAGGCACCGCCGAATGGCCTCAGCCACCATGACCTGATCATCCACCAGCAGCACCATCACCGAATAGTCGGCGTTGGTGTTGTTGCTGCCCGCCGGCATGGAGGGCCTGATCGGCGTCGGTCCGGTCATGTCAGTTGGTCTGGTCTGGAGCGGTTAACAAAGCACTGGATACCGGCGGGGGCATTTTTTTCCAATGGCAAAATGCAGGCGTTGGTTACAGATCGACCCTCAGAACCGATGCCGCCGAGCCCGCTGGTTCGATTCCTCTCCATTCTTTGGCCTTGCCCGTCTCTGGTTCCACCACGCGCAAGGTGTATTTGCCCGGCGCAAAGACCGGCGGACGGAAGCCGGTGGCCGGCACGCGCAGGCTATAAATCACCTCTTTCCCCGATTCATCAAGCACCTGCACGACCGGCGCTTTCGCGCCCGTCACGGTCAGCGTGGGGAGGTGGGCGGCGGCCTTTTTCCCGTAGTTGGCGAGCACATCAATCGTCACCGGCCAGCCGGGCATCTGCGTGCCGGGCTTGGTCACGTCCGCGAGATACGGCCAGCACTCGATCGTGATTTGCCGCTTCGCCTTGTTGAAGCGCACCACGCCGAGGCCGCTCGTTTTCGCCTGCACGTTTTCCAGCGCGCCCTTGGGCAGCTCGGCCGGCATGTTGTTGACCGCCAGCACCGTCAACGGGTGGCCGAAATGGTCGCGGAAATCGCCGAGCACGCCCTGACCTTCCTTCCGCGCGTTCGTCTTCGCGTCCGGCTCCCACCAGCGCGGGTAGCCCACGTTCACCGCCGGCCCGGCGAAGGCCACGCCTGCGTCCTGATGCGCCTCGATGCCATAATGGATGAGCGCAGGCAGGTGCTGATCCCCGGCGAGGTGGAAGGCGAAGCAACGACGCAGTTCGCGCACGGCGCGGTTCCGTGCCGTCTGCGGCCACGCGTTCGTGTCGTAATCCGCAATCAACCGGCCCACGCCGCCGTGTGTGGTGGCCATGGCGGTGAACACGGTCTGCGAAATCACGGCCTTCAAGTCCGCGCCGCGCCAGTCCAGCGCCCACTCCCGGAGGAACTGCTCTTGTTTTGCGCCCAGCAGGTGCAAACCCGGCACGTCAGCAGTCTTTGGGTCGAAGTCTGGGTTCTTCACATGGTCGCCGCGCGGGCCGCCGGTGGGCGGCACCTTGCCCTCGGGGCCGGACTTGTATTGGCGGTCGGCCAGCAGCGCGAAGCTCACGCGCCCATAGGTCAGTGGGCCGAACCAGTGCGTCGTGCCGCGCGCGCCGGGCACCGGGTCGTAGGCGTCCGGATGGTGCGAAGTCTGCGTGCGATGCACCACGTTCACCCACTCGGCCGGCATGTCATAGCCGCCGGCTTCCTGCGTGGTCGTGCGCCCGAGGCCACCTTCGCCCCAGAGGTTGCCCTGGTAAATGTCGTGGTCATCAGGAATTGAGACGCTCGGCCGGTCGCGCATCAGCTCGCGCCAGGTCCAACCGTGGAAATACCACTTGCGCAGGTAATCCAGAATCGCCGGCTCCAGCGGCGCGCGCTGCACACCGTAGCCGCCGGTGCTCTCGTAGAACTGGTCGCCCGTGAACGCGAGCAGGTCGGGATTCAACTTCGCCGTGCTGCGGACGAGCGGCACGTTCGGGAAGATGGAATGGATGTTGCACGAGATGTCCGCGACGCTGAGTTCCGCCTTGTCCACCGGGTCGCGGCGGATGGTGCCGGGCCAGTGGTGCTCCGCGCCGCCAGACTTGGTCTTGAGCCGGTAGCTCACGCGATATGGCACATCCTTCGTGTCATCCCACTTCGCGATGCGGAACGTCGCCGTGCGCGCCTGCGGGTGAATCTTCTCCTCGCCAACGGTCTGCCACGCGCCGCCCCGCTGGACTTGCAGACGGACGGTCTGTTCATCGTTGGCCCCGACCGGCGGCATCTGCGCCGTCAGCTTCAGCACGCCGCCGCTCAAGGTGTATTGCGTCCAGAGCACCGGCCCGAACGTGTGCGTTTCGTCCGCGCTGAACTTGCTTCCGCCGATGCGCCAGTCGCTGAACCAAAACTGCCCGAGGCCGGGATTCGGGCCGGCAGGCGCGGCCTTTTCCTTCGCCTTCGCCTTGCCCTTCGCGTTCGGGCCGGCCCCAGGGCCGGGGAAATTGCACACCAACGCCACGTTGCCGATGAGCTGCTCCGCCGGCACAGAACCGGTGGCCTGCGCGAGCGGCTGACCCGACTTCGCGTCGAGCGCGGTCAGCGTGACCGTGTAATCGCCGCCCTTTGGTTCGGCCACGAGGCGCAGGTCCAGTTCCTCGCGGGCGAGGTCGAGCTTTACCTTCCCCGAATCTGCCAGTGCGCCGACGAAGAGGCCGCCGTCCGCCGTGACGCCCGCGTTGAAGCCGCTGCCGGGCGCGGGCCAGAGGTTGTTGCGGTAGTCGTGGTGCTCCGGGTAGTCACGCAATGTGCCAAGGATGCCGAGCCGGAAGCCGAACGAGCCTTTGCCCGCGAGCAGCCCACCGCCCGCACGACCGACGCGCACCGCCATCCGCACGTTGCCCGTTTGCGCCACGAGCTGCCGCGTCAGCGCATGGATGTTCCGGTCGGCGGCGGCGTTGGTGCATTCCGCCCGCCCATTCGTCACGCGCCAGTCTTGCAGCGGGTTCGCCCACACCTCCGGACCAAGCCAGACCCGGTCCAACGCATCATCCCAGGCGGAGCGGAATTCAGCCAAAGGAACCGGCGCGGCGCCCCCGGTCCGCGCCGCCACCAGCGTCGTCGTCGCAATGGCGGTTCCCTCAACAAAGCGGCGACGGTTTAGCGGTGCGCGGATGCTTGGCATGCCGGGATTCTTGCGTCCCCCGATGATGGCCGGCAAGCGGGCTTTCCTCCGTGGACATCCGGCCGGCGAGTTGGGCCCAAAAATCTCCGCTTGCAATGACGCCGCCCTTGCCTACTCTCTCTCCTGCTCTTCTAACGGAAGCGAGCGTAGCTCAGTCTGGTAGAGCGTCACCTTGCCAAGGTGAATGTCGAGGGTTCGAATCCCTTCGCTCGCTCCACTTCCCCCACGGCGGCGTAATCCGTCTGCCGATTTCATTCCAGCGGCTTGCTTCAAAACCGGCTGACTTCACTTCCGCAACTATCTGCGCCTTTTTGCGTGGCCTGTGTCGAGGCCTGGCAGCCTTGATAGCGCATATCCCGCCAGGTATCACTCGTTGCCGCTTTTCTTGGCGGGCGGCCGAACGCCGGGGGGCGGGGGTGATTTTTTGGCGAGTTGAGTGAAGCTGTCCGTCTGCCGCTGCCAGACCTGCTCCAGTTCCTTCACCTTTTCCGGCATTTGCGCGGCGAGGTTGCGCTGCTCGGCGCGGTCGGTCTTCAAGTCGTAGAGTTCCCACGGCTCACCATTCGCGGCGACGAGTTTCCAATCGCCCACACGCACGGCGCGATGGCCTTCGTGCAGCCACCACAGGCTGTCGCGGGCGATGGTTTGGTCTTGGGCAAAGGCGGGGACGAGGCTGCGTCCGGGCGCGGGCGGCAACGGTTCGCCATTCCATTCCTTTGGCTTCGTGACCCCAGCCAGTTCGAGCGCGGTGGGAACGAAGTCCACGACATGCGCCGGGGTGCTGCGGAGTTCGTTCTTCGCCGTGATGCCTGCCGGCCAATGCACGATGAGCGGGGTTGAGATGCCGCCTTCGTGAACCCACGTCTTGTGACGGCGGTGCGGTGTGTTGCACGCGCTGGAGAAGCCGGGCCCGAGGCAGAGATAGGACGCGGCGCTGCCGGCCGGGGCCTGGGGATCGTGGCCGCCGTTACGGACCATGATTTCCGCGCTCGCGCCGTTGTCCGAGGCGAAGCAGATGAGGGTGTTTTCCAACGCACCCATCGCCTTGAGTTGCGCGATGATGCGGCCAATCTCGCGGTCCATGCAGTCCACCATCGCGGCGTGGATGCCCATTTTCGTGGCTTGAAAGCGGCGCTGCTCGTCGGTGAGTTCGGTCCACGGCAACGGGCGGTTCAGTTCGCCGGGGCCGAGTTTGGTGATCGCGTCGGGGAAGGCGTAGGGCGGCCCGACTTCGCGTTCCAGCGGCGAAAGCGTCGTTTTCGTGATGCCCATTTCCTTCTGCCGGGCGAATCGCGCCGCACGCATGGCGTCCCAGCCGGCGAGATACTTGTCCCGATACTTCGCGATGTCTTCCGGCAGCGCATGCAGCGGGAAGTGCGGCGCGATGAAGGCGACGTAGTGGAAGAAGGGCCGGCCCGCGTGATTCGCGGCGTGGTCCTTGAGGCACTCGATGGCGTGGTCGGCCGTGGCGGTGGTGGCGTAATAACCTTTTTCATCGGCCGGCGGCGTCACGGGCACGTCGTCAATCGTGTTGCCGCGCGCGGTGAAGAAATTGCCCTGGTTTTGCATGTTGAGCGAGCGGTCGAAGCCGGTGGCCAGCACCTTGCCGTCGATGTGCCACTTGCCGCTGTGGTAGCTGCGGTAGCCCGCCGGCTTGAGAAACTCCGGCAGCAGCCGCGCCCACGGAGGACGCGCCATCTGCGCCCCGCCGCCCGGCACATCGGGCAATTTGTCGCGGCGAATCTGCTGCGCGTAGTAGCCGGAGAGCAGCGCGCCGCGCGTGGGCCAGCAGCGCGTGGTGTTGTAGAACTGCGTGAAGCGCAGGCCACCCTTCGCCAGTGAGTCGAGCTGCGGAGTGGCAATCTCCCCGCCGTAGCAGCCCAGGTCGGAATACCCGAGGTCATCAGCAAGGATGAAGACAATGTTCGGTTTCGACGCGGCCAGCGCGGTGTGCGCGAGCGCGAGCAGGAGCCAGAGACGGAGCAGATCTTTCATGCGGCGGTGAGTTGGACGGTTCAAAGGCTGGCCGGGTTGCTGGAACGGCGGTTTATTTGCGGAAAACTTTGTGGCCCGCGTTTCCCCCGGAGAGCAAATACGCGATCAAGTCCATCAGCTCCTCACCGTTCATCCCGCCAATCATCCCGTCGGGCATGAGGGACACGGGCGAGTAGGCAATACTGGCCACCTGCGCCGCCGGGGCTTTGGTGATGTGGTTGAGGTCAAAGGGATTCGTCGCCACGCCCACTTCCTGTTCGTTCCGGAAGATCAGCCGGCCATTGAGCGTCTCGCCGTCCTTAAGTTTCACGACGCTCGCCATGTATTGCTCAGAAATGGAGGCGCTCGGCTCGATGATGGCGGTGAGGATGTCGCGGATGGAAAAGCGGTTGCCGAGCGAGCCGAGATCGGGGCCGGAGTGGCCGCCTTCGCCGGCGATGCGATGGCACGCGATGCAGTGGCCGGCAGCGAACATCTTCTTCCCATGTTCAAAATCGCGCCCGCGCAGCTCGCCGTCGAACAGCTTCACTGCACTCTCGACCGTCCACGCAACGGGCGGGCCTTTGGGCTTGGGCAGTTTCGTCAGGTCCACGGCGGGGAAGTCGGCGAGCAACGCGGCCAGCTTCTCCACATCGGCGGTGTCGAGCTGCGCGATGGCGTCTTTGCGAATGGCGCGGATGTAGCCGGCGAAGCTCTTGCCGCCGTCCTTCGCGAGCGCGTCGTTCAGCCAGCCGAAAAAGTAGCGGCGGTCATCGGGCGTCCAGCCGGCGCGAACGCGGCTGAGGCAGTAGGCGTAGTGGATGTTCCGCGTGTTCGGCGTGTTTGCCATCATCTTCAAGATGGCCGCGCCATACTCGTGCCGCGCGAGCATTGCCTTGTCGTAGTTCACCGCGTCGGCGCGCGTGGCGCGCATCAGCGCGATGGTCTTCCGCACGACGGTGGGGGCGTCGAGGAAAGCGAGCACGCGACACAGCTCGGCGTTCACGGTGTCATCGCCCGAGGGAAAATGTGCGTCGAGCTTGGCGGCAATGACCGCTGCTTTGTCGGGCGCGGGTTGGCCCATGCGGATGAAACACAACGCGTAGGCGCGGAGCAGCGCGAGTTGGTCTTCGCGCTCCAGTGTGGGAAAAGGAACCTCGCCGAGCTTGTCGAGCAGCCGTCCAGCGAGAGACTTGTGCCCGTGCCGGGCCAGCGCGATGGCGGCGTAAATTGCGGCGCGCGGATTCTTCTCCGCGAAAACCATCTCCTGCCACAACGCGACTTCTTGGTTCTCGACCGCGATGCGCGCGGCGTAGCGGATGGGACGGTCGGCGTGCGCGAGGTGCGGCCATGCTTTCTCCACCGCCGCGCGACCACCACCGCTGACGTGAAGTTTCTCCAGCGAGTGACGCAGCGCGCGCGTTTCGCTGTTGGCGAGCAGCGTGCGCGGAGTGCCGTCCTTTTTTCCGCCCGTGTAGCGCACCCGGTAGAGCCGCGACTCCGTCATGCGCCCGCCGGTGATGAAATACATCGCGCCGTCGGGCCCGAAGCGCATAGCGGTGATGTTGAGCGGGCTGCCGTGGAGGAACTCCGCTTTCGTGCCGGTGTAGCTGGAGCCGCTTTCCTGCATCGCCACGGTGAAGATGGTCCCGAAGGTCCAGTCGCACACAAAGAGCTTGTCCTGAAACTCCGCCGGGAAATTCGAGTGATGCCCAAAGCTGATGGCCGTCGGCGAGCCGGGGCCCATGTCCAGCACCGAACCAAGGCTGTCCGCGAAGTAGCCGCGCCACACACCCGTGCTTGACCGCCAGCCGAACTCCGCGCCGCTCGTGACGTGATTGATGCGCGTGGGCCGATACCACGGCGAGCCGACATCGAACTCCATGTCCGAATCGTAAGTGAACAGTTCGCCCTCACGATTGAGCGCAATGTCCACGGAGTTGCGAAATCCCGACGCGATGAGCTTCCAGTCCTTGCCATCCGGCGAGATGCGGCAGATCCACCCGCCCGGCGGTTTGAGTCCGACCGCGTGGCCTGTGGGGTCGGGAATCGTGGGCAGCAACGAATCCTCCTGCCACACGGGCGGCTGCACGGAAGTGACGCCCTCCGGCACGCGCGTGAAATTTCCCGCCACCAAATACAATCCCGTGCCGTCGGCAGTCGGGATAATGGAGTGCGCCGAGTGTTCGTAGCCGACGTTGAGTTTCTTCAGCAGCGTGAACTCGTCGTAGCGGTCATCGCCGTCCGTGTCGCGGATGCGATAGACGCCACGCATGTTCACCAGGTAGAGGCTGTCAAACGCATGAACCAACCCGAACGCTCCGCCCACTTTGCGCCGGCCCCATTGAATCGGTTCGTAAGGAAACCCCGGCGGGTTCTCGACTTTGATGCCCGCGCCCGCCGCCGGCAGCGTCACCCGATAGATGCCCGTCTCATCCTGGTCCGAAACGATGAGCCTTCCCTTCGGGTCAAACGCCATCGCGATCCACGAACCCTGCGACTTCGGCACAGTGTAGAGCAATTCCGCGTCGAAACCCTCGCGCAGCGTGATGCCGGTGTCGGCATCGAGCACGAGCGCGGGCTCATGGTCAGCGCCGCGCACATGAGCAGACATCAGCGTCAGTGAAAGCAGCAGGGCCGGTATTGAGATCGCTCTCATTGGAGTGCAGTCGGATGCTTTTCGAGGAATGACTTGGCCTCGCCGGCGCGCCGTTTCAGATCGGCGGCGCGGAGGGCTTTGACGAGTTCGGCCTGCTCGCTGCGACTAAGCGCCGGGGCGGCAGACTTCTTGCCGGTGTAGATTTCATACATGTCAGCCATGGTCCACGAGTCGTTGCGCTGGGTGGCGAAAGGGAGATCAGTGGCGTCGGACGATTTCAAATTGGCCAGCGGATTGCGCCCCCAGGCGTGGCGGAAGTAGAGCGGTTCTGGCACCAGCGGGCTGGTGAGGACGATGGCGCTGCGCTCGGGGTTTGGCTGGCCTTTTTGACCGGCGCTTTTGTTGAGCCACTCGGCTTTGGCGGGCTGGAAGCGCCCGTCTTTACCCGCGATGGCAAAGCCCTGAATCGGACCATCGTGGAAAGGGCCGGCCCAGGTGTCGAGGTGCAGCACCATCCGGCCTTCTCCGGTCTTCACTTCCTTCAGCATGGGCGGCAGCCAGCGCACGTTCTTGCCATACTGCGTGGCCAGCGCCCAGGCGGCGATGCGTTCACCGGCGGGGATTTTGATCTGCGGATGATACCAGCTGCGGCGCAGGTCGAAGCTGCTGGCGTAACCGATGTTCTTGTCGCCCGCATTGCGCAGGTTAAGAAACGTTTTGAAGTGCGCCTCGCGGATGTAAATGCCCTCGTCGCTCATGCGCTCAAGGTAATCATCCAGCGTTTGGGGATCGCCCGCGGTGCAGAGCGAGATGATGCCAAAGGGCATCTGCGGCGCGGCGAAGGCGGCGCGCCACGCGGCAATCATCTTGGGGAAGACCTGCGCGTAGAGCACGTGGCCGTTGGGGACGAGCGCGTTGTTGAAGCCCTGATGCCAGATGGCGCCCTTGATTTGAAATCCCGCCAGCGGCGCAATCATGCTGGCGTAGCAGTTGCCCGGGCGGTTCATGTCCATGGCCGGGCCAGGCAGCAAATCATCAGGTGCCTTGCGGCCGGCGGGAATCTCCTTGCCCTCAGCCTTCTGACGAGCCTTCCAGTCCTCGAACGCCTTCACCCGCTTCGCCAGATCCTGCTGCGGATCGAACGCCGCCACTTTCTGATCCCATTCAGCGAGCAGCGTTTTCACCTCGGCCGTGTCGATCGTTTTCAACACTTCCAGCGGCGTCCATGCTTCCACCGTGGTGCCGCCGCGTGAGGCATCCACAACGCCAATCGGCACCTGCGAGGCCATGTGAATGCGGCGGGCGAAGACATAGCCGATCGCCGACATGTCGCGCACGGTCTCCGGTGTGCAGACATCCCAGTAACCCTGCCGGTAATGGCGGCCAAAGAAGTCGCCCCACTGGTAGAGCATGGGGAACGAAGGCTTCGCATCCGGGCCATTCTGCTGCGGCACGCTGAAGAGCCGGATGTTGGGAAAGTTCGCGGAAACAACTTCGAGCTGGCCGCCTTCGACCTTGGGAATCTCGAACTCCATGTTGCTCTGTCCGCCGAGCACCCAGATGTCGCCCACGAGAATGTTCTCCAGCTCGACCTTCTGCTTGCTGCCCTGCACGACCAACCGGCGCGGCTCTGCGCTCGCAGGCGCGGCAGGCAACTCGACTTTCCACGACCGGTCCGCCGCCGCCGTGGCCGATTGCGACTGACCGGCGAAACTCACCGTTACCTTGTCCCCCGGCGTCGCCCAGCCCCACAAGCGAATCGGCTTGTCGCGCTGGAGGACCATGTTCGCCTGAAACAGATTGTGCACTGACAGGCCCTCGCGAATGGCGGGGACTTCGACGAGGTCTTTCCCGCGCTCCAGCTTGGGTTGAGAGGATGATGGCGTGGCGGCAACTGCGGCGAGGGCGGCGAGCAGCGTGGCCGTGACACAGGCGAGCAGGCGGTTCATGGCGTGGTTATGCTGGCAACGGTGTCTGGGAGAGGGCTCTGAACGCCGAGCCGCCTGGCGGTTCACCGTGATGCTCGTCTTGAACAAGTCCTTGGCATCGGCGTTATGGACGCCGATAGGGAAATACGGGGATGCCGGGCCAGGTGAATTCATTGCTCCCGAAGATGAACCGATGACCGCGCAAAAGTCCAAGGTTTCAGGGCGGGCCGGCTGCCGCATCATGGTTTCCGCCGGTCGCCCGGTAGACACAAGAACCTCACGCAAGACCGCTTAGGACTTGGCCGTGGCGGGACTCCTAGAATGGAGTTCCCGCTCCCGCAGCATCGCAAAAATCACCGGCGTGACCACGAGGATGTGCAGGAGGCTGCTCACCATGCCGCCGATGACGGGCGTCGCGAGCGGCTGCATCACTTCGCTGCCGGGGCGGTGGCTCCACATGATCGGCAGGAGGCTCGCCACGATGGTCGCCACGGTCATGACTTTTGGCCGTAGGCGCAGGCGCGCGCCGTCCTTGATGGCCTGCACGAGGTCGTCGCGCGTGAAGGGCTGGCCGGCGGCGGCGCACGCGGCCTGCTTCTTCGCCACCATTTCCTCCAGGTAAACCACCATCACCACGCCGGTCTGGATGGCCGTGCCGAAGAGCGCGATGTAGCCCACCCACACGCTCACGCTGAAATTGTAGCCCAGCGCGTATTGCAGGAAGACGCCGCCGGTCAGCGCGAAGGGCACGGCGAGGATGACGTGCGCGGCCTCCTTCGCGGAGTGATAGACCATGTAAAGCAGCAGGAAGATGATGAGCAACGTCGCCGGAAAGATGTAGTAAAGCGTCTGCTGCGCGCGCACGAGGTTCTCGTATTCGCCGCTGTATTCGATGGTCATGCCGGGCGGGAGCGTGGGGACAATTTCCTTCTCCACGCGGCGCTTCACGTCCTCGACGAAGCCGGTCAAATCACGGTCCTGCACGTTCGCCTGCACGAAGACGCGGAGACGGCCGTTTTCGCTCGCGATTTCGCTCGGGCCAGTGGCGCGGCGAATCGAGGCAAGCTGGCCGAGCGGGATGTGCTTCCCGCCGGGCGTGGCCACGAGCACGTCACCGAGGCGTTCGAGGTCGTCGCGTTCGTCGCGTTGCAAACGCACTTGGATGCCGGTGCGCTCGCGCGGGTCCATGCGCTCGGCGGCTTGATACGTCGTGGAAATCACCTTGCCGCCGATGCCGGTCTCGACGGCATCGAGCACGTCCGCCGCGCGCAGACCGAAGCGCGCCATCGCCACGCGGTTGACCTCGACTTCGAGATACGGCTTGCCCTGCACGCGACTGGGCGCGACACCCACCGCGCCGGGCACTTCACGGACGATGCGCTCGACCTCGAAGGCTTTCCGCTGCAAGTCATCCAGCGAGCCGCCGAGGATTTTCACGCCGAGCTGCGCGCGGATGCCGGTGGAGAGCATGAGAATGCGGTTCTCGATGGGCTGCAAAAAGCCGGGCACGTAGCCGGGGACGTTCGCGAGCTTTTCCGTGAGTTCGGCGATGAGCGTTTCCTTCGTCGAGGTAGGCCGCCACGCGGGGTTGCGATAGACGGTCGGGATTTTGATGAAGCCGAGGTAGGTGCGGTTGGTGGGCAGCCACTCGGGTTTGAGCATGATGGTGGTCTCAATCATCTCGACCGGCGCGGGGTCGGTGGCGGTCTCGGCGCGGCCCAGCTTGCCACCGACGCTCTCGACCTCCGGCAAGCTGCGGATGACGCGGTCCTGCCACGACATGACGCGCTTCACCTCGGTGAGCGAGGTGCTCGGCAGCAGCACGGGCATGAAGAGCAGCGAACCTTCGTTGAGCGTGGGCATGAAGTCCTTGCCGAAGCCGGCGAAGAGTTTGGTGAAAGCGGGATGGCGCGCGGCGAAGGCAGCTAGGAGCCTGGTTTCGGATGCGTTGGATGAATCGG